>DATJRE010000559.1:0-26180 GCA_035505095.1 Bryobacteraceae bacterium | reverse complement strand
GCGGCTCCAGCGAATTCTACTCGCCCGGTTCGCTGCTGAACGCCCGGATCGACACCCACAGCCCGCTGGCGTACGGGGTGCCGGCGGAGATCGCCATCTGGAGCGAGCAAAGTCCCGCGTGGGACACCCAACTCCCGGCGGTGGCGCGCTATCCCGATTCCGGCGTGCTGGCGTCGGGCTGGCTGGTGGGCGAAAAAGTGATCGCCGGGAAGGCCGCGCTGATCGACGCCCCGGTGGGCAGCGGACGGGCCATCCTGTTCGGGATGCGCCCACAATACCGCGCGCAAAGCTATCTGACCTTCAAGATGTTCTTCAACGCGATTTTGGAGTGAACGAAGCTTCGGGACGCCGGGCACCCCAACGCCAAGTCTCGCGGTGCCGCCCAGTCGGGTGACCGGCGTTTGGTTGGTGCCGCTGACGGGTCGGCCGTCCGCTTCGGGGTTCCTGTGGCTACCGGTTCTGCCCGGCGCGCCGTCAGCAAGCGATGGCCGCCTGAATAGGATCGCCTTGCGCCAACTTTGCAGCCGGGCCCGATGGTGTGTACCAGCGTCGCTGAGCAATCCCGCATCGACCAAGACCAGCCGCCGCTCCAGCAGCACCGCCTTGCGAGCTGTTTCGGTAAGATTTTCGAACATTCACCCACCCCCGGGGGCAGAATGGCGCGGAACCGCGCGTTAGGCTTCCTCGCGCCAGCCGCTACGCACGCGCAAGGCCCGAACCTGCGCCACGTGATGCCGGCCATGCCAGGCATACAGAGCGGCAAGCTGATGCAACGTTACCGGTCCGCGTTTTGGGTGAACGAACGTGCGCAGCCAGTCCGGTTCCGCGAGCGCCCTCCATGCCGCCATCCAGCGCTGGTGCAGGGCGGCCAGAAGTTCCAGCGACGGCTCGATCGGTCCTTTCCGCGCATCCGGCAACTCGGCCCATAGCGGCTCGCTGTACGGTTTGATGGCGGGTGCGTCCTCCGTCAGCGCCAGCTTGAACCGGCAATAGGAATTCAGGTGATCGTCGGCGTAATGATGCACCACCTGCCGGACGGTCCAGCCATCCGGGCGGTAAGGCGTGTCGAGTTGTTCATCGGTGAGGCCGGCGACCACGCGCCGCACCTCGCCCGGCGTCCGTTCGATGGCTCGCAGCCATTCGCCGCGGTGTTCGGAACCGTTCGCCGAGTCCCAGCGAAAGCGGCCGATGGGATACTGTAAAGCCTCCAGGTCCACGTGAATTTCCTCTCGACTGAGATGCCATGGCGCGCTGTGGCGATCCATAATTCCGTGGCTCGTCGCCGCACCTCGCCGGTAAATTGCGCGCATCCACCGCCCTGCTGACCCCGTCTATAGGTATAGTAGGCACTAGGATGCTGATCAAAAAAGCCGCCGACCTCCGCTACTCGGAGGTCACTCCCAAGTCTGTTTACCTGAACCGCCGCAAGTTCCTGGCCGCGGCTCCGGCCGCCTTTCTGGCTGCCCGCGAAGCCGTTTCGCCATCGGGCCGCGCGGCCGCCGCGACGCTGGGCGGTTTGGCGAAGAGCCCGTTTAGCACCACGGAGCCGGTCACCTCCAAAGAGATCGTCACCCACTACAACAACTTCTACGAATTTGGTACGAGCAAGGACGAACCGGCGAAGTATGCGCAGCATTTCAAAACCTCGCCGTGGACCGTCTCCGTGGAAGGCGACGTGGCCAAGCCGCGCAAATTCTCCATGGACGAGATTCTCAAAATCGCCCCGCTCGAAGAGCGCATCTACCGGCACCGCTGTGTAGAGGCGTGGTCGATCGTGGTGCCTTGGGTAGGTTACTCGCTCAGCGCGCTGCTGAAACAAGTCGAACCCACGCCCAAGGCCAAGTTCGTGGCCTTTGAGAGTTACTTCAGCTCCAGCCAGATGCCGCATGCCGACGGCATTCCGTTTCCTTATGTAGAGGGCCTGCGCCTGGATGAGGCCATGCACCCGCTCGCGCTCCTCTGCGTGGGCATGTACGGCGACGCTCTGCCGCCGCAGGATGGCGCGCCCGTCCGCATGGTGATTCCGTGGAAGTACGGATTCAAAAGCATCAAGTCGCTGGTGAAAATCAAGCTCGTGGGGGGCCAGCCGCCCACCACCTGGAATATCGCCAACGCGCACGAGTACGGCTTTTACTCCAACGTGAATCCCAACGTGGATCATCCGCGCTGGAGCCAGGCTCGCGAGCAGCGCCTGCCCTCGCCCTTCAAGAACCGTCCTACCCTGATGTTCAACGGGTACAACGAAGTGGCCTCTCTCTACGCGGGCATGGACCTCAAAAAATACTACTGACATGCTGCGCAAGCGATGGGTGAAACCACTGGTCTGGTTGCTGTGTCTGGCGCCGTTCCTGTGGCTCGCCGGGCGGGCCAGTGTGGTGTTCGGCCTGCTCCAGCCCGAGGCGCTGGGCGGCTTTTTCAGCCGCGGCGAAATCATCGCCAACCCGCTGGAGTACATCACTCACTTCACCGGCGATTGGACCATCCGCTTCCTGGTCATCACCCTGGCCGTCACGCCTCTGCGCCAGCTTCTGCACCTGCCGGACTTGATCCGCTTTCGCCGCATGTTTGGCCTGTTCGCCTTTTTCTACGGGTGCTGCCATTTCCTCACCTGGCTCTGGCTGGATAAGCTCTTCGATCTTCACGAAATGCTGAAGGACGTGGTCAAGCGTCCGTTCATTACCGCCGGTTTCGCGGCCCTGGTGCTGATGCTGCCCCTGGCCATCACCTCCACCGCCGGCTGGATCCGCCGCCTGGGCGGGCGGCGTTGGCGGGCGTTGCATCGCCTGGTATACGGGAGCGCCATCGCCGGCGTGGTGCATTATTACTGGCTGGTGAAGTCCGACATCCGCTTGCCGGTGTTCTACGGCACCTTGGTCGGCCTGCTCCTGCTGTACCGCGCGGTGGTCTGGCTGCTGCCGAAACGGGAACGCCGGGTTACCGCGGTCAAAGAACGCACCCCGGCGCTCAGCTAACGTGCGGCTACCCGTTTCCCCGCCGCGCGCCGGCCCATCGCCGGCCCCGGTGTTACCCTCGAAGAAGGGATTTACCCGGAGTTCCGCTATGCACCGCCTGCCGTTGCCAGCCATCGCCGTGCTCGCATCTGTGCTCACCTTCTGGCCGCTCTCTCTGGCCGCCGCCGATGCCCCGCCGCGCACCTGGATCGACCCCGATACCGGCCACCGCATCGTCCGCCTCACCGACGAACCGGGCAGCGCCAGCCTGTACTTCAACCAGAACGGCTACACCGCCAACGGCAAGGAGATGGTCTACACCACTCCCGAAGGCATCTCGGTGCTCGACCTCGCCACTCATGCCACTCATCCGGTAGTCAAAGGCCGCGTGCGCATCATCGTCACCGGCCACAAGACGCAGAACGTGTATTACATCCGCGACAATACGGTCTGCGCCACCGACGTGGATTCCCTGGTCACCCGTGAGATCGCCAAGTTACCGCCGCGCGGCTCGGTCGCCACCGTGAATGCCGATGAGACCCTGCTGGCGGGCACTTACATCGCCGGCGACGGGCCGGATTATAATCCCAACCGCCCGCCCGGCCCGCAAACCCTGGAACAGCCGCGCAACAAAGGGGAGATGATGGAGCAGCGGCTGGCCGCCCACCTGCTCATGGGCCTCTTTACCATTAATATAAAGACCGGCGCAATCAAAACCATCTACGGCAGCACCGACTGGCTCAACCACCTGGAATTCTCGCCCACCGATCCCACCCTCTTAATGTTCTGCCACGAAGGCCCCTGGCACAAAGTGGACCGCATCTGGACCCTGCGCACCGATGGCTCGGGCCCGCATGCGGGCGCCCCCACCAAGATCCACACCCGCACCATGGCGATGGAGATTTTCGGCCACGAATTCTGGGCGCCCGATGGCAAAACCATCTGGTACGATCTGCAAACCCCGCGCGGCGAAGTCTTCTGGCTGGCCGGCTACAACGTCGAGACCGGCGCCCGCACCTGGTATCACCTGGAGCGCAACGAATGGTCCATCCACTTTAATGTCAGCCGCGATGGTAAGCTGTTCTGCGGCGATGGCGGCGACCCCGGCCAGGTGGCCCACGCCCCCGATGGCGAGTGGATCTACCTCTTCCGCCCTGAGCTGATTCCCAACCGAGGCCTGGAAGATAAGAGCTTCGTCAATCCGGGCGTCCTTCATGCCGAGCGCCTGGTGAACATGTCGAAGCACAATTACCGGTTGGAACCCAACGTCAGCTTCACCCCCGACGCTCAGTGGATCGTATTCCGATCCAACATGTTCGGCCCCACTTATGCATTCGCCGTCGAGGTAGCCAAAGCGCAATAGCATGCCCTACCAAAACTTCATCAACGGAAAGTTCACTCCCTCCACGGGCGCGCGCACCGTCGAAGTGCGCAACCCGTCCACCGGCGCGGAAATCTGTACGGTTCCCGATAGCACCCCCGAGGACGTAGATGCCGCCGTCTCCGCCGCCGAAGCCGCTCAGAAAGATTGGTCGCGCCACCCGGCCGTCGAGCGCGCCAAACTCCTCCGTGCCCTCGCTGCCAAAATCCGCGAGCAGGTCGATCCCCTCGCCCGCATCATCACTGAGGAGCAGGGCAAGACCCTCGGCCTGGCCCGCGTGGAAGTGGCCTTCACCGCCGATTACTTCGACTACATGGCTGAATGGGCCCGCCGCATCGAAGGCGAAATTCTGGAAAGCGACCGCCCCGGCGAATCCATCTTCCTCTTTCGCCAGCCCATCGGAGTAATCGCCGGCATCCTGCCGTGGAACTTTCCGTTCTTCCTGATCGCCCGCAAAGCCGCCCCCGCGCTGGTCACTGGAAACACCATCGTCATTAAGCCCAGCGAAGAGACCCCCCACAACGCCGCCCGCTTCTGCCGCATCCTTCAGGAAATCGAGGCCCCGCCGGGCGTCATTAACATGGTGTTCGGCCGCGGCGCCACCGCCGGCAAGGCGCTCGCCTCCTCGCGCCGCGTCGGCATGATCAGCTTCACCGGCAGTGTGGAAACCGGCTCCGCCATCATGGCCGCCGCCGCTCCCAACGTCACCAAGGTCAACCTCGAACTGGGCGGCAAGGCCCCCGCCATCGTCATGGCCGATGCCGATATCGACCTCGCCGTCCGCGCCGTCAAAGCCTCGCGCGTCATCAATAGCGGCCAGGTCTGCAACTGCGCGGAGCGCGTCTACGTGCAGCGCGGCATCGCCGATCAGTTCGTCGAAAAGCTCACCGCCGCGATGAAAACCACCCGCTTCGGCGATCCCCTCGCCGACCAGACCGTGGACTACGGCCCGCTAATCAACGAAGCCGGCTACCGCAAGGTGGACAACCTGGTGCGCGGCGCGGTGGCCGCCGGCGCTGAGGTGGCCACCGGTGGCGCGCGCGGTGGAGGTCCCTCGGAGGCCGCCTTCTATTACCAGCCCACGGTCCTCACCAATTGCCGCCAGGACATGGAAATCATCCGCCGCGAAATCTTCGGCCCGGTGGCCCCGGTGGTTACTTTCCACGATCTCGAAGAGGCCATCGCCTTCGCCAACGACTCCGATTACGGCCTCACCTCCTCCATCTACACCCGCGATCTGAATGTGGCCCTGAAGGCCTGCCAGGAAATCCGCTTCGGCGAAACCTACATCAACCGCGAGAACTTCGAGGCCATGCAGGGCTTCCACGCCGGATGGCGCAAGAGCGGCATCGGCGGCGCGGATGGCAAACACGGACTCTACGAGTACACCCAAACCCATGTCGTCTACATTCAGCGGCAGTAAGCCGGCCGGTGCCGCGGAACCGCGGGCACGCCACTCCTACCTGCACCCCCGCGACGAAATCATGCAGGCCATGGAGCGGGTCTACCGCTACCGGATGACCACCACCTCGGGCGGCAACCTGTCCATCCGCGAAGCCTCCGGCGATCTTTGGATCACCCCCGCCCGCCTCGACAAGGGCGCCCTGCGCCGCGAAGACATCGTCTGCGTCCATCCCGATGGCCGCATCAGCGGGATCCGCAAACCCTCCTCCGAGCTGCCCATCCACCAGGAGATCCGGCGCCGCCGCCCCGAGCTGGGCGGTGTAGTGCACGCCCACCCCACCGCGCTGGTGGCCTTCAGCCTCGCCGGCCTCACGCCCAATCCACGGGTGTTCCACCAGGCCTGGCGGGTGTGTGGCGAGGTGGGATTCGCGCCCTACCGCCTGCCCGGCAGCCCCGCCCTCGGCGCCATCGTGGCCGACACCTTCGAGCAGGGTTATAACTGCGTGATCCTGGAAAACCACGGCGTGGTGACCGCTGGCGAAACGCTGCAAGAGGCCTTCCGGCGTTTTGAAACCCTGGAGTTCACCGCCAAGACCATCATCAAGGCGCGCCTGGCGGGCGGGGAAGTCCGCTTCCTCACCGGCCAGCAGCTCGACCTGGAGCAGCGCCGTCAAAGCACCCTGGAAGAATTTACGAGGGTAATGCCCACCAGCCACGAAGCCGAGGTGCGCCGCCGCCTGGCCGAGTTTGTCCGCCGCGCCTACCGCCAGCGCCTGTTCATCAGCACACAAGGCAGCTATTCGGCGCGTGTGAGCGAGCGGTCGTTCGTCATCACCCCCTACCAGGTGGACCGCGGCGTGGTGGATGTGGAGGACCTGGTGCTGGTGGAGGACGGCCGGGCCGAAGCCGGCAAGCCGCCCAGCCGCGCCGCGCGCATCCACGATGCCATCTACCGCGACCACCCCGAGGTGGGGGCCATTGTCAACGCCTACCCGGTGAACGCCACCGCCTTCAGCGTGACCGGCCTGGCGCTGGATTCCCGCACCATCCCGGAAAGCTACGTGGTGGTGCGGCACGTGGGCCGCGCGCCCTTCGGCTTACAATTCGAGGAGGGCCGGGAACTCTCCGCCATGCTCTCGCCCCAGCAGCCGGCCCTGATTCTGGAAAACGACGGTGTGCTGGTGACCGGCGGCGACGTTCTCGAAGCCTTCGACCGCCTGGAGGTCCTGGAATCCACCGCCGAGGCCATCATCAATTGCCGCGCTGTCGGCCAACTGCGCCCGCTCACCGAAGAAGTGACCCGCGAGCTGGATGCTGCCTTCTTCGGCTAACCTTCGGACGCTCGGCGATCTTTACTGCGGTTCGCCTCGGTCCAGGCGCTCAAACCAACGCTCGAACCGCTGCCCATGACGATTGGCGATGTGTGTCAGGCGGGCCGTCGATTCCATGATTCGGGTGTGGAAGCTCTGGTGCTGCCGCAATCGATTTTACTTTTTGGCCCAGTTCCGGGCCCAACTTTCGTTCTGGTTGAGGTTTTCGACCAGGCGGTCGATCTTCTCTCCCAACCGTCCCAGACAGGCGGTCCGCAGCTCCCCATTTTCCGCCGGAGCCTGCCCGCGTCCGGCCCGTCTCTCGATGCGTTCATCGAGATTCATCGGTGTGTTTTCTGAGTGTAAGTCGAATCCCGAGACCACTTTCGCGCCGGATTTGCGCCCCTGCTTTGCTGTGCGCCCCTTTCACACCTGTGGCGCGCGGCACTCGTTGTTGAACTTCGCGAAGATCCGGTAAAATAATGGCTTATCACGCTCGCGCCGGGTCGGTTGGAGCCGGCGCGCCGGTACCAACTGATCTTCCGTGAGCGCACAGTCGAAAGGTATGTTCGCATGAAGTGCTACAGGCGTATCCGTCTGGTCATCCTGTCGGCAGGTCTCTCCGCTGCGGGCATCCTCACGCTGGCGGTTCCCCTGACGGCCCAGACTCCTCCGCCTCAAACCCCACCGGCGCAGTCCCAGCAGCAGACTCCTCCGGCTCAAACTCCGCCGGCGCAGCCCCCGTCCAAACAACAGCAGCAGCCGCCCGCCCGTCCGGCCAATCCTTTCGAAACCGTTCCTCAGACCCAACCGACTCAACCGCCCACCACTCCCCCCGCCCAGCAGCAGACGCCGCTGCAAGCGCCCACCACGGTCAAGCCGCCTACTGCCCCCCAGGGAGAAGTAATCGAGGGCATCGACTTCACGGGCGCCCGCCGCGTCCCGCAGGATACCCTCAAGGCCATGATCAATGAGAAGGTGGGCGATATCTACAGCCCAGACGCCATGCGCCGCGACTTCACTTACCTGTGGAACCAGGGCCGCTTCGACGATATTCGCGTGGAAACCGAACAGGGAAAAACCGGCATCATCATCCACTGGATTCTGACCGAGCGGCGCGTCATCCGCTCCATCGACTACACCGGCATCCATTCGGTCACGGTCTCCGAGATTCTCGACCGCTTCAAGGAGCGCAAGGTCGGTCTTTCGGTCGAATCGCAGTACGATCCGGACAAGGTCCAGCGCGCCGTGGTGGCGTTGAAAGAGTTTCTCTCCGAGCGCGGCCACCAGTACGCTACCGTCGAACCGCGCATCGAGCAGATCCCGCCGTCCTCGCTGAAGGTCACTTTTGCGGTGAATGAAGGTCCCAAGGTAAAGGTGGGGAAGATCGATATCGAGGGCAATAAGGCCTACAATGACCGCTGGGTGATCGAGGCCATGAAGAACCTCCACCCCTACGGCATTCCGCACTCCATCTTCTTCGAAAGCCTGATCCCCAAAACCTACGACGAGATGAAGCTCGAAGACGACAAGGAGCATATCCGCGAAGCCTACCAGAACCACGGGTACTTCGAGGTCAAGATCCTCGACCAGACGGTCAAAATCATGCCCAAACCGGGAACCGGTTTCCGCCTGCCGCTGCTTTTGACCCGCGGTCCCGGCATCTACGCCGATATCACCATCCCCGTCGAAGAGGGCCGCCAGTACCATCTGGACAAAGCCACCTTCGTGGGCATCAAGCTGTTCCGCGAACCCTCCGTGCTGCTGCCGTACTTCGGCATGAAAGAGGGCGATGTCTTCTCGCGCGAGAAGCTGACCAAGGGCCTGGAGAACCTGCGCAAAGTCTACGGGCAGTTCGGCTATATCGATTTCGTGCCCGAGCCCTCCTTCGACGTCATCCCCAATTCCGACAAGATCGACTTGACCATCACCGCCGACGAAGGCAAGCAGTTCTTCATCCGCCGCATTGACTTCTCGGGCAACACCACCACCCGCGACAAGGTCATCCGCCGCGAAATCCTGCTCGATGAAGGCGACATGTACAACACCCAGTTATGGGACTACAGTATCCTGCGCCTGAATCAGCTCGGTTACTTCGAGCCGCTCAAGAAGGAGGATGCCGCCGAAATCCGCCGCAACCCCCAGACCAACACGGTGGATATTACGCTCAAGGTGAAGGAGCGCGGCAAGAACTCGATCGGTTTGAACGGCGGCGTTTCGGGCATCGCCGGCACGTTCATCGGCGCCAACTACTCCACCAATAACTTCCTCGGCCTGGGCGAGACCCTCTCGCTGCAATCGCAGCTCGGTACGCTCCTGCGTAGCGTCACCCTGGGTTTCACCGAGCCTTACTTCATGGACCGCCCTCTCCAACTCGGCTTTCAGGTGTTTCTGAGTAAGTTCGATTTCAACCAGGCCCGCGAAGCATCCATTCTGGAAGGCCAGAACCTCATCCCGCTGTATAACTCGCTGGGAGCGCAGAACCTGCTGAATTACAGCCAGAACAGCCGCGGCTTCTCGGTTTCCGCCAGTTATCCGCTACGCCGCAGTTTCGCGCGCTTTGGCATCACCTATGGTTACACCATCTCCAACGTGGTGACGCTGACCACGGCGGCCACCAATTACTTTCAGTACATCGATTTCAGCGGCGTAGCCGGCCCCAACGCTCTGAACGGCATCCATACCAGCCAGGTCACCGCGTCCTATACCTATAACACCGTCAACCATCCGATTAATCCCACCGGCGGCCACAGCCTCTTCTTTTCGATGGCTTTCTCCGGCAGTTTTCTCGGCGGCAACGTCAACACCATCCGCCCCACCGCCGAATACAAAGTGTTTCACCCGGCGCCCTGGCACCATAACCATATTTTGGCCTTGCACGCCATGGTCTCGCTCATCAGCGGATACGGCGGTAAATTCATCCCTCCCTTCTCGCGAACCTTCATGGGCGGCGAGATGGATGTCCGCGGGTTCTATGACTGGAGCATCACCCCGGTGGCGTTTATTCCCACCAGCGCTTCGATCAACGTCTTGAACGCCGACGGCACTCCCCGCACGCAGAATGTGGTGAGCGGGGGATCGATCGTCAGCCAGAACGTGACCATGCAGATCCCCAGTTACCAGCTCATCACCCCCGGCGGCGATACGCATGGCCTGATCAACGCCGAGTACCGCATTCCGATTATTGGCCCCATCACCCTGGCGATTTTCGGCGACGCGGGCGTGGACCGGATCCTGCTCTCCAAGGAACTCACCCTGGACCCCACCCGTACCCTTACCTTGAACCAGGAGTTCCCGACCGCCGGCTTCACCGGCCAGGTGCAGATTGCGCCCGGCACGCAGAAGCCGCGCACCTCGACGGGTCTTGAATTGCAAGTGATGCTGCCTGTGGTTAACGCGCCGTTCCGCGTATATGCGGCCTACAATCCGACTACGGTCCGGGAATATCTCCAGCCACCCATCGTGGCCGACCGGGCCTTTTTCCCCAATGCCGCCACTTTTAACAGCGCCATCGCGGCTTACGGCCAGGCGTATTCCTGGTTCGAGAGGCGCGACATGTTCCGCTTCACCATCGGCAGGACCTTCTAGCTGGAGAGACGTCGCTATGCCGGTAGCAGAACATTTCGTATACTGTGATCGAGCCTGTGTCCACGCCGGCCGGGCAGGGTACCCTCCGGTTCCCCCGGCCCCGGTATTGAATTAGGAGTATTCGCTTTGAAACACAACGTTCTTGCTCTCACCATTTTGGCCTTGGGGGTGACCGCCATGGCTTACGCGCAAGCTGCCCAAGCCCCCGCCCCGGCCCCGCCGGTGGCGGCCGGCACTGCCGTGGCGCCGCCGGTGCCAACCGGACCGCCGACCAAGGTGGCGATCATCCAGTTGCAGCAAGCCATCGTCAGAACCGAGGAGGGCCGGAAGGCGTCCGCCGATATGCAGGCCAAGTTCGGTCCACGCCGGGCTGAGCTTGAAAAGCGCAATACCGACCTCCAGGCCATGCAGGCGCAATTAAGTAAGGGCGGCGCCACCATGAGCGATGCCGCCAAGCAGAAGCTGTCCGCCGACATCTCTGCCGGCCAAAAGAAACTGCAGCGCGACGGCGAGGATTTCGACACCGACGTGCAAAGCTATGAAAACGGGCTGATGCAGCAGATGGTCACCAAAATGGTGGACGTGATCGCCAAGTACGCCACCCAGAATGGCTACGCCATGGTGGTGGATGTGAGCAGCCAGCAGAGCCCCCTGATCTGGGCCGACCAGGCTTTTGTGATTACCGAAAACATTATCAAGCTCTACGACCAGACTCACCCGGTGGCCGGCGCGGCTGCCCCGGCGCCCGCCGCGAAACCGCCCGCTCCGGCGCCCGTCAAGAAGTAGTAAGTCCCCGGGCGCGGGCTGCGTCCCGCGCTATGTTAGTATTGCAAACTTAGGAGTTTTCCGTTGAAGATCACATCGGTATTTGTTCCCGCCATGATGATGGCATTGGCCGGGCTGGCCTCCGCCCAGGGCGCCCCCGTTTCCAAGCCCGCCACCATCAATGTGCAAAAAGCCATTATGCTGACCAAGGACGGTGAGAAAGCGTCCGCCGACCTGCAAGCCAAATTCGCTCCGCGCCGCGATGCCCTGGAGAAGAAACAGGCCGACATGGCCGCCAAAGAGGACCAGTTGAAAAAGGGCGCCGCGACCATGAGCCAGGAGGCCCAGGCTCGCCTGGCGCGCGAAATCGATGCCGACCAGAAGGCCTTGCAGCGCGAGAAAGAGGACTTCGATGCCGACGTCCAGACCGAAGAGAACAAGGTGATGCAGGAGCTGGGTGGCCGCCTGATGGAAGTTCTCGGCAAGTACGCCAACCAGAACGGCATCTCCCTGGTGATGGATACCAGCAACCAGCAGTCGCCGGTAATCTGGGCCGACACCAGCATCGATATTACGGCCGACATCATCAAGCTGTACGATCTGGCCCATCCCGTAGCCGGAGCGGCAACCACGCCCACTGCGGCGCCGAAGCCTCCCGCCGCGGCCGCGCCGGTCACCAAGAAGCAGTAGCCCCGCGCAGGCTAAGCCGGATGCGACCGCGACCCGCCGTCTGACCGGGACGGCCGACTGGAAGAAACCGCACCCGCCATCCGTCTCCCACCCAGCCACCTCCGTGGCCGCCGATCGCCAAGCGGGCGCACTGCCATTCGTCTCCGGACCCACCGCCAGCCCAGGACCCCGGACCGGGACCACCGGTCACCGGGATGCGACCGGCCCCTCCCCGAGGACCGCTGCGCCCCCAAAAGCCTATCCTTCCTGCCACCGTGCCACCGGACCAACGCCGTATCCCGAAATCCCCCGAAATCCGTGCCGGTTCCCGAAAAAATGGCCCTTCCTGCCGCCAGCCCGTGAGAGCTAGCGACAGCGCGCACTGCGCCGAGGTACAATGCCATCAGAGGAAGACCAATGAGACACTTCGGTGGTTTTGGTCTCGCGCTGTTTTGCGCGGCGGGACTCTTCGGACAGGCCGGTTTCGGAGGCCGTTCCCCCGTGGTATCGAGTGGCTTCGGTCACGTGTTCTCGCCCGCCAGACGCTCCATTTCGGGTCTCCCGGGAGGCGGCCATTCACGCGCCACGGCGGTCGCTCCGCTTTACGCCTATCCGGTTTATGTGGGAGGCTACGGCTATCTCCCAAGCTATCTGGACTCTTACGGCGACGATGCGTATCCCCCGGATGGCTACGGCCCGGATGGCGGCCCCGTCCCGCCACCGCAAGCGCCGCCGCAGTCCAACGTAACGGTGGTTTATCCCCCACAGCAGACCACGGTCATCATTAACCAGTCGCCCGACGGGGGAACGCCGAGTGTCAGCGTGCTGCAGGGTCCGCCTCCGGGTTATGCCCCGCCTCCGGGTATGCGCCGCCCGCCGGCCACGGCCGCGCCTTCAAATTCCTCTGCGGATGACAACGAAACCCCGCATTACCTCATTGCGTTCAAAGACCACACCATCTATTCGGCGGTGGCCTATTGGGTGGATGGCGATACCCTGCACTACTTCACCACACCCAGCACGCACAATCAGGTGTCGCTGGCGCTGGTGGATCGCGACCTCACCCAAAGGTTGAACCAGGAATCGGGAATCGATCTGAAACTGCCGCCTCCACCCTCCGCCGCCAAATAAGGCACGGCAGCTACTCCCACTCGATGGTTCCCGGCGGCTTGTGGGTCAGGTCGTAGAAAACCGCCGCCACCTCCGGTAGGGCCATCAACTCCGCACAGATCCGTTCGCCCAGAGCCGCATCCATAGCCGCCGATTGCGCGGTCATCCCATCCACCGAATGCACCGGGCGCAGCACCACCGATTCGCGCGCCTGATCGGTGCCCAGGGGAATCAGGATCACCGGAAATTGCCACACTTCGCGGTCGTACCCGCTGTCGTGGCAGAGGCGCCGCACCAGCGCGTCGGCCCGCCGCAGAAGCCCCAGCCGCCCGGGGGTCAAGGCGCAGACCCGTACACGCATTCCGCCGACCGGCGCCCGCAACGCCATTCCGGCGACTACCCGGTTCACGCCGCGCAGCCGGTTGACCAACTCGGTGGCCTGCTCGCGTGCCTGGTCCATTCCACCGGACGGTTCGATCGCCAGCACGGAGGCATAGCTCCGGGCATCCCCCAGCACCCCCACCGACCGTACCGGCAGAATCCAGCCATCCGCACCCGCCTCAACCGGCGCCTCGACCTCCGAGCACAGGCAGCGGATCGCCAGGCCCGGCCCGGGAAACGGATGCCGCTCCAGCAGTTCCTCGGGCAGGTCCAGTTGGCGGCCCACCTCCCGCACTTCGTCCTTGTACAGAGACTTCAGCGGTTCCACGATGCGCCCGCACTCCATCAGCTTGCGAATGCCCGCCACGCGGTTGTGATGCGTCTTGATGACCGCAGCTTTGTCCGTCCCGCCCGATTCGATGGTGTCGGGATAGATCGTACCCTGCCCCAGAATCCAATGTTCGTCGAGCAGGTGGCGCGCCTCGATCACCCGCTCCTCCACGCGCACGAATTCCTCGCCGATGATGTGGCGCTTCCGCTCCGGATCGGTGACCCCTTCGAGCGCGGCCAGAAACTGCCCGGAAGCGTCCTCCACGGCCACGCCTTCCATGCGCCGGACGAAATCGGTTTCGCCTTCGCGCATCAGCCCGGTGTCTACGTAAACCCCGCGTACGCGTGCAGCGCCCAGCGCCCGCCGGGTGAGCGCGAAGGCCACCGTGGAATCCACCCCTCCCGAAACGAAGAAGAACACGTTGCGGGCGCCCACGCACTCGCGGATTTCCGCCTCGATCTCCGCCACGCGCCCGCGCGGGTCCCAATCCGGGCAGCACTGGCACACCCGGAAAACGAAGTTCGCCAGGTAATCGCGGCCGCGCGTGGTGTGAACCACTTCAGGGTGAAACTGCACCGCGTAGAGCCGCCGCGCGGGCGCCGCCATGGCCGCCACGCCGCAAGTGGCCGTGCGCCCCACCAGCCGGAAGCCTTCCGGCAATGCGCCCACCACGTCGCGATGATTCATCCAGATCTGCTGCCGCCCTGCGAGACCCGCAAACAGCGGATCCTCGGAAGCCTCCAGGTCGAGCATGGCCATGCCGTACTCGCCTTTATCCCCGCGCTGGACTTCCCCGCCCAGCAGGTGCGCCATCACCTGTTGGCCGTAGCAGATGCCCAGGACGGCCTGCCCGCCCTCAAAAATGCGCGGATCGACCGTGGGGCTGCCAGGGTCGTAGACGCTGCTGGGCCCGCCGGAGATGATCAGGCCGCGAGCGCCCGCCAGTTCCTCCGCGGGAGTTTCGCTCGGGCGTACCTCGGCGTAAACCCCCAGATCGCGGACCTTGCGGGCAATCAGATGGCAGTACTGTCCGCCGGCATCCAGAACGATGATCTGCGCTGTAGGCTGCAAATTCGATGGTAGCAAAGGAAGCTTTGCGGATCGGCTTGGCGCGGTCTACGCGGCTCACCGCTGGGCCGATGCTCCCTCACTTGCGCGGCTCCGGGCGCTAGCCAGGTATGAGCGGCCCCCGGGTCCGCCGGGAAGGCGGTAGAAGTTCGACCGCTCGGGGTATTGTGCCGTTCGCTCGGTCCGCGAGTTGCGCACCGGTTGGGATCGGGCCCGTTCGAAGGGCCTGCGACCGAAAAGCCTCCCGCTCTCGCGGAAGAGGGTTACCATTCCGAGCAGAGCCGGCTGCCAGCCGTTTAGTGCACCGCCACGGCGGCCCGCTTGGCAGGCTCCATCCGACGTCCGACTGCGCGCTGGGCGCCTTGCAACAGCGTCATGGCCTTGGGCATCGCATCCACGGCCAGCTCCACTTCCGGATCGGTCTGGGCGAACTCGCGGTCGCTCTCATCCACGTTGAAGGCGTAGATGTACATCTCCTTGGTCAGGTAGCGCTTGATCCAGTCGTGGTCCTTGGTGAACTCGGCTTCCGTGAAGCTCACGTTCTTGTCCACCAGGTATTTGTGCAATTCGCCGATCACCGCATCGCCCGGCAACCACCCCTTGGGAAGGCTGCTGGTGTGCTTAGCGAAATAGACGCGCGTGAAATTGAACAGCCCGTCGCGGTTCAGCACGATCTCCAGATGGTCCATCTGCGGCGACTCGTACTTCTGATCCGGCGTAATGCCGCCACCGCCGTACACCGTGCGGCCGCCATCCGTCATCTTCACGTCGTTCGGATTCCGGACGCTGTCGTCGCGGTGGAAGTAATAGTCGTAGAACGATTCGTTGGAATAATCCCGCTGGATCAGCCGGCCGCTGGGGGTGTAGAAATGCGCCGTAGTCAGCGCCAGGGCGGTGTTATAGGACAGCGGGAAAACAGTCTGCACCAAGCCCTTGCCGAAGGTCTTCTCGCCCAGAATCCAGGCGCGGTCGTGATCCTGCAAAGCCCCCGACACAATTTCCGCCGCCGAGGCGGACATGCGGTCTACCAGCACCACC
The DNA here is from genome assembly GCA_035505095.1 of Bryobacteraceae bacterium. GTDB lineage: Bacteria > Acidobacteriota > Terriglobia > Bryobacterales > Bryobacteraceae > JOPF133. The sequence continues at coordinate 10,184 of DATJRE010000559.1, read as the reverse complement.
ACCGGATAGTCGAACCCGTGGTTGCCGCTGCGCGCGGTAAAGACTTTCTCCGGGGAATTCCGCCCGTGCGAGGAAACCACCACCTGCCCCTTCCGCAGGAAGTCGCCGGCCACCGCCACGCCGGCATTCAACAGGCCGCCGGGGTTGTCGCGCAGGTCCAGCACCAGGCCGCGCATGTCGTGCTCATTGAGCTGGCTCAAAGCGTCGTCCAGTTCGTGCGCGGTGGTCTCGGTGAAGCTCAAGATCTTGATATAAGCGATCCCATCCTTCAGGTAGAAAGCTTCCGGAACGCTCTTGCGGGTGATTTCGTCGCGAATGATGGTGAAGCTGAGGTAATCGGCGGCGCCCTCGCGCGAAATCACCACTTTCACCTGCGTGCCGCGCGGCCCCTTCAGCAGGTCGGCCACTTCGGTGGTATTCAGCCCATCGGTGGGTTTGTCGTCCACCGAGACGATGATGTCACCCGGCCGCAGCCCCACCCGGTAAGCCGGCGATCCGGGGAACGGCGCGATTACCACGGTTTTTCCATTGCGCGTGGAAACCATCATGCCCACCCCGAAGTAGCTGCCCTTCTGGTCGTCCTCCAGCATCTGGAAGTCTTTCGGATCGAAGAAATTAGAGTGCGGATCGAGTTCCCGCAGCATGCCCGGTATAGCGCCCGTATAGTAGATTTTCTCCGGGCTGGGGCGCTCGGCCTCGTTTTGCTCCACCAGCGAGACAATGTGGGTGAAGCTTTGCATCTCCCCGGCGAGGCTGGGCTCCGTCCCGTCACTCGCGGAAGCCGCATCGGCGGAGCTGGCTGCATCCACGGCCGTAATTTGCGGTCCATAGAAACCGCCCAGAATTGCGAAAACCAGAACTATCAGAGGAAGTACAAAAAGAGCGCGCCTCTTATCGGGCATGCAAGAAACCGTCCTTAGGCAAAGTATACCGTACCTATCCTCTTAGACGGGGTGAAGCCCGGATTGGCTTCGCGAAATTCCGGCGCCTTGGGGCGATGAGGACAACTCTGGGCCGCCTTTGGGTCTCCCGGTGAATCGGGTTACGTGCTGCCGTGGCCTGCCGTTGGCAATTCGCGGTAAATCGCGTCCAGGACGCCATTCACGAACTGCACGGACTCCTCGCCGGAGAATTTGCGGGCCAGTTCCAGGGCCTCGTCGATGGTGACCGCCGCCGGCGTGCCGCCACGGGTCATCTCATAGACCGCCAGGCGCAGGATGTTGCGGTCCACCGCGGGCATGCGCTCCATGCGCCAGTGCTCAGCGTGGCGGGTGATGCGGGCGTCCACTTCGGCCACGTTTTCCACGGTCCCGTGCACCAGGTCGCTGGCGAAGGCGTCGCGCTCGGGATGCTCGTCGGAAAACAGGGTGTCGTAATAGGCCGCGATGGCGTCGTCGATGGGCTGCCGGCGGGCATCCCACAGAAACAGGATTTGCAGCGCGCGCTGCCGGGATCTGCGGCGGGAAGGCATCTACGTCGCCTGGCGCAGCGTGCGCAACAGATTGGCCATCTCAATGGCAGTCATGGCCGCGTCGAAACCTTTGTTGCCGCCCTTGGCGCCGGCGCGGTCGATGGCCTGCTCCAATGTATTGGTGGTGAGCACTCCGAAGGCTACCGGCACGCCGGTTTCGGCAGCCACATGCGCGATGCCCTTGGCGGCTTCCGCGGCCACATAATCGAAGTGCGGGGTTTCCCCGCGAATCACCGCGCTCAAGCAGATCACCGCGTCGTAGCGGTGCTGGCGCGCCACCTCGCCCGCCACCAGCGGGATTTCCCACGAGCCGGGCACCTTGATGACATCGATCAGGTCCGGATTCGCGCCCGTCCGCACCAGCGCATCCATGGCTCCGTTCAGAAGCCGCTCGGTAATGAACCCGTTGAACCGGCTGACCACCAGGGCAAATCGCAGCCCGGCCGCCGAGAGCTGTCCTTCAATCACTTTTGCCATGTGTCACTTTCCCGCGAATGCCGGGCGTCTTTTTTCGAGGAACGCCCGGGTGCCCTCGCGCCGGTCTTCGGTGGCCGCGGTGACGCCGAAAGCCGCTGCTTCCAGGCGCAGCCCCGCATCCAGGCTGGCGTCCAGGCCGGCATCCACCGCTTCCATGGTGAGCGCCACCGCCACCGGCCCGTTGGCCAGTACCTTTTCCAGCCACTCGCGGCTATGGGCCAGCAATTCCGACTGGGGCCTCACCGCATTGACCAGCCCGATCCGGTAGGCTTCGGCGGCCGTCACCGGCTCGCCCGAAAGCAGCATCTCAAGCGCCCGGCCGCTCCCCACCAGGCGGGGCAGCCGCTGTGTGCCGCCATACCCCGGGACGATGCCGAGCTTGACTTCGGGCTGCCCCAGGCGAGCATTTTCAGAAGCGAAGCGCACCGTGCAGGCCATCGCCAGTTCCAGCCCGCCGCCCAGGGCGAAGCCATTCACCGCCGCCACCGAGGGCTTCCCGCAAGTCTCCAGAAGCCGCAATGACGCCTGTCCCCGCAGCGCATAAGCGCGCAGTTCCACCGCCGAAAGCGCCGCCAGTTCGTTGATATCGGCCCCCGCCACGAAGGCCTTTTCGCCCGCCCCGGTAACAATAGCCGCACGAATCGCCGCGTCGCTATGGATTCGCTCGAAGGCCTCCCGTAATTCTACGATCACCGCCGATGACAGGGCGTTCAGCTTCTCCGGGCGATTGACGGTAATCAGGGCGACGCCTTTTTCGTCAAGGTCGAACCGGATGTGCTGATAAGGCATCACCGATCAGTGTAGCATTGGGGTCGAGTGAGTCCGCTCGGGCTGAAGCGCTTCTGACGCGGAGACGCGGAGACACAGAGAATAAGGCGGAGAACCCATCCCCCAATCTTCTCCGCGTTTTCCTCGGCGCCTTCGCGTCTCCGCGTCAGCTTTACCCCAAGTCCAACGCGCTAGAACGTGAATTTCAGCGACAGTTGAATGTTGCGCGGGTTGCTTGAGAATACCTGCGACCACTGGCCGAACAGCGTCTGGTTGGGGATCAGCGCGTTGTGCACGGCGGTGCCGGTGAATCCAATCGAAGCCACGTCGCTGATGTTGCCGGCGACATACTGTGGGTGGTTGAGGATGTTGAAGAAACGGGCGTCGAAGCGCAGCTTGTATCTGTCTTCCTTGCCCAGGCCGATATACTTGGCCACCGTCATATCCACATCGTCGATGGGGTTCACCCGCAGGGTATTGCGGCCGCCATCCGCCAGCGTTCCCTTGGGCGCCACGATGTAGCCGGCGGCGGAGTTATTCACAAGGTAGGCTACGGTGTTCCCGGCGCTGTTGGTGAGCGCCGTCGTACCGCTGCCGATTTTGGGGTTGCCGTTGGGATTCACGATGGTGCGGTCGCCGGCCGAGTCGCCATTTAAGTTGCTGTCCACGCCGCTCTGCACCGTCACCCAGGTGCCGGTCTGATACTGGTACACCGGAGCAACCTCCCAACTGCCCACGATGTTGCGCAGGAACCAGTTCTGATCCTGCTTCAGGAAGGGCACATCGTAGAGCACCTGGTAAGTGAAGCGCTGACGGTGATCGAGGGCCGAATCCGACCGGTCCGCATTGATGTTCTGGAAATTCTGCGGGCGGCGTGGGGTGGTGTAGGTGCTGAACACGTCGGCCGTGGAATTGTCGATGTTATGGCTCCAGGTGTAGGACCCCACGAACTGCAGGCCGTGGGCGAAACGACGCGTCAACTGGTTGGCCCAGCCGTTATAAGAGGAGCGGCCGTAGGGCATGAATCCAACGATGTTGCTCTGGAACCCGGCATTCAGGTAGGCCGGAAGGAAGTATCCACCGGCGCTGTAAATGTTGTTCAGGTTGCTCAGAGTGCTGGTCAGCGAATTCAATGTCGCCTGCGAAGGAGCAGTGAAATACACCGGGAGCGCGTTCGACGGGTTGACCACGTTCTGCACGTTGAGCCGGTCCTGCACCGTAAGATTCGAGCCGTTGGTGCCCATATAACGGCTCTCGATGGTGTAGTCGTTGTGGAACACATGCTGAACTCCCAAACTCCACTGGAGCGACCTGGGCCGTTTCTGGTCCGGAACGTATCCCCCGGTATCGGCGCGGGCTTCGGCCGGAGTAAGAGCCGCGGCCGAAGCGTTGGGCGGAATCCCGCCGTTCTTCAGGAAGTTCGTTCCGTTTTCACCGCCCTCATCCACCGTAACGGTGTCCTGTGGGGGCAGCGAAAGCAGGCCCAGGTTGTCGTACAGCACGTCGTAGTTGATTCCGAAACCGGCCCGAATGGAGGTGCGTCCGGATTCACCCGGCGAGTAGGCCAGGCCGACGCGCGGCATGAAATTCTTCTTCTGCGCCTGCGGCTCGCCGAAATTGATCAGCCCCGGCACGCTGGAGACGGCATTGATGGTTTGCAGCCGCTCCGTGTAAGGCAGAGTCTGGTATTCCCAGCGCACACCCAGATTGGCCGTCAGGTTGCGGTTGACCTTCCAGGTATCGTTGGCATAGAGACTGTTGGTGATGCGGTCTCCATAATAGATCACGTTGCCGAGAGTCCGTTCGGCCAGGTAATCCGGAGTGTAATCGAACAGGTAATCCGACAGGTAGCTCCACTCGTAATCGCCTCGCGAGCGCTGCGTGAAGCTTTGGGGCGAGATCAGCTTGGTGCCGTCGTACCCGAACTTCAAGGTGTGGGATCCCTTGGTCCAGGTCAGGCCGTCGGTGAGTTCGTAAGTATTCTGGTAACCGAACTGCGGCGCGTTGGGATCGGGTCCCAATTGGGCTCCCAGGTCGAAAATATCGATATTGGGAAACTGATCCAGGCCGGGGAACTGGTAGTTGCCGGAGGGATAGTTGTCGAAATAGCGGTTATACCCCAGCCGGAACTCGTTGGTCACAGTCGGCGCGAAGGTGTGGAATTCCGAGAGCGTGATGATGTAGCCGTTGCTCGGAACCGTCTGGTAGAAGACCGGCAGGCTGGCTGAGGTATCGATGAATCCCGAGCGGTTGAGAATGAAGCGGCCGCGCAGGCTGTCCTTATCCGAGATGTTGTAATCGATCGAGGTCACCGCGCGCTCGTTGTTGGTGTAAGCGGGAGCAGTGAAGGAAACCTGCCCGATGGGAATCGAGGTGCCCGTGGTGGCCGCGCCGTTGTAGCCCTGGTTGATCGGGCTGATCAGAGGATAGGCGCCATTGGGCGTGGAGGCCGGCGAAGCGGCCGAGGCTGCCGTCCCCAGGTACTTCTGCAGAACTTGCAAATTGGTCTGATTGATGCCCGGGATGGCCGTCAGTGTGCTCCATCCGGCCGAAGTCGGGGCGTACAGCAGACCGGCGCTCCCGGCCTCGCCAATGGGCTCATACTCGTAGTTGAAAAAGTAGAATAGCTTGTTTTTCCGGATCGGCCCGCCTGCCTGGCCGCCGAAACGGTTGTCGTCGTAGCGCGGATGCAGGGGGTTCTGGTCCACTGCGTTGAGGGTGTCGGCCGCGTTCAGATTCCGGTTCTCCATGTATTCGTACAACGCTCCGTGGATCTCGTTGCCGCCGCTCCGGACGATGCTGTTGAACTGGCCGCCCGAGGAATGGCCGAAATCCGGCGAGAACTGATTCTGCAATACGGTGAACTCCGCCACCGCGTCATTGGGGAGCGAAACCACCGGCCCGGTGACGCTGTCGCTGTTGTTATCGATTCCTTCGATGGTGAAGTTGTTGTTGCGCGGCCGCTGCCCGCCGACTGAAGGTCCCGTACCCAGCCCGCTCGCGCCGCTGGTCGAAATCCCGGCGTTCAGCAGCGACAGATTCAGCACGCCGTTGCCGCTGGAGGTGTTGGGCAGGTCGGCCAGTTGCCTGCTTTCGAAGGAGGTCTGGACCTGCGCGGTGGTCGTATCGATGGCCGCCGCCGCGGCGGTGACCTCGACCGTGGAGGTGCTCTGCCCGACGTCCAGCTTGGCGTTGGCCGTGGCGACCTTGTTTAACTGCACTTCCACGCCTTTGAGCTGCGCCTTGGTGAAGCCCGGGGCCGTCACCGTAATCGTGTAGGTTCCGACTGCGAGGTTGGGGAAACGATATTCGCCAATCAAACCGGTTTTCGTGTTGGTTTCGATGCCGGTCGCATCGTTCCTGGCAGTCACCGACGCTCCCGGAACGGCCGCGCCGCTGGCGTCAAAGACCGTGCCGGTAAGATCGCCGCTGACAATCTGGCCGAACAGCGATGCAGCGGCCAACAGCAAGAGCGCCAAAAACACGGCGATGTATGGCAGCCGTCGGGAGAAACTATCCCGCGGCCGAGCGCTAGTCTTCTGCATGATCCCTAAATCCTCCTCGAACGTAGTTCCAAATTCTGCAACCAACAAAACGTGTGCGACTGCACTTTTCACACCAAATCGGGATGGGGCCGTAAATTATTGATTTTAGAACCTTATTATCCTTTTAGCCCGGTCCAAAAACCCCCAAATCTCCGTTTTGCCAGCCGCGCACAACCGGCCGGATGGCGCCAGCCTCCGCTAAATCGCGGCGAATGCGCCAGTTATTCCCTTATGTCAAAACGTAACACGGAATACGGATAATAGGAACTGATTTTCTCAAAAATACTGTAGGAGGAGTCGCCCTGGTCGCGTCAGGCCCGCGCTTTCAAAACCCGTAAGGCCACTTTGCTCAGCACTCGCTTCACCGGGCCATCCAGAAACATCCAGGTCAGGGCATTCAGCAGCGCCGGCGGCCGGTATGCCGGGTTGCGCTGCCGGCGGGCGGCAATCATTTCCCGCAGCACCTGCCGCGGATCTTCGCGGAAGCTGTCCAGCATGGCCGTCTGCTGCACGCAGGACACCGTACAAAGAGGCGCGCACGCCTTTTCGGCCGCCGCCTCGCGCTGCAGATCCGTACGGGTGTATCGCTCCAGCGGGATACCCGGCCGGCCCCGCTGCTGCGAGCAATAGTGCACCAGGCCGTCCTCGCAGATGTACAGGAACCGCCCTCCCGCCCGGCAGTGCCACTGATTCGGCAGGCCTTGCGCAATATTCCGCTGGAACTGGTCGTACTGCGCGAAGGCGAACATCTGCTGGTCCGGTTCCAGCAGATCCTGATAGATCGCCAGGTGATCCGCCGCCAGGGGCCGAAGCTGCCCGTCGCCATCGTGCAGGATGCCCACCGTGCTGGTGAGTCCCAGGGACCGCGCCCGCCGGGCAATCGTGCGCGCATCCTGCGGGTTTCGCACCGGGCTGCCCAGCACCGAGTTCACCGTCACCGCGAACAGCGCGTGCTGCGCCAGCAGTTCCAGCTTGCGGTCCAGCACTTTCAGGCTCTTCTTGGAGGTTTCGTCCGGAACCACATTGTCGATGCTGATCTGCAGGTAATCCAGGCCCGCGCCATTCAGCCGCTCGATCCGCTCGGCTGTGAGCAGGTACCCGTTGGTGATCAAGGTGGCCAGCGCCCCGCGGCTCCGGATATGCCGGATGAGTTCGTCCAGTTCCGGGTGCAGCATCGGCTCGCCGCCGCTGATGGTAATGATGGTCGTCCCCAGCGCCGCCAGCAGGTCCACGCGCCGGCGCATTTCGGCCAGCGGCACCGGAGCGGAGACGGCATCGAACTCATTGCAGTAGGTGCAGGCCAGGTTACAGCGGCGGATGGGCACAATCTGGGCCAGGATGGGGTGGTCCTTGGAAGCCATGGCGCGCGCGAACATGCGGGCCTCCCGCAAGCGCCGGTCCACCGTGCGGAGCCGCCGCCGCACAGTCCGGCCGTACTGTTTGCCGCCCCACATCGCTCTCTTCAGTTTACGTGAACCGGGCCCCCGTGCCGCGCCGCGGGATAACAAGTGCAAACATCGTCTTCGCCCGCGTAACTTCGCGGCGGCCCATACGAATGCGTCTAGCGAGGAGATATCTATGCTGTTTCAACGAGCTCATCGCTATTCGACTGTCTGGTTGGCCGGATTGGTAATGCTGATCACATTCCAGCTCCCCGCCGCCACCGCGACCCCCGCCGACGTCATCTACCTGGAAAGCAACAGCACCGCCGGCAATTCGATTTTTGCCTACCAGTTCAACTTCACGTCCAGCCCGGCCCTGGTCGGCACCACGCCGGCCGGCGGTATCGGCGTATACGACCCCAGCTTTGCCCTCGGCCCGTTCGATTCCGACCAGAACCTGATCGAGAACTCCGGTGGCACGCTGCTGTTCGCCGTCAACTCCGGGTCGAACACCATCGCGGTCTTCAATATCGGACCCGATGGCAGCCTGTCGCCGGTTGCCGGGTCCCCTTTTCCCTCGGGCGGCTCGGACCCCGTCAGCGTCGGCGTCCAGAACGACACCCTGGTAGTGGTCAATAAGGATCAGGACCCTGCTCAGAACGCCAGCCTGACTTTGCCGAACTACACCAGCTTCACCATATCGCCGGGCGGCCAGCTCGTCCCCATCCCGCAATCCACCGTATCGGTGGCCTATGGCAGCTCCCCTTCGCAGGCGCTCACCGCCTCCCAGGGCCCGTTTGTCTTCGGCGCGGATTTCCTGGGCGGCCTCCTGCAATCCTTCCACTTCGATTTCAACGGCGCTCTCGACCAGAACCTTCCGCAGGCCTTGCCCCAGTCCATTTTTACCGGGCTCACCGGCGGCCATCAGCCGCTGGGCATGCGCACGCACCCCTTTCTGCCGATCCTTTACGTGGACATCACGCCCATCAGTGAGATCGCCGTCTACGCCTACGGCGCCAACGGCCAGCCATCCTTCGTGCGCACGGTCCCGGATACGGGCAGCGCCCCCTGCTGGGCCATTGTCAATCACACCGGCACGCGCCTGTATGCCACCAATACCGGCGACAATTCGATCGCCGTCTATGACCTGTCGAATCCTCTGAACCCGGTCCAGATCCAGCATTTCGCAATGGCCAACACCACCGGCGCGGCGTTCTCCACCGTAATCGACCACTCCGACAGTTGGATTTACGTTTCGAGCGAGCGGTCCTCGGCCACCGCCACGGCCGCGGCCAATGCCTTCCATACGCTGAAAGTGGCGTCCGATGGAACCTTGACCGAGCCTTTCCCGCCCACCGTGCTGCCGATTAGCTCAGCCACGCCGGTCCGCGCGCAGGGAATCACCGTGTATTAGGCGCACGCCGTTACGCCCTCGAAACCGGCAATCGCGGTAAGCGTTTGCCGGTTCCCCCAAACGCCGCAATGCCCACCGCGTGCGCGTCCGCCCGGCGCCCGGTGCAGCGCGAGGCTTCGGAGCGGCTTGGCCTGAGCGTCCGCCCGTCCCGCCTCCATCCCCCGTAAACACCGGCCGCCGCGGCGCTTGCGCCATACTGAAGGCATGGCCGAGCCTGCCAAACGCCTGCCGGAAAATGCCGCCGGTCCCTTTTTCGTGGATTCCACCTGCATCGACTGCGATACCTGCCGGCAGATTGCCCCCGCCACCTTCGGCGAAACCGGCGAGTTCTCCTTCGTCCAGCTTCAGCCGCAGTCCGCCGAACAGCAACGCGCCGCCTACCGTGCCCTGGTGGCGTGCCCCACCGGCTCGATCGGCGCCGCCCGCAAAGACGGCGTGGCCGCGGCGGTCCGCGAGTTCCCCCTGCCCCTCGATGACGGAGTGTTTTACTGCGGCTTCAACTCGCGCAACTCCTTCGGTGGGAACAGTTACTTCCTACAACACCCCGAAGGCAACTGGCTCATCGATGCCCCGCGCTTCGTGGAACACCTGGCCCGCCGTCTGGAAGAAGCTGGCGGCGTCCGCTACATTTTTCTGACCCACCGCGACGATGTCGCCGACGCCGCGCGGTATGCCGCCCGCTTCCGCGCCCAGCGCATCATCCATCGCCTGGAGCTTGCGGCGCAGCCGGATGCCGAGCGCGTCCTCGAAGGTTTCGATCCCATCGAACTGGCTCCCGGTTTCCTGGCGATTCCCACTCCCGGCCACACCCGCGGCCACTGCGTCTTGCTGGCCGCGCAGCGTTTCCTCTTCGCCGGCGACCACATCTGGTGGAGCCGTCACCGCGGCCGCCTGACCGCCTCGCGCGACGTCTGCTGGTACTCCTGGCGCGAGCAGGTGGCCTCCGTCCGCCGTCTTCAGGGCTACACCTTCGAGTGGGTCCTGCCCGGCCACGGCCAGCGGGTCCATTTTCCCCCGGCGGAAATGACCCGCCAGATCGCCCGCCTGGTTGAGGCAGTCGCCGCGTAGGCGCAGGTCCCCACGGCAACCTTTCGGCAGGCGCACTGAGCAGCGCCATAGACGCCGCG
>DATJRE010000558.1:0-4298 GCA_035505095.1 Bryobacteraceae bacterium | reverse complement strand
GCAGATGCTGTACTACATGATTCTGAGCCGGAATCCGGACGAGAGTGGATTCACGTTCTGGCTGGGAGTGGCGAACAGCGGCGGGCCGGGGCTGTTGTTCCAGGGAGCGGCGGGCTACTCGACGCGGATTCAAATTCTGGGGCCAGGAACGCCGAACCAGGGATTCATCGGCAGCACCGAGTTTCAGGGGCTGTTCGCGAACTAGCCAAAGCCGGCGGTCGGCGCGGACGGAATCGGGTGGTATCGCAATGGCCCCGCCGGTTCGCTGGCGGCGCTTTTTCCATGCCGCGGGCCAGGTCACCGGGCCAATCGGTGTTGCATACTTGGAGTACACGTCGCCGTGTAGCGGCGAAGGCCAAAAGAAAGGAGACAACCCATGCCAAGTAATCGTGGAGTTGCTTACGTCAAACCAGGTACCGTTGAAGTGAAATCCATCGAATACCCGAAATTGAGGATGCCCAAGAGCGAGAGTGATCCGTTCGGTGGCAAAGAAGCTCCCCATGGCGTCATCTTGAGAATCGTGACCACCAACATCTGCGGGTCCGATCAACACATGGTCCGCGGCCGGACCACCGCTCCGGCGGGGCTCATCCTGGGACACGAAATCACCGGAGAGATCATCGAGAAGGGCCCTGACGTGGAAATGTCGAATATCGGGGACCTGGTGAGCGTTCCGTTCAATATCGCCTGTGGACGCTGCCGCAATTGCCGCGAAGGCAAGACGGGCATCTGCCTCACGGTCAACCCGGCTCGTCCAGGGGCGGCATACGGATACGTGGATATGGGCGGATGGGTCGGCGGCCAGGCCGAGTACGTCATGGTTCCCTATGCGGATTTCAACCTGTTGCGGTTTCCCAATAAAGAAAAGGCCATGTCCAAGATCACGGACCTGACGCTGCTCTCCGACATCTTTCCGACCGGCTATCATGGCGCCGTCACTGCCGGCGTGGGACCGGGGTCGACTGTCTATGTCGCCGGCGCAGGTCCGGTGGGTCTTGCCTGTGCGGCGGGGTGCCAATTGTTGGGTGCCGCGGTTGTCATTGTGGGCGACATGATTCCGGAGCGTCTCGCGCAGGCAAGGAGCTTCGGTTGCGAAGTCATCGATCTTCGCAAAGATGCCACCTTGGCCCAGCAGATCGAGCAAATCCTCGGGGAGCCCGTGGTGGATTCAGCGGTCGATTGTGTCGGGTTTGAAGCCCATGGTCACGGCAAGAACGCTTCTGCGGAGCAGCCCGCTACTGTGCTGAACGCTCTCCAGGAAATCTGTCGTGCCGGCGGTTCCATCGGCATCCCCGGTCTGTATGTGACCGGCGATCCCGGCGGCATTGACGAAGCGGCCAAGATCGGCGCGCTCAGTATCCGCATCGGACTGGGATGGGCGAAATCCTGCTCGTTTTACACGGGCCAGTGTCCCGTGATGCGTTATAACCGCCAGCTCATGATGGCGATCTTGCACGACAAGGTCCACCCCGCGAAAGCGTGCAATGCGACCATCATCTCCTTGGACGAAGCACCCCAAGGGTATAAAGACTTCGACAAAGGCGCGGCCAAGAAGTTTGTCATCGATCCGCACGGGATGGCCAGGAAAGCGGCCTGAGCACGAACGGACACTCCGGCGCGGGGGCATGCACGGTGGGGGACCCTCTCGGCCCGGAGGGCGCGGAACAAGCGCGGAGAAAAGTAAGACTGGCTGTACTGAGGCCCGTTCCTGCGGGGACGCGCCGGCGAAGAACTGGTGGTCCCCGCCGGAGCCTGAGAGGCCGCCCGGCGATCTAGCGGCTCACGGCAGGCGAGAACCGCCGGTTCACGAACTCCTCCACGGCCCTGGTGACGTAGCGCGGCGGCTTCACCAGGAACTGCGGCTTCCCGTCCCACAGACCACGCGAGACATCGGCCCACAGCGGAGCGTTGATGCCCCGGTCGATGACCACGAAGGCGTCGGCGCGGTTCAGGAAGCGCAGGCTCGAGGGCTTGAAATCCTGGCAGGAGAAGTCCAATAGCATCAGGAAAAGGTCGGGCTGGACGAGTTCCAGGACACTATTGGATTCCAGGATGGTGTTTTCGCCGGAGTCCAGAATCTTGCGCAGGGTCGCCGCCGCGCGAGCCAGGTCACCGGACGGGGCGCGAAGCCAGAACGAGCGTGCCGCGCCGGCGGCCAGGAAGCGTCCGGAATCGGTATCGGACGGCACGAATTCCTCGCTCAGTGCGAAGGGATGCTCCGGCTCGGCCTCGCATCCGCAAGCCTCGTCGTTCCGCGAGCAGACGCCGTGGCCGTACTGGGTGACCTTGACGGCGGTCCATTGCCGATCGCGCAGCTTGCGGATGATTCCGGCTACCACCGAAGTCTTGCCGATATTGCGCGAATGGCCGCCCACCACCACCACCATCAGAGCTTCCTTTCGAGTTCGGCCAGGCGCCGCCGCAAATCGGCCACCTCGCGGCGCATCTCGGGCAGGCGCGCCAGGTTGGCAAGCTGTTCGAGGTGCTGCTTGAGCGGGCGGGCGGGCGTGCCCCACACGGTTTCCCCGGAGCGCACAATTTTCGAAGTGAGCACGCCGCAACCCGATCCCAGCACGGCCCGCGACTGGATGCGGGCTTTGTCGCCGATCCCCACCTGGCCGCCGATCACCGCGTAATCCTCCACCACCACTCCGCCGGAGAAACCCGTCTGCGCGGCCACCACCACGTGTTTGCCGATGCGGCAGTTGTGGCCCACATGCACCATGTTATCGAGTTTGGTGCCCTCGCCGATTTCGGTAACCCCCAGGGCGGCGCGATCCACGCAGGAGTTGGCGCCAATCTCCACGAAGTCGCCGATCTCCACGCGCCCCACCTGCGGAAACTTGTGCCAGCGTTCGCGGTCCATGACGTAGCCGAAGCCATCGGCGCCGATGACCGCGCCGGAATGCAGAATGCAGCCGCGGCCCAGGTCCACGTTGTCATACACCGTGACATTGGAATGCAGCACGCAGCCTTCGCCCAGCACCACGCGCTTCCCTACCACCGAGCCAGCGCCGATGCTGGTGGCCACGCCGATGCGGCATCCGTCCCCCACCACCGCGTTGGGTCCGATGTAGACCAGGGCGCCCAATTCCACGTCCTTGCCCACCACCGCGCTGGGATGCACGCCTGGCTTGAGTTCCGCGGTGGGATAGAAGCGGCTCATGGCGCGGGCAAAGGCCGTACGCGCCTCCGGGACGCGGATCACGGTACGGTAGCTGGGGCTGGGCCAATCCAGGGGCACCAGCAGGCAGCCGGCCGCGGAACTCTCCGCCTGGGCCGCGGCCTTGCGGTTACCCACAAAGGCGATCTCGAAAGCGCCGGCGGTTTCGAGCGGCGCGGCTCCGCTGATGTCTTTCTCGCCATCGCCCTCGAAGGTCGCGCCCAGCCATTCCGCCAACTCGCGCACTCGCATTTGTCGATTTTAACGCCGCGACTCGGAGAGAGCGATTGCAAAGCAGCGTGGCAGCCGCTGTTCCGCGATATATTTGGCCACCCAATCGACGCTCCGGAGCATGATGTCGAGCACGAATTTGGGCTCCTGCGGGCGGTGTGGCGGCCGCGGGTGGACCACCCTCTCAGGCGGCTGCCATCGATGCGGCAGGCCGTCTGCAAACTGAGTACGCAGGCCAGCCAGGGTGTGGTAAAACTCAGCCCATGCCCAGCAGACCGTGGAGAATGCTCGCTCCCCAGTAGTAGCGCAGGAAATAGTATGTTCCGACTGCCACAAACGCGGTGGCGGCGTTGAGCAGAACGCCGGTCGAAAGTCTCAGGGCCGGGCGGAGCGCCTTACCGCGCGAGCGCAGGAACAGTTCGACCAGCGCCAGGTTGGGGAGGTAGAAGAAAAAGCACATGACCATGTCAAAGGGGCCGTGGAAATTCGACGTGTGGCCGATCCGGTGGGCGGCGATCAGCCAGAAACCGTAATCCATGCGGTAGAGCCACGAGCCGATAGCCAGGGCAAACAGGCGGAGGGCCCAGGCGCAATGCTCGTCGAAGCGGCGGGCGCGCGCGTACCGGTAGGTTGCCACCGCCGCCCAAACCATGAGGGCGCCGTACAGGCCGAATCCCGCGTTCATGACGGATCCGCCGATGGTCCCCTTGCTCACGATGAAGCCCAGACCGCCCAAGCCGGCCACTCCCGAGGTGAACACGTAGACCCGCCCCAGGTAGCGGTGTACGCGCGGCCAGCGGCAGCGGATGGCGCCGATCAGTTGCACCGGCCCCAGCAGCAGGATGACGGCGCCAGTAGCCAGATGGGCGGCCATGGCCAGCCATGACACCGTGTCGCCCTTGGC
>DATJRE010000557.1:0-13183 GCA_035505095.1 Bryobacteraceae bacterium | reverse complement strand
TAGTCGTAAGCCAGCACGGCCACGGGGGGCGCGCCGGCGGCATCGTCGGCGGTGGCGATGGTGCGTCCGGCCGCGGCGCCCACCCCGAGCGTGGCGAAGAGGTTGCCGCTCACATAAGTGACGCGCCCGACCTCGACGGAGGCAGCGCCCTGCGGGCGGACGCCGGCTGCGACCGGTTCGCTGGTGGCGGCCAGCCCGCTGAATACCTGGTTGCGGTCGCGGTACTCGCGATAGAAGGGATAGGTGCCGCTGCGCCCGCCTTCCAGGCGCACCAGCCGCTCCGGTTCGCGCGCCGGAACCGACCAGAGCAGGAGTTGGTCGACCAGGCTGAAGATGGCCGTATTTGCGCCAATACCCAGCGCCAGGGAGGCTACCGCAATCGCGGTGAAGGCCGGGTTGGCGCGCAAGGAGCGCAAGCCGAATCGCAAGTCACCCGCCAGAGCTGCCATGTCTGAGTAGTAGCGCAGGGGGCGAGAGCGCGCAAGGGCCAAGGCGGCGGGTGTTGCGCTGGCCGCTGGCTTTGTGAGCGCTCGGAAACGGCGGCGGTACCTGGGTCTTGTTCAGCCGGCGCGGCCGCCGGGGCCGGCGGGCAACGAGCCCCACGAGCCCTGGCTGGCGGCGCGATTTGGGACGGCGCAAGGCGGGTCGGGCGCCGGCGGGTGTTGCGCTGGCCGCTGGTTTGGTGCGCGGCTCGGAAACGGCGGCGGTACCTGGGTCTTGTTCGGCCGGCGCGGCCGCCGGGGCCCGCGGGCAACGAGCCTGGGCTCGCCATCGCCGGCGACGCGATTTGGAACGGCGCAAGGCGGCTCGGGCGCCGGCGGTTGTCGCGCTGGCCGCTGGGCGCCGTGCGCTAAGATGCATATTTCGGTGCACCGGTGAAACTGGGAATCGATTTCGGCACTACCCGGATCGTGGCTGCGGCGGCGGATCGGGGAAATTATCCGCTGGTGGCCTTCGAATCGGCCGACGGGCAGATGCGCGAGTGGTTCCCGCCGCTGGTGGCGATCCGCGGGAGCGAACGCCGCTACGGCTGGAACGCCTGGGCCGTGCAGGGGCGCCGCGAGTGGACCGTGCTGCGCTCGCTCAAACGGCTGCTGAAACGCGCCGGCCCGGCCACGCGGCTGGAACTGGCCGGGTGCGAGGCGCGGGTGATCGAACTGGCCACCGAACTGCTGTCGGCGTTTCGCCAGCAACTGCGCCAGGCTTCCACGCTGTCGCTCGATCGCGCCGAGCCGCTCGATCGGCGTGCCGGCCAACGCCAACAGCAACCAGCGATTTCTGACCGCGGAGGCCTTCCGCGCGGCCGGGTTCCAGGTGCTCGGCATGCTCAACGAGCCTTCGGCGGCAAGCGTGGAGTTCGGCCATCGCGAGCGCACCCAGCGCAAGGGACCGCCCCGCCGGTTGCTGGTGTACGACTTGGGCGGCGGCACCTTCGACGCTTCGCTGGTGGAAATGGAAGACGACACCCACACGGTGGTGGCCAGCGCCGGCCTAGCCGACCTGGGCGGCGACGACTTCGACGAAATTCTGGCCGGCCTGGCGCTGGAGATCGCCGGACGGGCCGCTGAGCGGGAATCGCTCACCGATGCCGAATCCTTCCACCTGCTGGAAGAGTGCCGCGAGCGCAAAGAATCGCTCAACCCCAACACCCGCCGCATTGTGGTGGACCTGGAGTGCGTGCGGGAAGGCTGGGGCGAGGTTTCAATCGGCGTGGCGCCCTATTACGAGCGCTGCCGTCCGCTGACGGAGCGCACCGTGGAAGTGGTGCAGGAGATGCAGGCGGCGCATTCCGAGGGGTCGCTCGAAACGCTCTACGTGACCGGCGGCGGCTCCGAACTGCCGTCGGTGACGCGGGTGCTCAAGGAGACCTTCGGGCGGGCCGCGCGGCGCTCCGCTTACATGCGCTCGGCCACCGCCATCGGCCTCGCCATCAGCGCCGATGGCAGCTCCGGCTATGTGCTGCGGGACCGCTTTGCGCGGCACTTCGGGGTGTGGCGCGAGTCCGATCACGGCCGCCAGGCGACCTTCGACGTGCTCTTCCCGCTGGGCCTGGAATTGCCGCGGCGCGGGGCGCCTCCGCTGCGGGTGGTGCGATCCTATCGGCCGGTACACAATATCGGCCACTTCCGCTACGCCGAGGCGGCGCGCATTGGCGCGGACGGGCAGCCCTCGGGCGACCTGACGATTTGGGACGACATCCAGTTTCCCTTCGACCCCGCGCTGCGCAGCGCCGGCGACCTGTCGCTGCTGGACGTCAGCCGCCAGAACGAAGGCGCGGGCGGCGAGGCGGAGGAGGAGTACTGCTGCGATTCGAGCGGCATCGTCAAGGTGACGATTCGCAACCGCTCAACCGCGTATTCCCGCGAGTACACGCTGGGCCGCTGGTCGAACGCCGCGCCGCAGGCCGCCGAGGCGATTGTGGTGAAGCACGGGCGGAGATCCCCGGCCGGCAGCAGGTAAGAGCGTACCGCGGCTCTGGGCCGCCTTGCTCTTCCCCGCGCCACGCTACAATGCAAACGTCATGGACGGGTGGATGGCGGGCACGGCCGCGGCGGCGGCATCCGCGGGGGCCGTGGGCTGGATGGCGTGGGCGGTGCGCGGGCGAGCGTCCGCGGTCTTCGGGCCTTCGGTGTGGCGCGGGCCCCGCGAGCGGAAATCCATCGCCCTGACGTTTGACGATGGACCGAGTGAGAGTACCGCCGCGGTGCTCGAAGTACTGGCCCGATATACCGTGCCGGCTACCTTTTTTCAATGTGGCGCCAACGTGGCGCGACTGCCCGCGGTGGCGCGGGAGGTAGCCCAGGCGGGGCACGAAATCGGCAACCACAGCTACGCGCATCCGCTGTATTGCCGGTATTCGCCGCGGGCCATCGGCGCGGATCTGGCGCGCGCCCAGCAGACCATCCTCGCGGCCACCGGGCGGCAGCCGGACTGGTTCCGGGCGCCCTTCGGGGTGCGCTGGTTCGGAGTGCGCGAGGCACAGCGCCGGTTGGGCCTCGGCGGCGTCATGTGGACTGTAATCGGCTATGATTGGAGTCTGAAGGCGGAACAGGTTGCCGGGCGGATCGCGCGCCGGGCGTCGAACGGGGCGATTGTCTGTTTACACGATGGCCGCGAGCTTCGCGTCAGGCCGGAGATCGGTGTAACGATCGAAGCCGTCCGGCGGGTGGTCCCTGAGTTGCTAGATCGGGGATATAGATTCGAAACGATAAGCCAATTATTATGTCCGACGAGTTAGTTCAAAGGGTATTGAAGGTGATTGCCACGTCCCGGCGGATCCCCCTGGAGACGGTCACCATCGACAGCGAGTTCCAGCAATTGGGAATCGATTCGATGGACGCGGTGGAGATTCTGTTCGCGCTGGAGAACGAGTTCGACATCAGCATTCCCGACGAGGAAGTGCGCAATGTACGCAACGTCCGCCAGATGTGCGAAGGTGTGGAGAAGCTGATCGCTGCCAAGTCGGGCGCGGCGGTCCAGTAGATGCGGCGCGTGGCCATCACCGGCCTGGGCGTGATCTGCGCCCTTGGCCGGAACACCGCGGAGTTTGCCGCGACCCTGCGCGAAGGCCGATCGGCGATCGGCCCCATCGCCTCCACCGACGTTTCCCAACTGCGCTTTCACAACGGCGCCGAAGTGAAAGAGTACAGCCATGAGCCCTACTTCGACGACCGGCGCGCCGATTTCATGGACCGCTTCGCGCAGTTCGCGGTGATCGCGGCACGCGAAGCGGTGGCCGATGCGGGCATCCAGTGGACGCCGGCGTTGCGCGAGACCGCGGCCATCGTCACCGGTTCCTGCGTGGGCGGGCAGAGCACCGAGGATGTGGGGTTCCAGGAGGTCTACAAACTGGGCCACAACCGGGTTCACCCGCTGACCATTCCCAAGACCATGGCGAACGCGGGGGCCAGCCACATCTCGATGGAGTTCGGCCTCACCGGGCCGAGCTTCACCATTTCCACGGCATGCTCCTCGGCCGCGCACGCCATCGGGCAGGCCTACTGGATGGTGCGCAACGGCATCACCGACGTGGCGCTGACGGGCGGCAGCGAAGCGCCTTTCAGCTTTGGAATTCTGAAGGCGTGGGAGGCCATGCGGGTGGTTTCGCCGGAGACTTGCCGGCCGTTCTCGAAGGACCGCAAAGGCATGATCCTGGGCGAGGGCGGCGGTATGTTTGTGCTGGAGCCATGGGACCTGGCGCGGGCGCGGGGGGCGCGTATCCACGCCGAACTGGTGGGATTCGGGATGTCCGCCGACGCCTGCCACATCACCCAGCCCTCGGCTGAAGGCGCTGCGCGGGCCATGCGGGCGGTGCTGCGCGATGGGACCCTGGCGCCCGAGCAGATCGGTTACATCAACGCCCACGGCACCGCCACGCCGGCCAACGATCCGACCGAGGTGGCGGCGATCCGCGCCGTGTTCGGGAGCCACGCGGGGAAACTGGCGGTGAGCTCCACCAAGTCGATGCACGGCCATGCGCTGGGAGCGGCCGGCGCGCTGGAATGCCTGGCCGCGGTGCTGGCGCTGCGCGATGGCATTTTGCCGCCAACCGCCAATTTCACCGAACCCGACCCGGAGTGCGACCTGGACGTGATCCCCAACCAGGCGCGCGAGGCGCAGGTGGAGTATGCCCTCTCGAATTCCTTCGCGTTTGGAGGGCTGAACGCGGTGCTGGCGCTGCGGAAAGGGTGAGCATTCGGGCAGGCGGGTTCTTGGCGGGATATGGCCGCCCCGGCCCTGGGGCTGCCGGTTATTCTATCCATATGCTGCGCGTGATTCTCGGCATCTGGATTCTGGCGTTTGCCGCCTGCGCAGAGCAGACGGTGGAAGGGCACGTGGTGAACTCGGCAACGGGTGCCGGCGTCCCCGGAGTTGCCGTGAATCTGGTGCAAGCCGGGTTGGAGGCTTATTCGGCGACCACCGATTCCCAAGGCCGCTTCCGGATCGAGGCCGTCAAAGAAGGCACTTACACCGCCAGCTACTGGGCTGGCGGTTTCTGGCCGGTTCCCAATTTGCTGATCGATGAAGATTTGGAGCGCGAATGCGGCGGATGCTTTCTCTCGCGCCACGGGCCGGAGTTTCGGGTGGCAGGCGGAGGCGAGCCGACGCGCCTGACGGTCAAATTATCACCAATCGGCAGGATCTCCGGCAGGGTGCTGGATGGCTCGGGAAAACCGGTTCCCAATGCCACCGTCGAGTTTTACTGGGGAGAGAACTGGCTATGCAAACAGCCGTCGTGCATTGGGGTTTCCCGCGGATCGACAACCGATGAAAAGGGAGCCTATAGCATCTCCGACCTGGATATCCCCGGCAAGTGGTTGGTGTCTGCCGTGGCGCCCTCCTCCTGGGCGCCGCCGGAATCGGCCGGCCAGCGGATGGGCTGGGCACGCACTTTCTACCCCGGGTTTACCGACTCCCAGATGGCTGCGCCGGTAATGGTCCGGCCGGGCGTGTTCCTGAATCTGGATATCCGACTTCGCCAGGTTCCGCTGCATCGGGTTAGCGGCGTGGTGTTCGACTTGAATGGCAACCCGGCGCCGAAGGCGCCCGTGACGTTGTTTGGCAAGGGGACCAGCGTGCCGGCCCAGCTTCAAAATACCCGCGCTGACGGGACCTTTGTGTTCGAGGCCGTGGGCGAGGGCGATTGGCGCATTGTAAGCAAAGTGGATAAGGACGGCGCTAAGTTGTGGGCCGCCGAGTCGATTCAAGTAAAGAGCGAGGATCTGGGAAACGTCAAGTTACGGCTGGTGGGAGCGTTCTCGATCCAGGGAAAAATTCTGGTGGAGGGCCCCGAGGGTTTACCCACTCCCAAGCCGCCTGCGGTCACCGTCGGGTTCAATGCGGGCAGCGCGGTCCGGGCAGACACTCCCGGTGGCGGCTTTCGAACAGGCGACCCGGACGCGGCCGGCGGCTTCACGATCTCCAATCTTTACCCGGGACCTTATGAGGTTCTCCCCGGTCCAGCCCCACCGGGATATTATCTCGATTCGATCCGGTTTGGGGACCGCGACGCGCTCGCATCGGATGTTCCGATCGTGTCCGGCGCGCCGCCGCTCACGGTCGCCTATAAAACTGCGGGGGGAAGCATTCGCGGCACGGTGGAGCAATGCGCCGCGGGCGCGGTATGGTTGATTCCGGAAGACAAGACCATGCGGCGCTCCGGATTTTTGTGGTTCGTGCCCTGCGATTCGTTCGACCGCTACGCGATCACGGCCGTGCGCCCGGGAGATTACTACGTCCTGGCAGTCGCGGGAGACAGTCCCACGCCATGGTATGAGGCCATTGGAGACGACAACCTGCTTACGGATGCGGACAAAGTCACGGTACGCGCCGGGGAAGCCTCCTTGGTGGACCTGCGCGCGATTGCCATCAACTGACCGGTGCAAGGTTTATGAACTCCCGCAAGGGGGCATTGATGAGCGGTTCTCTCGCATTCAGGTGTGGCGGCCGCATCCCGGGCCGAAACGGGGTTGCCGGCCGCCGCCAGGGTATGTGAGAAAGATTCCCTCGTGGTGCGCCGGGCGCGCGGATTTGCTTGTCACAGCTATCGGAATCTGATATAACGGAATCCGATTATGAAACCGGACCCCGACGACTACCTGCCGCTGGCCCCGGCCACCCTACACATCCTGCTCTCCCTGGCCGTTGAACCGATGCACGGCTACGGCATCATGCAGGAGGTGCTGCGGCAATCCGACGGCCGGTACAATCTTGGCCCCGGCACCCTCTACGACAACCTGCAGCGCCTCATGAAGCAGCGCCTGGTGGAGGAGGTCGCCGGACCGGCCGCCGAAGCGAACTCGCGCCGCCGCTACTATCGCCTGAGCCAGCTCGGGCGCGGCGTGCTCTCCCAGGAAATCGCGCGGCTGGAAGACGTGGTTCACGAAGGCCGGGCGCGGCTCCGCGCGCTCAAACCCAGGAGGGCGTGATGCTGCGATGGCTGTACATCCAATTGATCTGGCTGCACCCGGGGCCATTTCGCTGGCGGTTTGGCGACGAGATGCTGGACGATTTCGACCGGTCTGCCTTACGAGCCAGGCCGCGGTATTTCGCCGACGCCGTCGGCTCGCTGGCGCGCCAGTGGCTGCTTCGCCCGGAATTCCGCCCCGAGTCGATGCCGGTGGCAGCCGATGCGCCGCTGGAAACATGGGGCGTGCCGCTGTTTCAAACCATCGAGACCTACAAACCGCACCCCGCGGCGCTCGTTCAGGGCGGGCTGTTGGCCATCCTGTCGATTTCGCTCGCCGTGGTGCTCATTGCCAAAGCGGGCGGCGTCGCCAGGCCATTCCTCATCGGCACGCATTTTTCCAGGCCCGGTCTCCTGCCGGTCGATCGGAATTCCATGACCGCGAGCGACCTCAACACGACGGTCAAACTGGGGCCGGATCCGTTCGAAGCGTGGCTGAAGCTGGCCAGGCCTTACTTCGCGTCTATGCCGGTCCTGCGCGCGCTCGATGCCGATCGCGATTGGACGCTCTCGCCGCAAGAAATCGCCAACGCCCCGGCGGCTCTTCGCAAGCTGGACCTTAACTCCGATGGCAAATTAACGCCCGAAGAATGCGGCTTGCACCTCGATCCGAATTCCGTGCCGCCGGCGTTGCTGGCGCAACTGCATGAGCATTTCATGAGCTACCATCCGGTGCTGGCCGCTCTGGATGCCGACCATGATGGCCAGATCTCGGCTTGGGAGATCGAGCACGCCGCTGCGTCGCTGAAGACGCTGGATCGCAATCACGATGGCTACCTGTCCGCCGACGAGCTGATCCCGTTCGAAATGGCGGTTTACGCCGGCCTGCGTTGAGTTGGGAGAGATCAAATGAAAACTGCCCTTCTGATTGCGGTTGTGTGCGGCGCCGGGTTGCAAGCCCAGCCAGCGCCGCCAGCCGCCACTCCAAAATTCGATGTCGTGTCCATCAAGCCGTGTAAGCCGGGCGTTACAAATGGCGACGACTCGGCGCCGGGAAGGCTGAGCATCGGATGCGCGATTCTGGCTGGTGTCGATAACACCGGGCTGATTCAGCGAGCGTATAACAGGTATGCCGACGGCCACTTGACTTCCGCGACAGTGATCCCCATCGAGGGCGCCCCGGATTGGATCCATTCGGAAGCGTTCGCAATCGACGCCAAATCGGACGGTCACCCCGGCATATTGATGATGGAAGGCCCCATGATGCAGGCAATTCTGGAGGACAGGTTCAAGCTCAAGATTCATCGCGAGACCAGGCAAGGACCTGTTTACGAGCTCGTTTTGGGCAAAGGCTCTCCCAAGTTGAAACCGCTCCTGGAGGGAAGCTGCACACCGGTGCTGGTAGGTCGTCCCTTACCGCCTCTGCCCCCTGACCAGCACCGTTGTAGAAATATGGTGTCTCCGCGCGGCTCGGTTGACTTCGAGGGTGGCACGCTCTCGATGTTCGCCGGCTTGCTGAACCTGATTCTGGATCGTCCGGTTATCGACAAGACCGGCATTGCGAGTTATTTCGAGATACACCTGCGATTTTCGCCCGACGATTCCGCTCCACCTCGGCCATTCATCGCCGATCCTGGCTCGCCAGCCGCCGGTGCCCCCGACTTTCCTGGCATATTTCAGGCCATTCAGGAACAACTCGGCTTAAGACTTGTGCCGGCCAAGGGGCCCGTGGACGTGTTGGTGATCGATCATATAGAGCGGCCGTCAGAGAACTAGCCCTCGGACCGCGTGATTCGGTTCGCCCCGGCGGTGCGAACCAGGTGCCTGGTGGTTCCTCTGGGCGAGAGCGAGGCACACGAAGCAGGGCGGTTGCGCGGCAAGACCAACACGGCGAATGTCGTTGACGCCGCGAAGTGGTGGTGGTCGCTGTCTGAAGTATGGCCAAAGCGACCCTGAAAGGATACGTCGGCCGGATGGGTGGAGTTATCTTCGGCTCAGCCGCCGGTGGCGCACCTCCGAGGTTCCCTCGCCCATTCGCTACGTTCGTAGGTCCGCGCCAGTTTGCCGCGGTCACTCCGGGGCGCGCGGAAACTGGCCGTGTACCCGGTCCGGGACGCCGCCGCCGGACGAAGATTGGTCGCCACGCTACGCTGCGCCTCCGGATTTGTGCTACAACTTAACCAGCAAGCGGTAATTGCAGAAAGGAGGGCGGGTATGCAATATCGCTCTGAACGTAACGTGTGGTTGGGAATAGGGGTGGCGCTGCTATGCGTCTCATCGGCTTGGGCCGATACCGCGGCGGGCATGCGGGCCTTCAAGGACAAGGACTATGGCACGGCCTTCCGCGAATGGAGCTCTGCCGCCGAAGCCGGACAGGCGGAGGCACAGTTCGACCTGGGCGTTCTGTACGCCCAGGGCAAAGGGGTCCAGCGCGACTTAACCACCGCCGAGCACTGGTACCGCAAGGCCGCTGAACAAGGCAACGCGGAAGCGGAATTCGCCCTCGGCCAGATGTATTCGCTGGGCTGGGGAGTGCCGCGCGACGAGGCCGACGCGTTGCGCTGGTTTCAGATGGCCAACGATCCGGATTCCGACGGCCCATCCACCGATTGGAACCTGATCGACGGTTACGGCGTCCAGCAGGATCAGAAACAGGCTGCCTACTGGTATGAACTGGCCGCCCAGAAGGGCCACGCCGAAGCGCAGTTCGCCCTCGGGCGGCTGTACGCTGAGGGCAAGGGCGGCATCCCGCGCGACGAAGAGCAGGCCGTCCGCTGGGTGCGCGCTTCCGCCAGCCAGGGGTATCCCCCCGCGCAGGCCAAACTCGGCATCCGCTACGCCAACGGCAACGGCATCCAACAGGACACCCGGCGCGCCTATTTCTGGCTGACGCTGGCTTACCTGCACGGTGACAAGAGCGTGGAAAAGCTGCGCGCCGCGCAGGCCGCCAAGCTTACGCCCGCGGTGGTCTCCACCACCGATCAGGCGGCTCAAAATTGGAAGCCGCGGATCGCAACGGTGGCGGCCAAGAAATAGGCGGACGATGCATTTGCCGATCCGCCGGGCCCTGCCTCTGCTGATGCTGGTGGCCGCACGAGGCAATGCCGAGCGGGATCCCGGCGAAGTGCTGGAGCGGGCTCGCGCCAATCTGCAATCCATGACGCGGCGTCTGGCGAAGTATGCCTGCATCGAGACGGTGGACCGCATCTACTATGAGCCGCCGCCCGCAGCGCCCACGCCCCTTTCCTGCAGCCAGATTGAAGCCGCGCGCAGCCGCCGCGCCGTGCCCCTCGCTGTGGATGCCACTGACCGCCTGCGTCTGGAGGTGACGGTTTCCGAAGGCCACGAGATCCATTCCTGGCCGGGCGCCACGCGCTTCGATACCCGCGATGTGGATGAGATCATCCACCAGGGCCCCATCGGCACCGGCGCCTTCGGCACCCACCTCATCGGCGTGTTCGACAACCCGGGGGTGGATTTCCACTATGTGGGTGAAAGAACCGACGGCAGCCGCAAGGTGCTGGAGTATCGCTATCATGTCTCTACCGAAGCCAGCCGCTACCGGGTGAAGACCGGCGCCACCTGGCAGGTCCAGCCTTATGACGGCACTTTCTGGCTGGACCCCGACTCGCTGGAGTTGCGCCGCTTCACGGTGGATGCCTCGCCCCTGCCGCCCGGCAGCTTCATGTGCCAGTTGCACGCCGGTCTGGATTACGAGAACGTGCGCATTGGCGACGGCGACGTGCTGCTGCCGCGCCAGGGCCAACTCGCCATCGTGATGGACACCGGGAGCGAGACCACCAACCTGACCACCTTCTCCGATTGCCGCGAGTATCAGGCCGAATCGGCGCTGCGCTTCGATTCCGACTCAGACGTAAATGGCGCCACCGCCAGACCGGTAGTGCGCACGCCGCTGGCTTTGCCCATAGGCCTGCCGGTGGAACTCGCGCTGGAGGCGCCTATCGACAGCGGGAAGGCCGCGGCCGGCGACCCGGTTTCGGCCAAGGTGATCAAGCCCGTGCGCCGATCCGGCTCGGGCGAGATCCTGATCCCCGCCGGCGCCATCGTGCGCGGCCGCATCACCCGCATGGAGCGGCACATTCTGCCGCGGCCTTATTTCCTTATTGCCATCTCCTTCAACCGCCTGGTGCGCGGAGACATTTCTTCGCCCTTCGCCGCCAAGTACGATGGCAGCGAGAAACTGGCCCGGGACCTGGGCGCCGAGCTTCACCAGCGAAGCCGCGGGCTGGAGTTCTGGGATGTGGGCACGTTTCTGTTTCCTTCGAACAAGCCTACCTACGTGCTCCCGGCCGGCTGGGAATCCAAATGGGCTACCCTGGCCACGCCGTCGCGCTAATCCGCCGGCGGCCCTAATCGCAATGGCTTGTGGAAAGGCCGGTGGCCCGCCATAAGATAGCCGCGAACGGCGAGAGGGACGCACACGCGGATGCGCCGGAATCCGCCAGTTGCGACTCCGCGGCACGGGCAGCGGCCGCGCGCTGCAACGGTCGCGGATAAACCGGTTGTCCCCCGCTGGTGATGTGCGCGGCCGTTGGGGATTGGTGGCGCCAATAGCCGCGAGGCGGGCCGGCAGGCTAACTGCCGGATTCAAGAGGAACCGCTGCAGCCCCGCGGAACGGGCAGCGACCGCGCGCTGCAACCGGTCGCGGATAAACCGGTTGTCACCCGCTGGTGACCTGCGCCGTAGTTGAGATTGGTGGCGCCAAAAGCCCTACGAGGCGGGGCGGCAGGCTAACTGCCGGATTCAGGTTGATTGTGGGGCAGGCCCGCGGCCCACCCCACCGGTTGCTCCGTTCTTGGTTAGGGCAGCGCCACCGTCTGGGCGTTGCCGTAATACAGCCCGTTGAACAGCAGTTTGTAGGTGCCGTGGGGCTGATCCCGGAAATTCACCTCCGGTCCCAGCAGCACCACCTTACCTTCGCCCACCGTGGCCTCCGCCACCGTGGTGCCGCCATCCAGGTATTGCTGGCCCCACGCCCAGCCGCTATCCAGCACCGTCGGCCCTGAGAACCAGGCCACCGGCGAGGTGTGTTTCATCTCGGAGTCCGGCGCCATGCGGAAGACCGGGCTGCTGTCGAAGAACACGTCCACCTGGTCCGGCATGCCGTAAGCCAGCGGGTTGTGGTTGTCTACGTTGACCTTCAGCAGCGATCCCGGAATGTAGAACTTCTCGCGCGGCAGCGCCCGGTCGTGCCCGTCCGGTCCCAATTCGGTGAGATAGTTTTTCACCGGAATGCCGAACAGCTCGGCGACACTGGTGGAACTGCCGATGGTGACCACCGACCCGCCGGCTTCCACGAACTTCTGAAGCTGCGGAAACGTCTTGTCGTCGGTGAAGCGGCCGATTTCGGCGCGATACGGCTCGGGCACGTTCTGCGGATTGGCGCCGAAACCGCGTCCGCCGCCGCCCCCACGCCCCCCGCCCGCGCCGCCGCGGCGGATCTCGCCATCGGTGAACACGATCACGTCGAACTTGTTCTTGAGGTTGCCCTCATCCAGGGTCGGCGGATAGACCATCTGGAACGGAAATTCGTACTGCTCGAAGAGCCACTGGGTCCATCCGGCGGGCATGTTGCCGCCGTAGGAATCGTACAAGCCGATGCGGATGGGCTTGAGCTTGAGAGCCTCGCCGGAGGGAGCCTTGGCCACCGCGTGCACGGGAACGCCCAGTTCCCTGGCGCCCTTTTCGAGCACTGGGCGCGCGGAGGCTGAAGCCGGCACCCAGATGGTTCCAGTGCCCAGGTCCTGGCCCTCGGCGTTCTGTTCCTTCTTCAGCCAGTACACGTCCGCATTGGCCTTCAGCAGCCGGTTAATCAGGATGAAGGAATTGTTGATGCGATGGCTGATCAGGTAACCCGCCGGGCTGGAAACGCCGGTAACCGAATCGGCCGGAGGCGGCAGCAGGCCGTTGATTTTGGTGAACGGCCCGTCGAAGCCATCGCGGATGCGGTCGAACTGCACGCCCATCTGCATGGCCAGGGTCCAGCCGGTGATGTCGTAGGGCGGAATCGGCGGACCGCCGGGATAGCGGAAATCGTTGGGGTGGTCCTGCGGCTCGAACATGTCCATGATGTGCGGCCGGAAGGCTTGCGCGGTCTTCACCACGTAAGAGCCGGAGGGGTATTGCTTGCCGTTCACCGTGAAAGACGCGCTGGCTTTAAGCACCGTGATGCCGTTCTTCAGGAGGGCATTGACGAATTCGGTAGCATTGGCGAAATCGGCCTGGTCGGAGGGCAGGATGTAGCCGCGCGGATC
>DATJRE010000556.1:0-12986 GCA_035505095.1 Bryobacteraceae bacterium | reverse complement strand
AATGGGCAGCATCGGTCCTGTGTCCTCGCGAAAAAAGGTGGATTGGCCCAGTATATCGCAAGAGGACCGGGGCTTCACGGCGGCTGCGCGCGGGGGGTGCGGGAGGGACCGTTGCTGCGGGGGCCGCACGGGGGGTGCGGGCTGCGCCATCACTCCGGGGCGGCCACACGGGGCGCGCGGGCCGTGCAGGCCCCACCATCGCTGCGGGATCAGCGCGGGCTGCGCGGGGCTGCACCATCGCTGCGGGGATCCGCACGGGACGCGCGGGCCGTGCGGGCTGTACCGTCGCTGCGGGGGGCACACCGGACACGCGGGACGCGCGGGCTGCACCATCGCTGCGGGGGATCATCGCGGGATGCGCCGGCTGCACCATCGCCGCGGCGGCTGCGCGGGGGCGTACGGGACGCACCATCGCTGCGGGGGGCACGGGCCGCACGCAGCCCGTCGACGCGCCCTATGCCGTGAGCGGCAGTTCCCGGCCGCACGGTTGAAACCGGCAGCCCACCCGGAAGACCCTCTCCAGGTAGACCTCGCCATAAGGCCGCAGCAGTTTGCGCAGCCGGCTGAGGTGTACGTCCAGGGTGCGGGTGCGGACTTCGGTGCTGTATCCCCAGACGTTGGTGAGCAGCGCCGTGGGCGAGATAATCACGCCCGCATGCTGCACCAGAAAGGCCAGCAGCTCGAATTCTTTGCCGGTCAGCACCAGGGGCTTGGAATCCAGCGCGGCCCGCCGCCGTGCGAAATCGATGCGCAGATGCGCGTCCCGGTAAAGACTGCCTTCTTCGGTTTCCATTTCCATTGCGATTGCCGGTTGCATGTTGAGTAGACCATTCCTCCAAGTCTGGATGGTAAGGCGCTTCCGGGGGAGCATGGTGTGCAAGGTGTAAACGTCTTGTAAAAGCGCGCCGGCGGCGTGACGCGCGGGGCCCGCCCAACCTTTTATAATGCGGCTGGAGCGCACAAACATGACCGTAACCGTGGCGGTGGTGCAAGCCGGAGCCGTGATGTTCGATAGCCAGGCCAGCGTTACCAAGGCCGAAGGACTCGCCGCCGAGGCTGCCGGGCGCGGCGCGCGCCTGGTGGTGTTCCCGGAAGCCTTCGCGGGCGGCTACCCCAAGGGCGAGGATTTCGGGGCCCGCGTGGGATCGCGCAGCGCCGAAGGCCGCAAGCTCTTCCGGCGCTATTTCGAAGGGGCCCTGGAGGTTCCCGGACCAGGCACCGAGCGACTGGGCCGCCTGGCCAAAGCCCACGGCATCTGGCTGGTCATGGGGGTGATCGAACGCGAAGGCGGCACGCTCTATTGCACGGCCCTGTTCTTCGCGCCCGACGGGCGGCTGGCGGGCAAGCACCGCAAGCTCATGCCCACGGCCATGGAGCGGCTGATCTGGGGCTTCGGCGACGGCACCACCCTGCCGGTGATCGAGACCGGCTTCGGGCGCCTCGGCGCGGTGATTTGCTGGGAAAATTACATGCCGCTGTTGCGCGCGGCCATGTACCAGCAGGGCATCCAGTTGTACTGCGCCCCCACCGTGGACGACCGGGAAACCTGGACGGTCACCATGCGCCACATCGCCCTCGAAGGCCGCTGCTTCGTGCTTTCGGCGTGCCAGCACACAGCGACAATCCGCGGCGGCAGCGTCATCGTGGGGCCGCTGGGCAAACTGTTGGCCGGGCCCTGCTATGACGAGGAGTGCATTCTGACCGCCAACCTTGACCTGGGTGAAATCGCAGAAGGGAAATTCGACCTCGATGTGGCCGGTCACTACGCCCGGCCGGATGTCTTCCGGCTGGAGGTGACGGGCATGTAGCAGGCGGGCATTGCCGCTATGCCCGCCCGCCACGCTCCGGTCTCAGCTCGCGATTCTGGGGGACCGGATGCCCGTGCTGTACCCGGTGTCGCCGGGGAGCCAGCGCACCTCCAGCGTCTCGCCGGGGCGGAGCGGCACCCCGAACGGCTCTATGACCACATACTCAGTTGCGGTGTAACGCAAACGGTCGTCACCCGGTTGCCACTGGATCACAACCGAACGGCCGACAGTTCGGGCGGTACAGCCGGCGGCGCACAACGCGTCAGCCCAGACCGAGCCGCTGGCAGAGGGTGTAGCGCCGATCATGGCCTGCTCCTGGGGGACGGCTTTTCCGCCGTGGCGGATGCGCAAACGGGGGGAATATCAGGGCCATTTGTACTCATGGTTCTAAGAGTCCTGAACTGCGATTTCAAACAATCATAAGAATGTCATATGTGGAAAGATCCCACAATCCCTTTGCGGGTATTTTAATCAACTCATTGGGGGGGATAGGGGTGGTTAAGGGGGTTATGGCAGTTAGTAGCCGTTGTAAGCCAGAAGGGCAACGGTTGGAGGAACAGCGGCAGACCGCTAAACCCGAGCGTCCGCGGCGCCCGGCTGGCGATCTTCCCCAGCGCATCTCCCCGCGACCCGGGGCGGCCCGCGGGCGGCGGAACTGTGCCGACCAATCCCACCGGCCCCCCTGGGTTTTCGGTATACTGAGGATCATTCCTGTTTGAACAGTCGAGTTAGGCACGAAAGGAAGGTGTCTGGTGAGTTCAAAGAAAGACCCCGAACTTCCCGCGCAGCCCAAATCCGGGTTTTCGCGCCGCGGCTTTATCCGCGGGGTGGGAATCGGCAGTGGCGTGCTGAGTACGACGGGCCTGCTGCAACAAGAAGCCGCCGCCGCTCCGGCCGCCGTGGTAGGGCCGGGACCGGTGGCGATCACCTTAAATATCAATGGAAAAGCGGTCAACCTCACGGCGGAGCCACGCGTTACGCTGCTTGACGCGATGCGCAATTACCTGGACATAACCGGCGCCAAGCGGGTCTGCGACCGGGGCACCTGTGGGGCCTGCACGGTCCTGATCGATGGCAAATCGGTTTACAGTTGCACCACCCTGGCCATCGACGCGCAGGGGAGGAAGATTGAAACCATCGAAGGATTCCCGGTGGACAACCCCGTGTCGGTGGCCTTCGTCCACAACGACGGCCAGCAGTGCGGCTACTGCACGCCGGGGTTCGTGATGGCCGCCCACGGGTTCCTCCGCGAGCATCCCAATCCGACCGAAGCGGACGTGGAGCACGGCCTCTGCGGCAACCTCTGCCGCTGCGGCACCTATATGGGCGTTCGCAAGGCCGTGGTGGAAGCCGGCAAGGCCATGAAAGGAGCCAAAAATGCCTGACACAGCCAACTATAGCTGGCCGCCGATGGATAAACGCAAGGTCATCGGCACGTCCCCGCTGCGTCTGGATGGGCCGCAGAAGTCCTCCGGCCGCGCCAAGTACTCTTCGGACATGAACCCGAAGGACCTCCTGTTCGGCATCTACCTGACCAGCCCGTACGCCCACGCGCGCGTCACCAGCATCGACACCAGCGACGCGGAACGGAGCCCCGGAGTGAAGGCCGTACACGTGGCCGCCAAGGCCGGCACGGAGATGCAATGGGAGGGCTGGGAAATTGCCGCGGTGGCCGCCACTACCGAAGAGCAGGCCCGCGACGCCGTCCGCAAGATCAAGATCCAGTACGAAGTCCTGCCGCACCTGGTGAAGGATGACGACCTCGCCAAGGCCGGCACCCGCGCCCGACAAGGGGGCGAGACCGTCACCGGCGACCCCGACCAGGCTCTGAAAGACGCCGAGGCGGTCTCCGAAGGGCAGTACAATTTCGCGGTGGTCACCCACTGCTGCCTGGAACCGCACGGGCAGGTGATCCAGTGGATTCCCGGCAGCGACCCTTCCGGCGCCGACGACCACATCAACGCGTGGCCTTCCACCCAGAACGTGCCGGGCTATGCCGGCACCCTGGGCACCGACTTGAAGGTACCCGCCACCAATATTAAGGTCCGCATGGATTACATCGGCGGCGGCTTCGGCAGCAAGTTCACCCCGGATGCGTGGGCGAACATGGGCGCCAACCTCTCCAAGAAAGCCGGAGGGCGTCCGGTGAAGTTGTACCTGGAGCGCAACACCGAGTTGATGATCGCCGGCAACCGTCCCTCGGCATACGGCAAAATTCAGGTGGGCGGCAAGAAGGACGGCACTATCACGGCGTGGACCTACCAGGGATGGGGCAGCGGCGGGTTCAATCCCACCAACCCTCCCGACCAGCCCTACATTTTCACCAAAGTGCCCAACAGCCGCCGCGTGAGGACCGCGGTTTCGGTGAATGGCGGCTCGCAGCGCGCCTGGAGGGCGCCGGGCAACCAGGCGGCATCCTTCCTGACCTGCTGCGCCATCGAGGATTTCGCCCACAAGATCGGCAAAGATCCCCTGGAAGTCTTCAAGATCAACGCGCCGTATGCGGCCCGCACCGGCGCAACGGAGACTTACCTCTACCAGTTGGATAAGGCCGCCGAGCTGGCCGAATGGAAGCAACTCTGGCATCCGCGCGGCGAGGGGAGTTCGGGCACCGTCAAACGCGGCATGGGAATCGGGGTGGGGGCCTGGAACGGCCTCGGCCATGCCAGCCAGTGCCGCACGGTGATCAACCCGGATGGCTCGGTTTCGATCGAAATCGACTCGCAGGATTTAGGCACCGGCACCAAGACCATCATCACCCAGGTAGGGGCCGAAACCCTGGGGCTGCCGATGAACCAGGTGAAGCTGGTGATTGGCCGTAACGACCTTCCGCCGGATGGCGGCTCGGGCGGCTCCACTACCGTGGGGGGCGTCTCCACCTCCACCCGCAAATCCTCCGTCAACGCACTGAATAAGCTGTTCGCCGTGGTGGCGCCCGACCTGGGTACTACCGCGGACCAGTTGGAAGCCGTGGACGCGCACATCCGCGTGAAGGGCAACCCCAACAAGAGCGTCACCTGGGTGGCAGCGTGCCGCAAACTGCCCAATGCAATTTCCGAGATGGGCACCTACAACGGCCGCCAGCAGGATACCGACGGCCTGGCCACCGGCGGCGCGGCGGGCGCGCAAATTGCCGACGTTTCGGTGGATACCGAAACCGGCATCGTGAAAATGAACCGCTACGTGGCGGTGCAGGATTGCGGCATGGTGATCAACCCGCGCCTGGCCGAGAGCCAGGTCTACGGCGCGATCATCATGGGCATCAGCACGGCCTTGTACGAAGAGCGGGTCATGGATCAGCAGACCGGCAAGATGCTGAACCCCGACATGGAGTTTTATAAGCTGGCGGGGATCGCGGATATCGGCAACATCATCGTGCACATGGATATCCGGCCGGAGAACGACAAACGCGGCGTGATCGGCCTGGGAGAGCCGCCGGCGATCCCCATTTGCGCGGCGGTGGCCAACGCCGTGGCCAACGCCATCGGCGTGCGAGTGCCGTATGTTCCGCTGACCCCGGACCGCATACTGACCGCACTCGAAGGGAGGAACGGCTGATGCAAGCCTTTGAGTACGCCAATCCCACCACGGTTCAGGAGGCCACCGGCCTGTTGGCCGCCCAATGGGGCGAAGCCGACGTGCTGGCCGGGGGAACCGACCTGCTGAGCCTGATGAAGGAAAACCTCCACACCCCCAAACGGGTGGTGAACATCAAGCACATCAGGGAACTGGAGGGCATCCACCGCACCGGTGGCGGCCTGCGCATCGGGGCCCTGGTGACCATCGACGAGCTGGCCAAGAGCCACGAAGCCCAAGGGCCTTACCGGGCGCTGGCCGAAGCCGCGGCCTACATTCCCAGCCCGCAGATCCGCCACATGGGAACGGTGGGCGGCGATCTCTGCCAGCGGCCGCGCTGCTGGTATTACCGCCAGGGACTGGGGCTGCTGGCCATGAAGGACGGCAAGTCGCTCATCCCCAACGGCGAGAACCGGTACCACGCCATTTTCGGCAACGGGCCGGCCTATTTCGTGAGCGCTTCGAGCCTGGGACCGGCGCTGATCGCGCTGGGCGCGCGGGTGAAGCTGGTGTCGGCGAAAGGGTCGCGCGAAGTGCCGGTGGCGAGCTTCTTCGTGGCGCCGGCCGATGAAAACACACGCGAAATCGTGATGCGCCCGGATGAAATCCTCACCGAAATCCTGGTGCCCAACGCCACCGTAAAGACCGCCACTTACGAGGTGCGGCAGAAGGAGGCGCTGGATTGGCCTCTGGTGGCCGCCTCGGTGGCCCTAACCATGCGCGGCAACACCGTGGAAACGGCCAAGGTGGTGCTGGGACATGTGGCGCCCACGCCGCACGTGGCCGAAGCAGCCGAGGCGGCGATTCAAGGCAAGACCGTGACCGAAGCTTCCGCCGAAGCCTGCGGGAAAGCCGCCGTCAGCGGCGCGCGGCCGCTCAGCCAGAATGCCTACAAGGTGACCCTGGCGAAGGTAGCCGTTAAGCGCGCGCTGCTGGGCGCAGTGAAGGCGTGACCATGGAACCCATCGGATCGGCCAAAAAAGTGAGCCGCAACCGCTGCGCCAACCTGCGCTGGAAGGGGTTGCAGATCGACGCCGAATGCGAGCCCGAGAACCACTACAGCTACGACACCGCCATCTGGTGCCAGCAAACCTACAAATGCGTCGGCCCGGATGGCAAAGTAGTGGATGAATTCGAGTGCAGTCCCGCGCGGGAGTGCTACGAGCAGTTGTAGCGCGGTGCTGCGTATACCTCACCGCGGAGACGCAGAGGGTACGTGTCTCCGCGGTGAATCCGAAGCCCCCGGAGAATCTCAATCCCATGTACCTACAGCAGTTCTATCTGGGATGCCTGTCGCATGCCTCGTACCTGATCGGCTCGGGCGGGGTTGCGGCGGTGGTCGATCCACAGCGCGATGCCGGTATCTATATCGAGGACGCCGTCCGGCAGGGTCTGCGCATCGAGCACGTCATCGAGACGCATTTGCACGCCGATTTCATCTCCGGCCACCGCGAGTTGGCCGCCCTCACCGGCGCGCGCATCTACGTGGGCGCGCAGGCCGGAGCGAAGTATCCGCACGTTCCGGTGCATGACGGCGACGAACTCCGCTTCGGCGAGTGCGCACTGCGGTTTCTGGAGACTCCCGGCCATACGCCCGAGAGCATCTCGATCGTGCTCACGGACCTCGCCCAGTCGCCCGAGCCGTACGCCGTGTTCACCGGTGACACCCTGTTCATCGGCGACGTGGGCCGGCCCGATCTGGCTCCCGATCGCACACCGCAGCAGCTCGCCGCAATGCTCTACGACAGCCTGCACAACAAGTTGCTCACGCTGCCGGATTCCGTGCTGGTGTACCCGGCCCACGGGGCCGGCTCGCTATGCGGTCGCCAGATGAGCGCGGAACGCTGCTCCACCATCGGGCGGCAGCGGCGCGAGAATTTCGCGCTCCAGGCCAAATCGAAGGAAGAATTCGTCCGCCTGCTGACCGCCGAACTGCCCGAGCGCCCGGGCTATTTCGCGCTGGATGCCGAGATCAATCGCTCGGGGCCGGCCCCACTGGCCGACCTGCCGATTCCGGAGGGCCTGCCCGCCCGGCGGGTCCAGAGCCTGCAGGGCGCCGGCGCGGTGGTACTCGATACCCGTCCGGCGGCACAGTTTGGTGGCGGCCACATTCCCGGCGCGATCCACATCGGTCTTACCGGACAGTTCGCCTCCTGGGCGGGCCGGATTTTGGGACTACAGGGAAGCCTCGTGCTGGTGGCCGAAGATCGCGACGCGATGCTCGAAGCGCACACACGCCTGGCGCGGGTGGGCATAGAAAATGTGGCTGGTTACCTGGAAGAGGGCATGGCCGCGTGGTTCCGCGAAGGGCTGGCGGTGGCGGAACTTCCGCAGGTTTCGGTGCAGGATGTACAGCGCGAAATCGACCATCTGCAAGTAGTTGACGTGCGCCAGCCCGGAGAATGGGCGCAGGGCCACGTTGCCGGCGCCACGCTGAGGCCGCTACCGCAATTGCAGGCGCAACTTGCCGAGATCGACCGCGACCGCGCCGTGGCGGTGCATTGCAAATCGGGCTACCGCAGTTCCATCGGCGCCAGCCTGCTCCAGCGGGCCGGCTTCCGGGAAGTGATGAATGTAATCGGGGGATTCGATGCCTGGAAGGCCTGCGGGCTGCCGGTATCCGTCACGTAGACGGCGCGGCACGTGCCGCATGTGGGTTTTCGGGGCGCAGGCTTGCGAACCGGGCTTATGACTTCCAAACCGCGTCGGAAGCCTTCGCCAGCCCGAAGTTGCGCCAGGAAGAGCGTTCCGCGCCCGGCGGCGTTGGCGGAGTGGAACTGCGCCGCCCACCTTTGCGCGCTTCGGCCCTTTGGGCTTCGGCCAGGCTGCGGGCATTGGCGTGCGAACGGAAATCGTCGCCGGTCAGCTCATGGACCCCTTCGAAGTGCCGGTCGAGGTCGGCAGTCAGTTTGCTGGCTGAGAGTGTGGGACCTTCCTGGATGCCGACGTGGTGGGTGAGAAACAGCGACAAATCGGCAGTAACTATAAATCGCCGGCTAGGCTGTCCCTTCTGGGTTACTTCAAAACGATACGCGCGTGAGTTCTCTTGCTGCTCGAACCCCAGGTATCTGACTTCCATCTTGCCCCTTTCGAGCCGCGGCCGCTGGCCTGAATGTCAAAAGCTACTGGTTCGGCCGTGGTTCGGTCGTTGGCTCATCTTCGGAGTGCGTTTCTGGAACGTCGGCGGGAGTTTCTTCAGGCGAAGCCGCCCCGCTGGCCCGATGCAGCTTGCGCTCCATCCGGCGGGCCATCTTGTCCCGCTGCCGTTCCAACCGTTGCATTTCTTTTTGCCGTTTTTTGAAAGTTTCCATCGATTTTCAGTGGAGGGCCGAATGGAGCGGCCGGGAAAAACTACCAGCGCGGTTCGCGCCGCTGGCGCCCGGCGCCACCACCCCCATGAGAACGCCCGCCGCCAAATCCGCCGCCACCACCTGATGTCTTGGGGCGCGCTTCGTTGATGTTAAGCGAGCGGCCGTCCAGGTTATATCCGTTCAGAGCCGTGATGGCCCGGTCCGCTTCCGCGGCGTTAGGCATCTCCACAAAGGCGAACCCACGCGAGCGGCCGGTATCGCGGTCCGTAATTAAGTTGACCTTGTCCACGCTGCCGTATGGCTCAAATAGGGATCGAACTGACGACTCGGTGGCCGCAAAATCCAAATTACCGACAAAAATATTCTTCACTTACTCGCAATCCTTCTGTCTTCTAATTGTGCGGGCTAGACGAGGCGGCCCCAACTCAGCCAAGTTCAGACGGGACTTTTAAAAGGCACTTTCAGGATATCACGTTTTAGGAGGGCAATCCTAGCTGTATTTGTGGCCGGATTCACCGACCGCCGCGCCGTGCGCCCGCGCCCGCCGCTAGCGGCGCTGCAAATTGACCAGGTCGCTGAAGACCCCATAGGCCGTCTGGTCCACTCCGGGATTGATGGAGACCGTGCCGAAGGTGCCCATCAAGTCGGTATCGAACAGGATCAGGTTGGAAGTGCCCGGGGTACACGCCAGCAGGTCGCGGCGGTCCAGCACTTCGGCGCGCACGCGCAGGCTGGGCCCATTAGAGGTACGCCGTCCGCGGCTCACCAACCGCACGGTCTTGCCTTGCCGCGCGATTTCCAGCATGCGCTCGGGCGTGAGCCGCGTGATGCCGCGAGTAGAAACCTGCTGCGGCGTGACCCGCGCGTCCATCAGAACATTCGCCAGCGCGGCGGTTTTAGCGGCCGAATCCCAGCCCTCCACATCGAACGCCCCATCCGCCTCGGTGATGCCCATGGCGCGGGCCGCCGCCAGTCCATCCTCGAAGGACCCTCCGCGCTCCATGGTTTCCACCACCACCTTCGAAGTAGAGTTCAAAACGCCGGTGAAGCCCACCACTTTGAGCGCCGGCAAACTGTGCTCCCACAGGTTGAAGACGGGTGCTCCGTCCATCACCGCCGATTCGAAGCGGAAGCCCAGCCCGGCGCGCGCCGCTTCGTCGCGCAGGTCCGCGTAGGCGTGCGCAATGGGGCCTTTATTGGCGGTGGCCACGTGCATGCCACGGGCGAATGCCGCGCGGATGTGGGATATGGCCGGCTCGCCCGTGGAGGGATCCAGGGTAGTCAACTCCACCGCGATATGCGCCCCGGAGCGGTCCAGGAAATCCTCAATCGAAGGCGCCCGCGGCCCAAACACCGGTTCGGCCGGAAGCCCGCCCGCATCCACCGCCGTGCCATGCCGCAAGGTGTGGATGCCGGTGATGGTGAACGGATATTGGCGCCGTTTGCGGGCTACCAGCCGCGCCAGCGCGCGGGCCACGTTGCCGTAACCGATCAGTGCCAGGTTCATGAGGAAACAGAGCTGGTACGCGGTCCCGGAAGGATTGACAAGCGCTCCCTCACGGCCGCGGCTCCGAAACGCCGTGCGGACAAGCCACTAGTTTGCCACAGGCCGGGGCTAAAGCTCCATTCACCGGTATTCCCGCCGCGTTCGCCGAATCGCGCGGGAGGCGGCGCAGAGCCGGGCGTAGGCTGAAGCCATGGAACCGAATTTCCCGAATCGCGGCTTCGACCCCCACGATTGGAACCGGCAGTATTGGCGCCACCGCCACGGCACGCACCGCGCCGGCCTGCTGCCGGCCGCGATCCTGATCGCCGTGGGCGCGATCTTCTTCCTCAACAACCTGCACATCCTGACCTTTCGCGAGGTCCTGGATTATTGGCCGGTGGTGCTGATCGCCCTCGGCATGGTGAAAGCCGTGGATGCCACCGACAACGCCGGCCGCACCGGCGGCGCCATCCTGATCATCGTGGGAGCCATTTTCCTGGCGCCCACGCTGGGCTTCTGGCACATCCCCGTGGGCGACCTGTGGCCGCTGATCCTGATCGGCGTCGGCGGGGTGCTGCTCTTCCAGCGCCTGGGGATGCCGGCCATCAACTGGGGCGGCGGCCGGATTGGCGCGGTCCCCGGCGCCGCGCCCGGCATGCTCAGCGAAAGCGCCATCTTCAGCGGCGGCCGGCGACGCATTGTGACCCCGGATTTCCGAGGCGGTGAAGTCTCCTGCATTTTCGGCGGCTTCGATATCGACCTGCGCAAGGCCGGAATGGCCGGCGATTCGGCCATCCTGGTGGTCAACGCCATTTTCGGCGGCTGCGACATCCGCGTTCCCGAGAATTGGGACGTGGTCCTCGAAATGACGGCCGTTTTCGGCGGCTGCGACGACCGCACGGTCCATCCCGACGCCGGCGTGCCCGCGGCCAAGCGTCTGTTCCTGCGCGGGTCCGCCATCTTTGGCGGCATCGACGTGAAAAACTGAGGCGCCATGCATCCGCTCCTGGCATCCTCGCGGCGGCTCATCGCCTATCTGCTGGCGTGGGCACCGATCGTGGCTTTGCTGGCGTGGCTGGCACCTGAAACACCCGGCGCGGCGTGGGCCGGATTCGCCAGTGTGCTGGCGCCGGTCTGCGTGCTGTATGCATTTGTGTGCCTGTCGCCGTGGCCCATCTGCCGCGCCTGGCCGCTCGATTCGCCCAACCGCGAGGGCCTGGCCGCTACCTGGATCGGCGCGGCGGTGGTGGCCGGACTGATCCTGATGGGCGCGGCGGCGCTGGCGGAATACTTTCTGCACCCGGCGGTGCGGCTGCGCCTGCCGCTGCTGTTCGCCATGGGGACCCTGCTGTACCTGTTTTCGGCCGGGTTGCACTACGCCGCCCTGGCCGCCCGCGAATCGCGCGAAGCCGAACAGCGCGCCGCCGAAGCCCGCACGCTGGCCCGCGAAGCCGAATTGCAGGCCCTGCGCATCCAGATCAACCCGCATTTCCTGTTTAATTGCCTGCATTCGATTGCCGCCCTGGCCACCATGGACGGCCCGCGCGCCCGCGAAATGTGCATCCGCCTGGCCGATTTCCTGCGCAACAGCCTGCGCCTGGGGGAGTGCGAGACCATCCCGCTCAAAGAGGAGCTGGCCCTGGCGCGCAACTACCTGGAAGTGGAGCAGGTGCGCTTCGGCAGCCGGCTGACGGTGGAAGAGCGCATCGAGCCGGGCTGCGAGGACTGCGGGGTGCCCGCCCTGCTGCTACAGCCGCTGGTGGAAAACGCCGTCAAGCACGGGGTGGCCGGGCTGGTGGAAGGCGGCGCCATCCGCCTGGAGGCGCGCCGCCGCGGAGACGGCGTGGCCATCCTGCTGGAGAACGCCTTCGACCCCGAATCGGAAACCAGCCGCAGCCTGGGCCTGGGCCTGCGCAATGTGCGCCGCCGCCTCAGCGTGCGCTACGGCGACGAAGCCGAAATGGAAGCCGGCCCCACCGGGGACCGCTACCGCGTTTCGCTGCGCTTGCCCTGCGAATCGCCCATGGCTTCCAGCAGCCGCGCGTAACCCGTCCGGCTGACCGGCAGCCGCGTGCCATCGGTGAGAATCGCCAGGCGGCTCTCCTTGCCATACGGTTCGATGCGGGCCACCCGCTCCAGGTTGACCAGGGCCGAGCGGTGAATGCGCACAAACCGCGCCGGGTCCAGTGAGGCCTCCAGGTTGGAAATGGTCTGCTGCTTCAGATAACTCTTGCCGGCCGAATGCAGCGCCACGTAATCGTCCTGCGCTTCGGCGTAATCCAGTTTATCGAGCGGGATCACGTGGACGCGGGTGCCATCGCGGACCACCAGCCGCTGCGGCCGTTCCGCCGGCGGGCGCCCGGCCGCCACCTCGACCGGCAGGGTGCGCTCGCCCAGCCGCGCGCGGGCCCGCTCCAGCGCCCGTTCGAAGCGTTCCGCCGGAAACGGCTTCAGCAGGTAATCCACCGCATGCGCGTCGAAGGCCCGCATGGCGTACTGGTCGTAGGCGGTCACGAAGATTACCGCCGGCCCCGGGTCGATCAGCTCCAACACCTCGAAGCCGTCCAGTTTGGGCATCTGGACATCCAGAAACAGCAGATCGGCGGGTGTCTCCGCCAGGGCCTTCACGGCCTCGAAACCATTGGCGCATTCGGCCACGATTGCGATTTCCGGATGCGCCGCCAGCAGTTCGCGCAGGAAGGCCCGCGCCAGTTCCTCATCGTCGACGATCACCGCCTTGAGGTTAGGGGACACGTAGCCAATGTACACCGGCGGCAGGCGGGGTGGGGACGGCGCCCGGCAAAG
>DATJRE010000555.1:0-14605 GCA_035505095.1 Bryobacteraceae bacterium | reverse complement strand
TTTCTGATCCATCGGTTCGATCCGAAACACGGCTCGGTGAAATCGTGGTTCTTCGAAGAACCGGTAACCGCCCTGGTGCTGACCGACAGGGAAGGCACGCTGACGGTCGTGTTGGGATCGCGGATTCTGTTGTGGAGGCCGCGAACCGATGAACGGCGCGAGCAGGGTTTTCGTTTGCCGGGGTGGCCGGCGGTTCGATTGAACGACGGGCAAGCGGACCCACGGGGATCCCTGTGGGTTGGCTCGATGCGGAACAATGTGAGTGCGGATGGCGCGGCGGGCGCCGCGGGCGGCACCGAGGGCGCGCTGTTCCGTGTGGACCAGGATGGCACGGTCAGCGAGTGGAAGCGCGAGATCGGCATCTCCAACACGCTGGCGTGGAGTCCCGACGGGCGACGGTTCTACTTCGCGGATACGCTGCAGAATGCCGTGTATGTTTACGACTACGATTGCGCGAGCGGCGCGATCGGTGGGGAGCGGCCGTTCCTCATGGGCTTTGCGCGCGGACTGCCGGACGGCTCCGCAATGGACCGCGACGGGTATTTGTGGAACTGCCGCTGGGGCGGCGGTTGCATTGTGCGCGTTGCGCCGGACGGGGGTGTCGATCGCATCGTCGCGATGCCGGCGGTGAATATTACGAATTGCGCGTTTGGCGGGGAGGGATATCGGACGCTTTACGCGACGAGCGCCTGGCTGGAGGCGCCTCCGGGGGACCGTTTGGCGGGGAGTCTGTTCGCCTTGGAAACCAGCGTGCCGGGATTGCCCGAGAACCGCTTCCGTGTGCGCAATTAAGATCTGCGGGATCGCCTTGTAAGACGCAAGCGTAGCCCAGCGGCTTGGGGCGGGCGGCAGCGGCCATCAGATTGCGGAACTATTAGCCAGCAGACTCGCGCCACCGCCAAGACAGGCGCTCCTCCTGGCTTCTGGTTCAGCTTTTCACCCACCTCCATATCCCTGAAGGGCATATCCCTGAAGGGAGATCCGAAGACACGCCGTGAAATATTTCGGCAGCCAGCTTGCAAACACTTGAAGATGGAGAGAGATATGGCTTTACGATTCGGTAAAACTTGCATCGTAGGTTCGCTTGTACTGTGGGCCGCCGTTGCCTTTGCTCACAACCATCATGCTTTGAATGGAACCTGGGCCCTGGTTCCATCTGAGAGTAATTTCG
Organism: Bryobacteraceae bacterium; assembly: GCA_035505095.1. Taxonomy (GTDB): domain Bacteria; phylum Acidobacteriota; class Terriglobia; order Bryobacterales; family Bryobacteraceae; genus JOPF133. The sequence goes on along the minus strand of DATJRE010000555.1, from coordinate 13,434 downwards.
CGGGTCAACCTCAGATTCAGAATGGTACCCTTACGATCAATGATCGCGAGGGTAATATCTATGTCTCGCGTAATTTTAGCTACGAAGCCAGAGACCGGCGGATCATTTCCTACCAGTTCAGCGTTGACGGGCCGGAGAATTCGACGGTTCGCGAAGGCAAGGAGATAAAGACCAAGGCACGCTGGGAGGGCGATGTTCTGAAAGTCACAACGGTTGAAGACGGCCGCACAACGGTCGAACGGTTTAGCCTGGCCCCAAGCGGTGGTCTGGTGCTTGTCGTCGATCGCGAGGGCATGGAGCCACTTACACTGAGGTTTCGGCGAGAAGGGTAACCTACCGAAGACAATCCTGAGGCGGACCACGCCGCATGGCTGAAGTGCAGGCTGAATCCCAATGGCCGGACGCCGCTCGGCGGAACACATTCAAGAATCGGTGCAGCCGTGGAAGGAACCGCGGCGGTCGCTCAGCATGACCGGGTTGGACGATCTCCCGCCACGGGGGTGTGCGGCGGGACGCCAACACGCTGCGTGGGACGCGTTCCCGCCGCAAGACTTGCCTTTGGTGAGCGGGACGCGTCCGCGCGCGTTTTTCTAAACATCTCCGGTTTGGGCAGGTCCTGCCGCGGCGCCACCCAGCCTCGAATGCCGCTCGCTTCACGCGCGGGGAGTAACGATCCTCAATTTGAGAGGGCAGCTCAGGGAAGAGGAGACCGCCGATTGCCTGCACGCGCTGATTCGCCGTTTGATCCGCGCCGGCCAAACCCGCGTCATCCTGAATATGCGCCATCTCGGGACTATCGATCTGGCGGCTCTCTCGGCGTTGCTCGTGGACCTCCTCCGAGTCAGGCAGAACGGCGGGGATCTCGGACTGCTTTATGTGCAACCGGCTAATATGGATCTTCTCGTTCGGAGCCAGACCAACACCGCCTTCCGCATCTTTGCCAGCCTGGGAGAAGCGGTGCAAGCGTTCTGTGGAACTTCGCCCGTGAAATTGGCGCTACCTCCGCGAGACCAGCGGGCTTCAGTTGAACCCGCCGCTTGACACCAGGGCGGAGGCCGCTGAGACAGGCTCGCGCGCTCGAAACGCCCCATATCTCCGAAGCGCCGCGAAAGCCGCAACTGCGCGTTCAGGAGTCGGATACGCTGGAATCCGGTTCATCCGAAGATGGTGAATGGCCGCATCGCAATCGGCTCCGCCCTGTAATTGCACAATCAACGGCTTGTAGAGATCCGAAAACAGATGCGCCATCCCGGCTAATGTCTTCACGATCCCGGAGATTCGCGTCAGGGATGTAGGACAGATCGAAACCAGCACGCCATCGATCCGGCGGTCCTTAAGCAGCCTGAGGACTACATTCTCAAACTGCCCGGGACTCGCCGAGGCACCCAGGTCGATGGGATTCAGATGGGAGCCGAACGGCGGCGTACAAACCGCCACGCGGCGATCGAGATCGGCGGAGGTCTCCGATAACGGCTGCAGACCCATCCCGCGGCGTTCGAACTCGTCGGCCGCCAGCAGGCCTGAGCCGCCGCCATTGGTAACGATACCGACGTTGCACCCCGCCGTTGGGGGCATCAGCGCCAAGGCAAGGGAGCTGTCCAGCAGATCCTGGAGGGTTTTCACGCGCACCACTCCCGCCCGCTCGAAGACCTCATCGTAGTGCCGGTCCTCTGCCGCCGGTTCGCTGGCCGTGTGAGCCATGGCCGCTCTCCGGCCGATTACGGAAGCGCCGGCTTTCAGCGCCACGACCGGCGTGTGAGGGATGACGCTCTCGCAGGACTCCAGAAACGCTTCCTCGCTGTCCATCCCTTCGATGTACAGCGCCACCGCGCGCGTATTGCTCCAATCCTTGCCGGCATAGGCGATGAATTCGCTAAAATCAATGTCCGCTTTGTTGCCAAGCCCCGCGAAAAAGCTGATTCCCAACGCCTGCGTGGAACTCCAGCCCAGCGCCGCCAGCAGATTGGCGCCGGATTGGGAGATCACGGCGACCGCCCCCGGCAAAGGCTCATAGGGCGTCAACCCGCAACTGAACGGGTAGTGCGGATTGCCCAACGCCAGCAGGTTCGGTCCCAAGAGGGGCAGTTTCCGGGAACGGCACACCTGCGTAATCTCATCTTGTAAGCAGCCGTTCCCCAGTTCCTTAAACCCCGAAGCTGCGATGGCGGCCAGTTTGACCCCGCTGGCGGCGCAGTCCTCAATCACGGACCTCACGATATAGCTGGGCACGGCGATGAAGGCCAGATCGACTTCGCCTTCGATATCGCCCAGCCTCTTGTATGCCCGCCGGCCTTGCACCTCATCGGTGCGTGGATTGACAGGCAGAACCTCGCCTTTAAACCCGCGCTCGAGCAGAGATCTGACAATTTCGTATCCGAGCTTGCCGGGATGACGGGATGCGCCGACCACCGCAATTCGCCGCGGGTTCAACGCCGCATGAAGCCCCTCGAGCACATACGGACGCACATGATCAATTCTCATGCGTGCGTCTCCGACAACCCGCTGCCTGGAGCCGCGCATTGCTCCCACATGCCGGACGAATCACCCAATCGGCATCCCCAGCAACGATGCTGGCGGTAGGCTTCCGCCTCTTCCACAAGATCCACCTCCGCAGTCTCTTCGATGTGCCGCCGGAGCGACCGAATCCCCGCGGTTTGGGTGCAAGCCATCAAGCCGATATCGTAATGGGCATCCGAAAATTGCCAGACTGTGTGGAATTCGGGGATGGCCGCGAAATCGTCCACGATGCCCGATTTCCTGTCTAACGCAACATCCCGCCGGAGCCGAATCGCAAAAACCGTTTGGGTGAGTCCCAGCTTTTGCCAATTCAGATACACTACGGGAAGCAATTGACGCGTTTCAACCACCCGCTCCATTCCAGCCCGCAACAACCCTGCCTCCAGCCCCGAAAGTTCCGCGAGCACGGAGAAATCGAAGTATTCGGCGATGGGTCGTTTCCGGTTGAGCGCCATCAGAATGCGGATATCCGTTGCATCCATGGCGGATTGACTATTCACGAGAGCGTCCGGCTCATTGGCGCCCCACGCATATTCGCCACACCGGCCATCGACGGCGTCCCACAGGTTCATGTGTTCGGACCGCAGTGACCTTGCGACCGGACAAACCCGGATCCACTCGTAGAGCGGATTGCGAAGCTCGGGCAGCAGAACGTCCCAAAGCAGTTGGTCCAGCGTGAACGCAGACGCCGCTCTGACGGAATCGAAGGCCTTGCTGGTCTCATAACCGTTCCAGATGGCATCGTTATTTTCACAGGCCAGGGCGGCGTGGTCTTTGGCCCCCAGCAATGTGTCGATCTTGAACTTGCTGAACCAGTAGTAGAGGCCCTGGCCATAGACCTGGACTGCCGGAGCCGCCGCAAGCATGATCAAATGCTCGTCATACATCCGGCGAACGCGCTCCTCCACCTGGGCCATGGCGAGGCCGGTTTCTCCGGAGATCCACCGCAGGTGGAACACGTCCGGCCTTTGCTGATAGGCCGCCTTGGCAATGCGATATCCCAACGTCTCTTCCGAACCCGGATCTTTCATCCCCGGTTCGAGATAGCCGATTCCCCGAGGCGGCAGCCGATACTGGTTTCTCCAATTGACCGGATCAACCGAAACACCTTCAACCTGGGTCCTTACCATCCAACCTCCTTCTGGATCGCCGACCGAGAGGTCCGCTCCCTCCCGGTCGCGGCTCCGATTCGATGTTGAACCGCGCGCATTAACAGGCGGGCGAACCGAATCACGCGATCGGAGACCTAGGCGAACTCTCTTTCCATCAGATGAATCTCCGGTTCGTCAATCCGTATGCCCAGGCCCGGCCCATTTGGAACCTGATACCGGCCCTCGCTTAACTCGATCGGTGTAGCCAGCGCACGATTCGCCATCTTCACGCGTCCGGGTTGGTACTCCACCCGCCGGCCCGGCGCTGCAGCGGCAAACTGAAGGGCCGCTGCCAGTTGCGGTCCCAACGACTCACCCACCCGCACCACCACGGGGATGCTGTGGCTGCGGGCCATTTCGGCCATCCGCAGGGCTTCGGTAAATCCGCACCGGCCAAGATCCGGCTGCAACACCCCAACCGCCATTTCGCGAAAGAACGGCGCCAGCTCATAATGCGTGTGATAGGCCTCCCCGAGGGCCACGGGAGTACACATGCCTTTCGCCAGGCGACTGTGCGCGAACGGGTCTTCCGGCGGCAGCGGATTGGCAAGCCACAGCGGCGCACGCCCATCGATTTGGCGTTGCAGGCCAAAATCCAGTGCGGGCCCCAGGCGCCAGAGGCCGTTCACCGCCACGCGGCCCTTCTCCGCGAGCGTGCGTTCTACGAAATCCAGTGCGGCCAGCAACTCCGCTGTGCTGGAGTCAAAGGCGATCTCGAAAGTATCCAGCCCCGCCCCTACCATCGCCTGAACCGATCGCGCCAACGCCGTCGAGTCCGCGCAGGGCAACTCCACGAACGCCTCGACTTCCGTTGGTGCCGCCGCACCGTCCACGATCTGATGGACCGCGCGGTTTTGGGCCTTACCGGCAAGATCCCAAAGCGCCATATCCACCGCGCCAATGGCGATGTCCGCGAAGCCGCCATTCTCCGCCTCGGTTCTGATAATTCCGTACAGGTAGTCCCAAGCAGCTTCGATTTCTTCGCGGCTCCCGTGGAACGTGCGGTTCCTCAGAGCCGGATTCAGCAAATCACGCACAATATCGCAGACTGCTTCCGGAACTCTGGACGCCTGCGCCTCACCCCAACCGGTGAGACCTTGATCGGTGTGGACCTGGACAAGCGGAATGCCGTGCCCGCCGCCATCCCGTGGATATGCCACGATCGCCTCAACTGCACAGAGCTTCATACACTGTTCCGTCAAGCTCTCAAGGCACGACGATTGCCATCGCCACTTGGGAAATTGGCAGGCTGGTAGGCGCGGCTCAATGGTCCTGTGGCCAGATCCTGGACAGTTCTGTCTGAAATCCGGACACCGGCAGGTGCTTCATCCACTATCAGCCCCGCACTGGCGTCTGCGAAATCACTCGATTGCGCTCGTCCCGGTTTCGACCTGCGCCGCGCCTTCACCATCCGCCTTTTCCCGCAGGATGCTATAAAGCGTGGCGCGGCTGATTCCCAACGCGCGCGCGGTCTGAACCTTATTGCCGCCCATCCATTCCAGGACCCGGCATGCGTGCCGGTATTCCACCTCTTCCATGGTGAGCGGCGTGTCGTCCTCCAGGCTCTTCACGGCCATGTCCTGCCGTAGCGCTCCGGGAAGGTCGTGAACGTCGATTGCATCGTCAACCGCCATCATGCAGGCGTTGCCGAGCACATTCTCCAGTTGGCGAACATTTCCCGGCCACGAGTAGCGGGAGAGCAGCGTCTGCGCGCGCCGGGTGAGGCGGCGCAGGGGTTTGTTGTATTCGGTGGCAAATCGCTCCAGGAAGTGCTGCTCCAGCAGAGGCAGATCTTCCTTGCGCTCGGCCAGCCGCGGCAGCTTGATCTCGACCATCGACAGCCGGAAGAAAAGGTCCTCGCGAAACTGCTTACCGGCGATCATGGCGGCCAGGTCGCGATTGGTCGCCGCCACTACGCGAAGATCCACCCGGCGCGTTTCGGGCGAACCGACGCGCTGCAACTCGTGGTTTTGCAGCAGCCGCAGCAGCTTGCTTTGCATGGGCAGGGGCATATCCCCAACTTCATCCAGAAAAAGAGTCCCGCCGTTGGCGTATTCCACCAGCCCGATCCGGTCCTGGGTCGCGCCGGTGAACGCCCCCTTGACATATCCGAACAGTTCGCTTTCAAAGAGTGTTTCGGCCACCGCCGAGCAGTTGCACACCACCAGGCGTTTGGCTGCCACCGGACTCAGGTTATGAAGCGCGTTGGCCACCAGTTCCTTGCCGGTTCCGGTCGCCCCGGTCACCAGGGCCGTACGGTAATGCGGAGCCACCCGGCGGATTCGCGCGAATACCTCCAGCATTTGCGGACCCCGCCCAACCATGCCTTCGAAGCGCGAATTCTCCAGAAGTTCGCCCTCCAGTGCCGAAGCCCTATGCCGTTTGCGGGCATCCGCCAGTAGGTTCCCGATCCGCTGGCGCAGGGCCTTGGGGGAAAAAGGCTTGGTGATATAGTCGCAAGCGCCTTTTTGAATGGCGGCGACCGCCGATTCGGTCGAATAGTCGCCCGTCACCAGGATCACATCGATGCCGGGATCGAACTCCACGATCTTCTCCAGAAGCTCCATCCCGCTGACCCTGGGCATTAGCAGGTCAAGCAGCACAATCTCGGGGTGGTGCTTGCGGACGATCCGCCATCCGTCTTCCGGGTCGGTCGTAGTCAGGATTTCCAAATCGGGTTGGGTCAGAGCGTCTTGCACCAGTTCCAGGCTGTCTGGTTCGTCGTCGATGGCCAGCAACCGGATCGGAGAATCGGACACCTGTGCCATGGCGTTCCTTCGGGAAGTCCCATCTTATCAGACAGCACACTCCGATTCCCGCGCTTCCAGAAGCCGCCGGATTTCGGAGCGTAACGACTTGGGGTCAACAGGTTTGGAAATATAGGCGTCAAACCCGGCCGCCAGGGCCTTTTCCCGGTCTCCCTGCATGGCAAAAGCCGTGAGCGCCACCACGAGCAGCCTGGTGAGTTGCGGGTCCCCGCGGATCTGTTGGAGGGCCGCGTAGCCGTCCATCAGCGGCATCTGCATGTCCATCAAGACCAGGTCGGGGTGAACCTCCCGGATGCGGGCAAGCGCTTCTTTTCCGTCAGCCGCCTCCGTAATCTCGAAATTCGGTGAGGCCAACGCATCCCGAAGGAATTCACGGCTTCCGGGATTGTCGTCGGCCACCACCACTCTGGTCGGCCGGACCTCGCGCCGCTTCGCGAGGGCGCTGCGAATCCGCGCCAGCAACTCGTCACGCCATGGTCCGCCCTTAGCGAAGAGCGCCTCCACCCGATCGCCCAGCATTGCCAGGTCTGCCGGCGTCAAATCCTTGGCCGTCAGCACAAACACCGGAATCTTCCGCAGCCGAGGATCGCTGCGGATATGTTTCAGAACCTCGAACCCATCCATCTCGGGCATCACCAGGTCCAGCACCAGCGCCTCCGCGCCGCTCTCCGACAGCAACTTCAAGGCATCCTTCCCGTTGGCCGCGGGAATCGGCCTGTACCGGCCTGCGCGTAGAATCTCCGCGACCAGTTCCCGCGACCCGCTCTCGTCATCCACCACCAGCACGCGCGGTGCGCCCTCCTCCGGCCACGACACATGCCGCGCCAGAGCCTCCAGCAGGCTGCGTTTCGAGACCGGCTTGACCAGGTATTCCGCCGCGCCCAGAGAAAAGCCGGTCCGCTTTTCGTCGAGCACTGAGACGACCACCACCGGAATCGATGCGGTCGCGGGATCGCGTTTGAGTTGGTTCAAAGTCTCCCAGCCGGACTCCCCGCGCATGACGATATCCAGGGTGATGGCTTCCGGCCGCAGCGTCCGCGCCTTCCGCAGGGCCTCCTCGCCCGACCGGGCCGTCACCGTATGGAACCCCTCCGAATTGAGATAGGTCACCAGTAATTCCCGGGCGGCAAGCTCATCGTCCACCACCAGGATCGCGGGTCTCTCCTTCTCATCCTCGGCGGCCGGCGCTTCGCTCCGCGGGATCCCGGCGCCGGCCGGCACCGGAAGGCTCACCCTAAAGCAGCTTCCCACGCCGGGTGTGCTCTCCACCCGGATCTCGCCGCCGTGCTTCTCCACCAGCCGTCGCGTGATCGCCAGGCCCAACCCGGTGCCCTCCCGAACGCCTTTAGTGGTGGTGGCCGCCTGGTGGAATTCGTCGAAGATCGCCCGCTGTTCCTCCGCCGGAATTCCGATCCCCGTGTCGCGTACCGCAATCTCGATGTACTTCTCGTGGAGGGACGAGGAAATCGACACCGACCCGCCATCCGGCGTGAACTTCACCGCATTGCTGAGCAGATTGTAGAGGATCTGTTTCGCCCGCAGCCGGTCCGCCCAAAGCACCAGCTTGGGGTCCACGCCATTGTCGATGCGGATCCGCTTGGGCATGGCCATCGGCTCAATGGTTGTCAGCACCTCGCCGATCGCGTGCTGCGCGAGAAAGCTTTCCGGGTGCAACTCCAGCCGCCCCGCTTCAATCTTCGACAGGTCCAGGATGTCGTTGATCAGCGAAAGCAGATGCCGCGCCCCTCGCAGAATATGGTCGAGCTGACGTTCTTGCTTTGGATTCAGAGGGCCCGATTCCCGTTCCGAGAGGAGTTCCGAAAACCCGATGATGGAGTGTAACGGCGTCCTCAATTCGTGGCTCATACTGGCCAGGAATTCGCTCTTCAGCCGATTGGCGCGCTCCACTTCGCGATTTCGCAAATCAAGCTCCCGGTTGATCGCCGAGAGCGACCGGCGCTCCTCGGCAAGCTGATTCGCCAGCTCTTCGATTTTATGGCGCGCGGTAACCTGATCGGTGACATCGACCACCAGAATCATCAAGTCCGGCGGGCCCTGATCGGCGGTGGCCAAAGGCAGGAGGGACCAGCGCCAGTAAGTGGTTCCCTTCAATAGTCCGACCAACTCCTGCTCCGGCTCGAAATGGGGCACGCCCGTCGCCGCCACTCTGCGGAACGCGTCGACGACGCCCGCCTCTTCGGCGCCCGGAAAGATCTCCTGCAAACGCCTGCCGACAATCTCCATACTGCGGTAAGGTTCGTCCAGTCTCTCCCGATAGGTTGGGTTCGCCCATTTCACGCGGCAGGTCTGGCTATCGTAAATGGCGATGCCGGCCGGTGCGTGCTCCACCACGGTCTGAAACAACTTCCGCTGGGCGTCGATCGCGGCCAGGAGCCGCTCTCTTTCCTCCGCCGCCCGCTTTTTGCCCGTCGCGTCCTTGGTGACGCTCGCGAACCCGCGAATGCGCCGGGCGGAATCGTAAAGTGCCGAGACCGCCGAATTCGCCCAAAAGCGCGTTCCGTCTTTTCGGATTCGCCAGCCTTCAATCTCTATATGCTCCTGTTCGGCTGCCGCCTTCAGATCCTGCTCCGGTTTCCCCGCGGCTCTGTCTTCGTCGCTGTAAAAGCGCCCGAAGTGCTGCCCGACAATCTCTTCGGCTTCATAACCCTTGATGTGCGCGGCCCCAGCGTTCCAGCTCTCCACCATCCCGTCGGGATCGAGCATATAAATGGCATATTCGCTGACCCCCTCCACCAACAGCCGAAAGCGTTCCTCACTGCGGTACAGCGCCTGCTCCAACTGTTCCTGCGACCGGATCTGGCTCTGCAATTCCTGGTTCGCCCGGGTGAGCGCGGCGGTGCGCTCGCTCACCCGGTTTTCGAGTTCATCGTGCGTTTGGCGAAGTTCTTCCGCGGCTCTGGTCCCGCCGGAAACTTCGATATAGACGGCCATCGTCCCGCTGGGCTCACCGGCGGCATTCCACAAAGGCGCGCTCCATAAGTAGACATCCACCGGTGTGCCGTCTTTGCGCCGCCGGCGCAATTCCATTCCCGGACCTGGTGTTCCCTGGATCCGCGATTCCATGATCGTATGAAGCTCGCAATCCTTGCCCTCCGGGATGATCGGCAGAGGTTTGCCGGACACCTCGGCGGCCGTCCAGCCGAAAAGCCGCTCGGCCCCGGAATTCCACATCTCGACTATTCCGCTCCGGTCCACGGCCACGATTGCCAGGGGCGACGCCTGAATCATGCTTTCCAGCGTTGCGAGCTTCGCGTGAAGCCCGCCTTGCCCGTCCGACTGGATCATCACCGGCTAATGCCCTCCACCCTCCATCTTAGGTCCCGATAGCTACTGTCTGAATTCTGATCAGTGATGTCTGAACTCCAGGCAGAACAGGCTTGAGTTCATCCCGGCAGCGGCGGGCCAAGTGGCTTCCGCAAGCGATTGCCTGCCTCAACCGCACCGGGCGACCCGCCCCGGATCGCAACTCTGGCACGCTAAGGTCAATCGGGCCGCGGAGTTTCAGGCTGCCAAGACAGTTCGCTTGCCGAATCCGTGGGCCTGCTTCGCAAGCCGCGCGAGTGAAACGCACCGGTGCGGAGTGCCTGGATATCCAGTTGCACACCAGGAATTGCGGGTAAAAGAGATGCGCTCTCTCAGTGAGATCCTCTTACCAACCGATTTCTCGCCTCGTAGCGTGGACGTGGCGCGCTTCGCCGCCGGCGTCGCCCGCCACTTCCACTCCAAAACTACCCTGCTGCATGTGCTGCCTTCCCCCAATCCGGCCTGGTGTGGATTGTGGGATGGGGACATCCTCCAGGAGGTGCTGGCCCGGCAGCAGGAAGATACGTGCCGGCGGTTGAAGATGTTTATGGACGATGAATTCCCCGGGCTTGAGGTGAAGCGGATCGTGGCTGAAGGCAGCGCCTCCGAAGTCATTACCGAGTACGCCGCCTCTCAACATGTGGACCTGATCATGATGCCGACTCGCGGTTGTACGGCATTCCGGCGTTTCCTTCTTGGTTCCGTAACCGCAAAGGTCCTGCACGATGTGAGTTGCCCCGTTTGGACGAGTTCTCATATCACCGACGGGCGTTCTGCGGCTGCCGTTATTCCCAAGGTCATTGTCTGCGCGGTCGAATTGACACCCGACGGCCAGACGATTCTCGAATGGGCATCCAATCTGGCAGCCGAACTCCAGGCACGTCTGATCGTTGTGCACGCCATTCCGTCGCTGGAATTTCACCCCGAGACTTACTTTCTGGAAGCCGACATGCGGAGGTCCCTGATCGGCGACGCGCGCAGCCGGATTTCGAAAGTGGTCTGCAACTCGCCCACTCCCACCGCCGAGGTTCGAGTCGAGGGCGGGAATGTCACTACCCTCGTGCGGGCCGCCATCGAGGACAGCCGGGCCGACCTTCTCATCATTGGGCGGCCCATAGGGGGCATGTTGGGACGTCTGCGGACGCATTCCTATGCACTGATCCGCGAGTCCCCGTGTCCCGTGATCAGCATCTAGCGGGATCCCTGGCCCGTGCCAAAGCCAACCTCGACCAGCGGGCCGAGGGGAAGGAGAACAGGCAAATGAGAGAAGAAACGCGGTTTGCGAAGCAAGTCTTGATCCGCCTGGCGGAAGACGGAACCGGCTTTCACTACACCGTTGCCTATGGCTGGCTTCGTTTGCCAACCCGGCACATACGGTTATTTGAGGAAGGTGGAAAGCCCGTCGAGGTGGAAATGCCGGTGACCCGAACTCGCGAGGGGGACCACCACCCGGCTCCAAAACGTCCCGGCGATTAAACAAACCAACCATCTGATCAGCAGGCCGGCGCCATCAGGAATCGGCATCGAAGTCAAGTAGTAGCGCTCTAGCCGCTCAAGACAGCCGGATTCGGCCGGTGCCCTGGGGCAACTCATGGGCACTTTCCGTTTCCGGGTCCTTCCGATCGCCACTGCCGGAAATCGCCTGAATGAAAAATGAACAACCTGTCCAAACGCCAGCCAAATCCCGCGGATGCCGGTCCGCAAGTGATTGATCGCCCGGCGCTAAACTGGCAGCCACATTGCGTTAAACCAGGCCGGCAAGCTGTTTCGCCGCAGAAAAGGAGAACGTGATGCGAACCTTTTGGAGCCGCCTTTCGATTGGATGGTGCCGGACGTTTCACCCGGAGCCTTCCTGGCCCGCCCACGGTCATTATCATTGCCCCGCCTGCTTCCGCGTCTACCCGGTGCCGTGGCAGGAAGGAGACGAGTTTGCGCGGCGCACCCTGTCGGCAAGCGCGCACGGCTCGAAGCCGCGCTTCTCTGTCTTGCAGTTCCAGAAGAATCGCGGCTGAGAGCGGAACGTGCGCGCGGCGGCCCTCGAAAGGGCCATGGGCTACCTATGCTCGGCCGGTTCGACGGTGGCACCCTGGTTCCCTACTTCGCCGTTCTGGCCATGTTCTTCCTTTACGGCGGCAACGCTGTAGCTGGATCGCAACCGGCATGCGGCGCTTCCAGCCCCGGTCCTGGCTGGTCCCGTCGTCGCAGCGGCGATCATCTGTTTTTCGATGGCCGGATGCAGATGGTCGCATGGATCCGCAGTTGATCCGCACCTCATTTCTGCTACTCGGCCGGTGCGTAATAGCCGGGCCGGGAAGAGATATGGTAATGGCCCGGCTTCACTAACTTCACCTGCAGGCGGTGATACCTGCCATCGCCCGATCTCTCTTCCGGCCGGAAGGCCAGCACATATTCATTGCGCAGCGCCAGTCCGATTTTTGCCGCCACCCGCGGCAGATCGCTGAGGTCGTGAACTTCGAAATCCCGGCCGCCGGTCTCCGAGGCGAGGCGCGTCAACAAGGCAGGCCCGCCGACCTCCTCTTCGGGAAGGATCGGCGTCCTGCGATCGAAAGTACCGATGGTATAAATCCAGGCGCCGCCTTCCGCCACGAGGCGCCGGATCTCATTCTCCGTGTAGCGGCTGTTGTTTTCACCTCCGTCCGAAATCACCAGCAGCGCCCGCCGGACGTTGCGGGCCCGGGTGCTGTACTGCAGCGCCAGATAGGCTGCGTCTAGCAGAGCCGTCCTTCCCCATGAATCGGTGAACGGCAGCCGGCTCTGAATATCGCCCGGATTGCCCGTGAACGGAACTACCAGTTGCGCCGTGCTGCTGAAGCTGACCAGAAAGAATTCGTCTTCAGGGTTGCTCGTCTTCAAGAACTCGGCCACGGCCTCCTTGGCCTTCGCCAGTTTCCGGGTCATGCTGGCGCTGGTATCGAAAACAATTCCCACGGAGACGGGGGCATCGTCACTCGCGAACTGCTCTATCTTCTGCTCCTTCCCGGCGTCGAAGACGCGAAACGCGGCCGGCTCCAAACCGGTCACCGGGCGATCGGCCGAATCCGTAACCGACACGGGAACCAGCACCAGGTCCGAATCCACGCGAAGGTCGCTGCGGTGAGGACCGCCGGCCCGCGTCCATTGTCCGTCAAGGGCGGCAGATCCTCGCGCGAAGAGAGAAATGGCAACACAGCTTACCGAAAACCACCTTCGATATTTCATGTTGTTCTCTTTGTACTGTATGGTTGCGCAACCGCCATGCCAGTCGCGCTATTGGCGTGGTGGTCGAGGTTTTGCGCCATGGCTGCGGCGGCAGTCTCTCGGCCCCGCCAATCGCTGTTTGAATTTTGGACAGCACGACAGGTGCTGGCCTGACGATCTCCGAAAGCCTTGCGTTGGGGCGGCGGATGGCCGGGCCGCGCCGAACCCAGAGACCCGGCGAGGGTCGGCACGCCGTGTTCGCTGCGCCTACTTCAACGTAAACTGCCGGAACCATGCGGCGCTGAGGCGCCAGCTATCGTCAACTCTCGTCGGCTGTCCGTCACACCGCGGCCAACAGCCGCACGGGACCGCGGAGGCCGGCCGGATACAACGGCTGGCGCGCCGTCCAGGTTCGCGCAACCGGGTTGCCCGTGAGCGACTTCATGTAATTCCCGAGCACCGTGGTGATTTGCACC
>DATJRE010000554.1:0-18984 GCA_035505095.1 Bryobacteraceae bacterium | reverse complement strand
CATTTCTATGGACCGACGAGTCTGCCGACCGCAAAATGCGCGTCCTGCACGGCGAGATCGTGGTCGCGCCAGTTACGGGCCGCGGGACCCGGTCCGTGCCGAACGGGTTGATTCACGACTGGATCGGCGCGGCGTTCATCCCCAACGCCACCATCGAAAGGTTGTTTCGCGTGGTGCATGATTACAACCGGTATAAGGATTTCTACAAACCGGTAGTGGCGGATTCGAGAACGCTTGCCTGCTCCCCGGAAAACCAGGAATTCCTCATGCTTTGGCAGCGCCGGGTGCTCTTTCTGAATGCGGCTTTGGAAGGCCGCTACCAGTCTCACGATGTCGTGGTGGATGCGCGGCGCGGCTACAGTGTTGCCGAGACGGTCAAAGTGCAGGAAGTGGAAGACTACGGACGCACCGGGCAGCATCTTCTCCCGCCGGATAAGGGAAACGGGCTTATCTGGCGGCTCCGCAGCATTGCGAGATACGCAGAGCGGGATGGCGGAGTGTACCTGGAGTTGGAGGCGATCGCCCTGACGCGCGATATCCCGGCATCGCTCCGATGGCTGGTAAGTCCGGTGGTTAGCCGGCTATCTATCAATTCGCTGACCGCAACACTTCGCCAGACGCGCGATGCGGTCACGTCATTGCCTCTGGCGGTGGACGCGATCGCCCTGTGTCCGAATCGCGTCCCTATCTCGGCCGATGCGAAGGCAGCCGGCGGGAATTAGGAAGAGTTCCATGCAGGATACTTTGCCCGCACCGGTCAAACCGGACATCTCGATTGTAGAGCGGCATGCGCGCGCCAGCGTCTCGATGCGTGTCCGCCGGCCGGAGTGGGTAATCCTGGCCTTCCTCGTCTATGCCCCTTTGGTGGCGTCACTGTTGCCAGCCGCACCGTCGGTCACATATCGATTGTGTTGGCTGAATCCCTCAGTCATCCTGGCTTATCTCGTTCTCATTCATTTCGACTCCCGCAATCCGCGGTTGGCGTTGAGCGTAATTCGCGATTGGTTACCGCTGGGTTTAGTCCTGCTGGCCTATCGCGAAATGGGTTGGTTCGCTTTGCCTCATGCTACCGCGGCGTTGGAGTCTCATTGGGTGATCTGGGACCGCCTGGTTCTACGCGGCGGCGCCAAGGCGGCCATTGAGGCATTCGGACCGGTCTTACCGTCAATTCTGGAAATTGCTTACGCTCTTGTGTACGCACTGGCGCCATTCTCCATTGCGGTGCTTTATATCTATCGCCGCCGGCAATTCGTGGACCGCTTCCTGTTCGTGTTCGTCCTGGGAGTGCTGCTGTGCTATGCCCAATTCCCCTTCTGGCCGTCGGAACCGCCACGGCTGGTGTTCTTCGGACAGGACTTTCCGTCATACGATACGGTTTTCCGGCGCTTCAACTGGTGGATGCTGGGTAGTTGCGGCATTCACACCAGCGTGTTTCCCAGCGCTCATGTTGCCGGCGCCTTTGCTGCCGCCTTTGGCCTGCGCCAGGCGATGCCGCGCCGCCAATGGCCGGTCCGCCTGCTATTTATAATTGCCGTATTGATTGCGGTCGCGACCGTTTACGGGCGCTACCACTACCTTGCCGACGCCACCGCCGGCCTGTTGATGGCGGTAGTCGCGGTGGCATTGGCAAAATACGGCCTGCCAGCGCTCTTATACCGGGAACGCAGCCACTTCCCAAAAATACTCACGGAGGAAAGCTAATCATGTCAGGGGAAACCTTCGAGGCTTTACTGGCCTCCAATCTGCCAGCGGTGCGGAAGCTGGTTCATACGCGTTTGAGGATGCCGGATCAAGCGGATGACATCATTCAACAGACTCTTTTGCGCGCTTTTGCCCGGAGGGACCAGTTACGCGTACGGGCTAAGTTCAAGAGTTGGCTCTGGTCGATCGCATTGAACGAAATTCGCATGTTCTTCCGCCGTGACCGGCACACCGTGTCGCTGGAAGAGTTTCCCCACATCGATTCGCGGGATCGGGGACTCTCGCCCCTGGCGCGATTCGAACAGATCGAACGGCGGGATTGGCTGCAAGCCGCCATGGCGAAACTTTCGGAGCGCGATCGTGCGGCGATCCGGTTGCGCGACCTCGACGAGCTTTCGCTGAGCGAGACGGCGGAGGCGCTCGAACGGTCCGAGGCGGCGGCCAAGTCGACTCATTTTCGGGCGCGGCAGCGGCTGGCTTGTGCCCTCCGCGAGGTTCCTGGACCGGAAAATTCGGAACGGCGGGAAACCCAGGCCTCCCTGCCCCAGGGCATCCGTGGACGAATGACGGTCCGGGTAACGCTTCGCCTGCCGTCAGCCGGAGGAGTCGGAAAACGCTGACGGCACCGGTGTCGGCACTGCCTCCTGAGTCGCTCAGCGGCAGCGGGCCGCCGGTGCCCAGGCTACCGGTGGGAGTTCCCTGGGTGGCCCGCGTCGATCCAGCCCTCGTTCACATCAGCCCAGTCTTCGGGGAATTGCCGGCATCGCCGAGCATAGGGAAACTTTTCAGGTCTTTGCGGAAATAGGTCCGGTAGCGCCGCTGGAAACCGCGAGGCACGCCGCTCTCCGTCTGGCCCAGGAGTGACGGCTGTACGTCCTGGACAAAGTACATCTCGACCTCCTTACCTTCCTTGGTGGTGACTCTACCGCGGGATTCGCAGGCGAAGAAGTCCTTCACGCGGGCGAAGGTTCGTTCGGAGATGTTGATGCAATCGGGCGCCCCGCAGGATTCCATGCGCGAGGCGCAATTGACCGTATCGCCCCACACATCGTACGCAAACTTGTGCACGCCCACCACGCCGGCCACCACCGGGCCGGTATGGATGCCGATGCGGATGCTGAGCGCCAGTGGGTTGTCTTCCAGGAAAGCGCGGATGGCCTGGCGCATGGAGATGGCGGTAAGGACGGCGTCCACCGGGTGCGAGCAATTCACCGCCGGCAAACCGCCCACGCACATATAACTATCGCCGATGGTCTTCAGTTTTTCCATGCCGTAGACCGTGGCCAACTGATCGAAAGCCGTGAAATAGCCGTTCAGCATGCTGACCAGCTCTTCAGCGGCCAGGCGTTCGGCTGCGGCGCTGAAACCCACAAAATCGGTAAACAGCACGGTTACGTCGGGGAAGTAGCGCGGCTCGATGCGTCCGTTCAGTTGCCACTCCTCGGCAATCTCGGCGGGCATCAGGCTGTAGAGGAACGATTCGGCGCGCTCTTTTTCGCGGCGCAGCTCGCTGTTCAGGCGGTCCTTCTCGCGCTGGCTCTCGATCAGCATTTCTTGCAGGCGCAGCTTTTCCTGCTGCTGGCGGATCACCGTTTGTGACTGGAACTCGCGTTCCACCAGCAGACCCATCTCTTTGAGCACCTCCACGTCGTGGGCGGTGAACTGGCGCGGCTGGTGATCGGCCAGGCACAGGGTTCCCACATTGTGGCCGCCCGGTCCGCGCAGGGGAACGCCGGCGTAGGCGCGCACGTGCGGTTCACCGGTCACCAGGGGATTGTTGGCAAAGCGCGGGTCCTCGAAGGTGTCGGCAATGATGAGCGGCTCGCTGCGCAGGATGGTGTGGCTGCAAAAGGCCACCTGGCGGGAAGTCTGGCAGTCCTGCAGGCCGACGCGCGACTTGAACCACTGGCGCTCGTCCTCCACTAGCGCAACGTAAGAAATCGGCACCTGAAAGAGCCTGGAGGCGAGCCGGGTGAGCACGTCGAAGCGCTCCTCGGCCGGGGTATCCAGCAATTCGAGTGACCGGAGCGAGGCGAGCCGCTCGGTTTCATTGGCGGGCCGCGGCGCTACCAGGTAGGCACTGCCATCGAAATCGTAATGCGCCGTTGCAGACTCCGCACTCTGAGGAGACATATGACGTATTGTCCGTCCGGGGTGTACGGTTTGCAACCATCCGGCGTAAGGGGAGTTTCATAACCGGCGGCAACCGGCTGGCGTGGTATGCAGGGCCGTATGGGCGGCTACCTTCGCCGGGGAGCCGGGCCGGGAGCCTGGTTCGGCGAACGGGGCCGGCCCGATTTGGTTACTCTAAGAAGGTTATATTTCCTTACGAGGCCACGGTGGGGATGGAACCTAACGCTCGTCGCGCCGCGAGGCAGCCGGTTTGACAACTGCCGCGAAAACCCTCGGCCTGGCAGGTTCGCTGGGGCTGCTGGCGCGCTACGTGGCTCCGCGGCGGCGGGCGTTTTACGCCATTGTGGCGGCGTCGCTGCTAGATGCGGCCCTGGGCGCGCAGATCTCGCTGAGCTTCAAATACCTCATCGATGACGCCATCGGCCGGCGAGACGGCCACGCCCTGGAACTGATCACCATCGCACTGGCGGTGTCGGTGGCGC
The DNA here is from genome assembly GCA_035505095.1 of Bryobacteraceae bacterium. GTDB lineage: Bacteria > Acidobacteriota > Terriglobia > Bryobacterales > Bryobacteraceae > JOPF133. Next base: position 14,668 of record DATJRE010000554.1, on the reverse strand, counting down.
TGGTCACGGCGGTGGATGTCTGGCGCGACCGGCTGTATGCACGCACCGGGGCGGAACTGGCCGGGGAACTGCGCTCGCGGCTGTTCCGCCATCTGCAAAGGCTCTCGGCCAGCTTCTTCTCGCGGGTGCAGCCGGCGGATATCGTGGCGCGCTTTGCGGCGGACCGCGCGGAAATAGAAGACGCCTTTATCAGCGGAGTGCCTTACGGCATTCTGCCGGGGCTGGATGTGCTGACCAGCCTGGGGCTGATCCTGGCGCTGGACTGGCGGCTGGCGCTACCGGCCGTGCTGGCGTTCACGCTGGCGATGGCGGGGCCGCGCTGGCTCGCGCCGCGAACCGCCGCCGCGGCCTACCAGTGCAAGCGGCTGCAGGGCCAGCTTTCGGCCCACGTGCAGGAGAGCCTGGAGGCGCACGCCCTGGTGAGGGCCTTCAGCCTGGAGGGCTGGTCGCGGGTGACCTTCAACGCGCGCAACCAGGCGCTGGAACGCGCCGCCTCCGGCTTGGGGTTTCTCACGCAACTGATGGAGCGCTGGGCCGCCTTCAGCACCCAGCTTTTGCAGGTTGCGGTGCTCGGCGCGGGCGGATACCTGGCCTTCAAGGGGCAGATGAGCATCGGGACCCTGGCGGCCTTCCAATCGCTATTCACGCGCCTGGCGGAATCGCTCAACTGCATTGCCGAATATTTGCCCTGCGTGGTGCGAGCGGCCGGCGGCCTGATGCGCGTGGAAGAGCTGTTTGCCGAGCGGCCGCAGGTGAGTGACGCTCCCAAGGCCGGTCCGCTGCCGCCGTTTCGCGAGGCCATCGAGTTTCGCAATGTCACCTTCGCGTATGGACCGGATCAGAAGAGCCTCGATGGATTGTGCCTGCGGATTCCACAGGGCACATCGGCCGCGCTGGTCGGCCCCAGCGGGTCGGGCAAGAGCACTGTGTTGATGCTGCTGATGCGTTTCTACGATCCGGCGTCCGGAGAGGTGCGCATCGACGGCCACGACTTGCGCGGCGTCACGCAGGAATCGCTGCGCACGCATACGTCGATCGTGTTCCAGGATAACTTTCTGTTCAGCTCCACGATCCGCGAAAACATCCAGGTGGCACGCCCGGAAGCGGCAGTGGCGGACGTGGAGGAGGCCGCGCGCCGCGCCGAAATCCATGAGTTCATCTGCACCCTGCCCAACCGCTACGACACGGTCACCGGAACTGGCGGCCTGCGCCTTTCGGGCGGGCAGCGGCAACGGCTGGCGATCGCCCGGGCGCTGCTGCGGAATCCGGAAATCCTGGTGCTGGACGAGGTGACCTCGGCGCTCGACACCACCAGCGAGGCGCTGATTAACGAAACGATCGCCCGCCTGGCGAAGGAACGCACGGTGGTTTCGGTGACCCACCGGCTGGCCGCCGCCACGCGCTGCGACCGCATCTTCTATATCGAGAAGGGCAAGGTGGTGGAAGAGGGATGCCACGCGGAGCTGGTGGCACGCGATGGCAAGTACGCGGCCATGTGGAAAAAGCAGAGCGGGTTTGTGGCGGGCGCGGATGGCGAAAGTGTGCACGTGACGCCCGAGCGGCTGCGCGAAATGCCGGTGCTTTCCGGCCTGGACGATCGGGTGTTGGCCGATCTTTCGCGCGCGTTTACCACCGAGCGGTATCCCAAGGACCAGTTTCTGTTCCACGAGGGCGATATCGGCGACCGATTCTATATCCTGGTGCGCGGCACCGTGGAAGTGCTGAAGAACCTGACAGACGGCGGCCTGGAACGGCTGGCCATCCTGGAAGACGGCGACCACTTTGGAGACACGGCGCTGATCCTCAATGCGCCGCGCAATGCCTCTGTGAGGACCATGGCCGAGTGCACCGTGCTGGTGCTTTCGCGGGCGCGCTTTCTGGCCTTGATGGAGCGGGTGCCCACGCTGCGCTGGCAATTGCGCGAGGAGGCCTCCATTGCGCATTTCCGCGCTGAGGTGGAACGGGACGACGCCGCGCCGGCCGCCGCACCGCTGCGCGACGATCTGCTGCATGCCGTCGGCCGGATTCGCGCGGGGGCCGACGCTGTGGCGCTGGAACTGGAGGCGGATGGAACGCCGGAGGCGATGGCAGCCGCGCGCTGGATTCGCGATGCGGCCCCGGCGGAGGAAGCTTGGACCGAAGCTCTGCTTGAAGGCTTGATCCGCGCGGCGGGGGAATTTCAAGCGGCCGCCTGGATGCCGGAGCCGCTTCGCGGGCGCCTGGCGGAGATCGCGGTGCAAGCGGAGGAACTGCGGGGCGTCCTCGCCAGCCAAGGCGCCGCGCCAACGGCATCCAGCGGCCGCGTTCTGGTGGTGGACGACAACGATGACGGCCGCGAGCTGCTGTGCCGGAAGCTGGAGCGCGATGGCTACCGGGTTTCGTCGGCAGCCGGCGGAAACCAGGCGCTGGCGCTGATCGAGGCGGGCGACATCGACCTGGTGCTGTTGGACGTCATCTTGCCGGAGCTGGATGGTTATGGGGTGTTGCAGCGCCTCAAAGAAACCGGCTGGCTGACGCGTCTGCCGGTGATCATGATGACCGGAATGGACGATGTTCTCGGGGTGGCGCGCTGTATCGAGCTGGGCGCAGAGGGCTTCATCACCAAACCGTTCGACCCCAGTTTGCTGCGCGCGCGGCTGACCGCGTCGATTGAGAAGAAGCGCATTCGCGATGAGGCGCGCCGCGAGGCCGAGCGGCTGGGCGCCACCGTGGTGCAGCTCGAAGCACGAATTCGGGGCCTGGAGGAATCGCTGCGGCTGGTCAAAGCGCAAGGGGCATGAAAGCGCAGCCGTTTGGCGGAGCCACTGGAACCACTAGGACTCGAACCGGGCGCCCTGGCGCTACCGACGCCGTCTCAATAGGTTAGAATTGGTCGGAACATGTCCTTAGCTTCTGGTACCATACTCGGCCCGTACCGCATCCTGGGGCCGCTGGGCGCTGGAGGCATGGGCGAAGTGTATCGCGCCCGGGACTCGCGCCTGGGCCGCGACGTGGCCTTGAAGACCCTGCCGCCGGAGTACGCCCGCGATCCGGCCTTCCGGCAGCGCTTCGCGCAGGAGGCCCGCGCGGTGGCGGCCCTCAATCATCCCAACATTGTGGCTATGTACGATGTGGGCACCCAGGGCGACGTGGCTTACATGGTCACCGAGCTGGTGGATGGCGAACCGTTGCGCGGGGGGAGTCTGGGGCTGCGCAAGATGCTCGATCTGGCGGTGCAGATTGCCGAAGGGCTGGCGGCGGCGCACCAGGCCGGGGTGGTCCACCGCGACCTCAAGCCTTCCAATATCCTGGTCACCCGCGAGGGCCGGGCGAAGATATTGGATTTCGGACTGGCCAAAATCCAAACCGCCCAATCCGCCGCAGCCGGAGGGGAGAGGCCCACGCAAGCCATCACCGAGCCGGGAGTGGTGATGGGCACCATCGGCTACATGTCGCCGGAACAGGTGAAGGGCGGCTTGGCCGATTACCGGTCGGACATTTTCAGTTTCGGCGTGATCCTGCACGAGCTGCTGGCCGGGAAGCGCACCTTCCAGGCGGAGACGGCAGCCGAGACCATGACTGCGATCCTCAAGCACGATGCGCCGGAGCTGCCGGAAAGCGTGCCGCCGACGGTGCGGGAGATTGTGGGGCACTGCCTGGAGAAGGACCCGGGCAGCCGCTTTCAATCGGCCAAGGACCTGTCGTTCGCGCTGGCCCATTCCGGCAGCCCGAGTGGAAAGCAGGCCGCGCTGCCGCCACCCCCCTCCCGCGTGCGTCGCGTGCTGCTACCCATCGCCGCCGTGGTGCTGCTGGCGGCGGGCGCGCTGGTGGGCCGCTTCGTGTGGCATCTGCCCGTCCCCGCGGTTTGGAACGGAGTGATGCTGGGCGGTCCGGAGGTGGCCTATTTCCCGCGGCCTTCGCCGGACGGCCACCTGGTGGCCTTCGTGGGCAACGACCCGGACGATGTGATGCAGGTCTGGGTGATGAAGCCCGACAATCGCATGATGTTGAGCCACAACCGCGAGCGAGGCGCGGTGCAAACGTGCTCCTGGTCGGCGGACGGTAATCGGATCTATTACGACCGCTGGTACGACCAGCCCAAGGGCGTCTTCAGCGTTCCGGCGTTGGGCGGCGACGAGCAGTTGGTCTTGGAAGACGCCATGATGCCGGAGGCGCTGGCGGACGGCAGCCTGCTTCTGGTGCGGATCAATCCGGAGCATCGCTACCAGGTGTTTCGCTATTGGCCGGATACCGGCAAGCTGCAAGGCTACCCCATCGAGGTATCCAACTTTTATTCCGCCATCCGGGCGAGTCCGGCGGGGCATCGGGCGATGGTGCTCGGCACCGCCATGGGGCCGGGGGCTGCGCCGGGAATCCACGTGTTTGTGATCGACCTGGCCTCCGGAAACATGACCCAGCTTCCGGAGGAATCGCCCGGCGAGTTCAGCGATGCCCCGGCCGGCGCGGCTTTCACGCGCGATGGCAAAAGCGCGCTGGCCATCAGCCGCCACGGGAACACCTACCGGGTGACGTCCATTCCTTTCGATAAGCGCGCCTTTGGCGCCGCCCCGCACACGCTGCTCAGCCTGACGCAGGCGGTGTATTCGCTCGATATTGGCCCGGACGGCAACGTCTACCTGGACCAGAGCGACCGCCCCAAGGACCTGCTGCGGTTTCCCCCTGCCGGCGGCCACGTAGAAAGGATCGCCACGGTTTCGAGCGAGATGGGCGACGATAATTTCGCCGTGCTGCCGGACGGGCGGGCGGTCTGGATGGAGCAGGCCGGCGGACGCCGACGCTTGATCCTGGTGGAGCAGGGGAAAGATCCGGTACCGCTGGTCAACACCCGCCAGGAGACTTCCTGGCCGATGACGGCGGCTGGACCGGGCGAAGTGGCCTTCATGCTGGGGCGCGAGCGCCAGACCATCGCGCTGGCGGCTCTTTCCAACGGCCGCATCACGCGCCAGATCCCCTTCGATAAAGGAGCCGTGAGCGCCATGGCGGCCGCGCCGGACGGCAAGACGCTGTACTGCGCCGCTGCCGGCACCATCTGGGCGGTCTCGCTGGCTGGCGAGATGCCGCGAAAAATCGCCACCGGCGATAGCGTGGTGGTGGACCCGGCCACCCAAAGCCTGCTGGTCGAAATGCTGACGCCGCCGGATACGCGCCTGGTCCGCATTCCGCTGGGCGGCGGGCCGGAGCAGACCATCGCCGGTTCGTTCCACCTGGGCCTGGGTATCGACCCGGGCAGCATCGCCGGCGGAAAGCTGGTAGCGCCGATGGCGTCGCCGTATTGGTTTGACCCTCCCGGCCTCTTCGACCTGGCAACCGGAGAATCCACCCGCGTTCCGCTGGATTACCGCGGCGACTTCCACCACATGGCGTGGACCCCCGACGGCAACATCATGGCCGTAGCGGCGGGCTGGCGCGCCACCCTGTGGAAGTTCAGCGCGGGGCGGTGAGGCGCAATGGACGATGAAGATCGCCTCGTGGAATATCAACTCGGTGCGCCGCCGCCTGGCGCTGGTGGTGAACTGGCTGGCGGCCAACCAACCCGACGTCCTGTGCCTCCAGGAGACCAAGGTGCAGGATAGCGACTTCCCCGCCGCGGCTTTTCGCGACGCCGGATACTTCGCTGCTTTCCGCGGCATGAAGGGCTACAACGGCGTGGCCACGCTCACGCGCCGCGAGCCGGAATCGGTGCTGCACGGGTTGACCGAGGGCCCTGACAACGAAGACGTCCGCATTCTGAAAACCGTGGTTGACGGGATCCCCATCGTCAACACCTACGTTCCCCAGGGGCACCGGATCGGCACCGATAACTACGTCTTCAAGCTCGAATGGTTCCACCGCGTGCGGCGGTATTTCGGCGAGCGGCTGGACGCCAACCAGCCGGCCATCTGGCTGGGCGATTTGAGCGTGGCGCCGGAGCCAATCGACGTCTACCACGCCGACCGCCGCGTCAACGATCCGGACTTCCATATCGACGCGCGCGAAGCCTACCGCCATGCCGCCGGCTGGGGATTCACGGACGTGTTTCGGCAGCTTCACCCCGATCGCGTGCAGTACACCTACTGGGACTACTTCCGCAATGCTTTCGAGCACAATTGGGGATGGCGCATCGACCACATTATGGCCACCGCGCCAATGGCCGCCAGGTGCCGCGCCAGCGACGTGGACGTGGAAACGCGGCGCGCGCCGGGAGCGTCCGACCACGCGGTGGTGTGGGCGGAATTCGAGTAGAGCGGCAGCGGGGCCGGCATCGTGGCCGTCATGCCAGGGCGCCCGTGAGCGGAAAATACAGGCCACACGAGACCGCCCTAGTGGCAACCACAGCCTGAGTACTCCGGTTTGCAGGCAGCGTCTGCGGCGCGGCTGAGAAGCAGGAGAGGCGGACGGCTGCGCATAGAAGTGGGTTTGCCGATTTTGGAAGTGTTCGAGCAGGCTGAATAGGGCGTTTCGGGCTGGAAACGGGTTGCGGGCGAGAAGAGGCTGCGGCCGTGCGGAACGTGGAGTTCCTGGAACGCGCCGGGGATTCCTCGGATCGCTCTCGGGAGCGCTGGCCGCCCGGCCGCTAAGCGCATCGGGATTTCGGACCTCCGCTGCGCCAAACCCGAGTCCCCGCGCTCGCCTAACCATTTTCCTCCCCGCGGAGTCTAACGCCTGAGGGCCTCATGGATCGCTATTCCGCCGACGTGCGCTACGGCCTCCGCCAGCTTCGCCTCAACCCCATGTTCACGGTGGTCGCGGTGCTCTCTCTGGCGCTCGGCATTGGCGCCAATACCGCCATCTTCCAACTGATCAACGCCGTCCGGCTCCGTTCCTTGCCCGTCACGAATCCCCAGGAGCTGGCCTATCTGGACTACGCCCCGCACTCCCGCCGCGGCGGCTGGTGGTCCACCCGCAGCGCCACCTTCACCTCTGCCAATTGGGAAAGCATCCGCCAGCACCAGGAGGCGTTTTCCGACGTGATCGCCTGGAGCGCGTACTCGTTTAACCTGGTCGCGGAAGGCAAGGCGCGATACGCCGAAGGCCTCTTCGTCAGCGGAGACTTCTTCCGCGTCCTGGGCGCCCGCGCCGCCGTGGGCCGCGTCTTCACAGCCGCCGACGATCACCCCGGGTGCGGCTCGCCCGCCGCCGTGATCGGTTATTCCTTCTGGCAATCCGAGTTCGCCCAGGATCCCGCGATTACCAGCCGCACCGTGCGCCTCGACGGCCACATCTTCCCCATCATCGGCGTCACCGCGCCCGAGTTCTTCGGAGTCGAAATCGGACACCGCTTCGAGGTCGCCATCCCCGTCTGCTCCGACCCGATGTTCTGGGATCCCGGCAAAGGCCGCATCCCCTCCCGCACTGCCTGGTGGCTCTCCATCATGGGCCGCCTCAAACCCGGGTGGTCGGTCGCCCGCGCTAATGCTCAGATCCAGGCCGTCTCCGCCGCCATCATGCGCGAAAGCCTGCCGCAAGAGTACCGCTCAGACATGGCCAAAGGCTTCCTGGCGAATAAGCTCACCGTCACCGAGGGCGCCACAGGCGTCTCCCAACTGCGCCGCCAGTATCAGGACCCGCTTTGGATCCTCCTCGCCACCACGGGTCTGGTCTTGCTGATCGCCTGCGCCAATCTCGCCAATCTCCTGTTAGCTCGAGCCAGCGCCCGCGAGCGCGAAATCGCGATTCGACAGGCCATGGGCGCTTCCCGCTCGCGCATCGTTTGGCAACTGCTTTCCGAAAGCATGCTTCTCGCCATCCTGGGCGCCGCCATGGGCATGGGCCTCGCCGCCCTGCTCAGCCGCGGCTTGGTCGCCTTCCTCACCACCGATCGCAACCGCATGTTCGTCGGACTGGGGTTCGATTGGCGCGTCCTCGGTTTCACCGCCGGCACCGCCATGTTCACCTGCGTCCTGTTCGGCCTCGCCCCCGCGTTGCGCGCCACGCGGGTGGCCCCAGCCGCCATCATCCGGTCCGCCGGACGCGGCCTCACCGCCGGCCGTGAGAAATTCAGCCTCCGCCGCCTCTTGGTCGTGGCGCAGATCGCCATGTCCCTGGTCCTCCTCGTGGGCGCGCTCCTCTTCGTCCGCAGCCTGCGCAACCTCCTCAATATCGATCCCGGATTCCGCCCCGAGGGAATTGTCGCCGTCCAGGTCGACTATCGCGCCGCCCACATTCCCAAGAACCGCATGACCGAGGTCCGTCGCCGGACACTCGAAAAACTCTGGCAGCGCACCGGCGCGATCTCCGCCGCCGAGGTCGACATGACCCCCGTGGGCGGAGGCGGTTGGGACCAGAATGCCTGGGAGCCGGGATATGGCGGCCCGAAGCTCGACGTCCTCTTCAACCGCAGCGGCCCCGGGTATTTCCGCACCATGGGCATTCCTTTCGTCGCCGGCCGCGATTTCGATCCGCACGACGATCTCACCGCGCCCAAAGTGGCTATCGTCAATGAGCAGTTCGCGCGCAAGATCTTCCAAGGCAAGAACCCCGTCGGGCGGATCTTCCGCCGCGAGGAATTCGGCGACACTCCCGATTCCCAGTTCCTGGTGATCGGTCTGGTCCGCAACACCAAGTATTACGAGCTTCGCGAAGATTTCCAACCCATCGCCTACGTTCCCGAGGCGCAGGATGAGCAGCCCGGCACCGGGGCCACGTTTGTGCTGCGCACCAGTGCCCCGCTCGGCGAGTTCTACCACAACGCCACCGCCGCCGCTGCCGAAATTCATCCCGAAATCGGTGTGGATTTCACCGTGCTCACTGCCCAGATTCAGAGCTCGCTGATGCGCGACCGTCTGATGGCGGCTCTGGCCGGAGCCTTCGGTCTGTTGGCGGGCGTACTCGCCGTCGTCGGGTTGTATGGCGTGATTGCCTACATGGTGGCGCGTCGCCGCAATGAAATCGGCGTCCGCATCGCGCTCGGCGCCACCCGGACCCGTGTGGTCGGCCTGGTCCTCCGCGAGGCGACTCTGCTCCTTGCTTTCGGCCTCACCATCGGCGTCGGTTTCGCCGCCTGGGCCAGCCGCACCGCCGCCTCCCTGGTCTACGGCATGAAGCCCGGCGATCCCCTGACCCTGGGCGCGGCCGTCGCCCTCCTCGCCCTGGTGGCGCTCGCCGCCAGTTACGCCCCCGCTTCGCGCGCCTCCCGCCTCCAACCCATGGACGCCCTTCGCGAGGAGTAACCGCCAAAACCGGTCTCACACGACCGCCCCGCGCATCGCCGCCCGTGCGTGGCTGCGCTCCCACTGGCCGTTGAGAATACGCCAGCTTCAAGCACGCGGCCCGCCAGCCGGAGAAGCACGCGGCGCAGCGGAGCTTCCCGATGCCTCGATGCGGTCCGGCATGCCGTAAGCGGCCGCCGGGAAACCCGCGCCGGAAAAGCGCCGGACCGCGTGGTCACCCGCACACGGGGCACCAACGACGATGGAGAGGCGGGATCTCGAAAAACGGAGGCGCGGGTTCCGGAAGCGCCAGCCCTCTACGGCCGGCGTGTGGTCGCCAGCGAGCCTTCGAGCGCAATGCGCACCAACTGGCTGCGCGTGCGCACGTGTGTCTTCTGGAATAACTGCTGGAGCGTGGCCTTCACCGCCCCTTCCGAAACGCCAAGCTGTCCGGCGATTTCCTTATTGGTGAGACCTTCGAAGATGCCCCGCAGCACGCGCTGCTCGCGGTCGGTCAACAGGGCCCGGAAGTTGGGATCCTCGCGCTGGTGAATGCCATCGGCCATCAGTTGGATGACCTTCTGATCGAGCCACATTTCGCCCGCCGCCACCAGGCGGATGGCCTTGGCCAGGGTGCCCGGGGAGTTGTGCTTCAGGAACACCCCCGAAGCTCCCAGTTGCAGGGCGATGGAGGATTCCGTGGCGGTCATCCCGGCGGTGAGCATGAGAAATTTGCCCTGGTAGCCCGCCCTCCGCGCTGCGCCGATGAACTGGCTGCCGTGGTCTTCGCCGAGGTCGAAATCCAGCAGCACGAGGTCCACCGGCATGCGGGCCAGCACCTCCAGCGCCTCGGCCTGGGTTCCGCAATTGCCGGCCATCTCGAAGTCCGGTTCCGACGCCAGCAGGCGGCTCAGTCCCTCGCGGAACAGGATGTGGTCATCGAGCAATAACAGTCGTATCGGTTTCATGTGGGATGGCCTCCACGGAGCCGGCGATGGCCAGGTCGATGACGAAGGAACAGCCGGGCCGGGCGGCATCGTGGCGGAGTTCGCCGCGGAAAGAGCGGGCAAAGGCGCGCGACAGGTACAGGCCCAGCCCGGTGGAATCGGCGCCCCTCTGGAACGGCTGGAACAGCGTCTCGGGAGAGGAGATGCCGGGGCCGGTGTCGCTCACCCGGATGGAGACCGTGTGGCGCCCCACCCCCACGGAAACGTCGATGCGCTTCTCGCCGGAATTCTCGAGCGCCCGCTCGCTGTTCTTGGTCAGGTTCAGCAGAATCTGCAGCAGCCGGTGGCGGTCGCCCCACACCGGAGGGATCTCGCGCGGGATGTTCCAGGTTACCTGGATATCGGCTTCCTCGCAGTACGGGTCCAGCACGATGCGCAGCTCATCCAGAATCTCTCCCAGCTCAATGCTGCCGATCTGCGAATGGCTGGTGGTCTGCTTCAGCTCAAGCGAGGCGATCTGGTGCAGCGTATCCACCAGCGCGCCTAGCGCTTCGAAGTCCTTGTTGCCGCGCAGGGTGCCCCCGCGCACCAGGTTTTCGTGAATCACCGCGATGGCGCTGCAGACGTTGCGGATCTCGTGCGAGACCGCGCCGACGAGGATGCGCGAGCCGGCCAGCAACTGCTCCAGGTTGCTCTCTTCGCGCTCGCGCAACTCTTCCGAAGCGTCCACCACCAGGGCGGCCATGCGCGGCCCCATGGCGGTGCGGTAGGTGGAGAAGAACACGTTGGCCAGAAACACGTCGCCGCTTTCACGCTCGCCGCGGCACTGCATCTCGGTGCGGAAGGCCTGCGCGCCCTGTTCCAGGGACGGCACCCGCGCCAGCGAAGGCACGTAGCGGCGGATGTTGCGGCCGGGCAGTTGACTGTCGGCCACGCCGAACAGCCGGTGCGCCGCGCCATTGGCCAGCAGAATGATTCCGTCCGGGCTCATGGTGATGATGGCTGCGGGGCTCGAGTCGATCAGAAACTCCAACTGCTCTTCGGCCTCGCGGCGGGCATCCACTTCGGCCTCCACACGCCGCAGCGCAGCAGCCTCGCGGCGCCGGCTGCGGGTCACTTCGAAAGCAAACAGGCCGGTTCCGGCGAGCGACGTGAAGACCAGGATATCCCCCGGCAGCGAATTGGCCACGGTGAACGGAAAGGGGTCGAACAGATCCGAAAGCAGGGTACACAGGAGGGCGCCCGCAATCACCTGCCAGCGCGGCAGCACGGTGCCGACCAGCAGCATGGGAAACAGATACAGAAAGCCGAACGAGATATTGAGATCGACGCGCCAATCGATCACTGCGATAATGGCAGTCAGCAACGTGGCCCGTAGTAGAACTGCCCGCGGCGTCCCTTGCAAAAGCGGGACATCCATTCCATGATCCTCTTCTTAAATTCTAGAAAAAACAAAACTTTTCGCAAAGCACCTAGCCAAAAGATAGGTCTTGCGGCACTGAAAGATAGATCGTCGGGGCAGTCTGCCACCAGCTACAGTAAGAAGTACGGAAGACTCCGGCCAGAGGCGAAGCCTGCTTTCGAACGTCGATGCAGACTACCGCTTCCCAGCCGGACCCAAACAGCAGACCGTAACGGAGCGGTTGGCGGCAAGGGCGCCGGTGTTTTCCGGCAGCGCAATTATGGGGAGGGATCATGGAGCGCCTCTGGCGGCGCCTGTGGCTCGGCATGACAGCAGTGGGCATTCTGGCGAACGGCGCATGGGGGCAACAAGCTCTCACCTGGCAACAGGTGCGCGAGAAGTTCGAGGCCGCCAATCCCACGCTGAAAGCCTCGCAACTGAATATTGACGAGGACCGCGCCGCCGAAATCACCGCGTACCTGCGCCCCAACCCCGATTTCACCCTGTCGACCGATGGGACTCAAATCGCGCCGAACTTGGGAGTGTGGCAGCCATTCGGCGGCACCGACGTTTCCACCAGCTTCAGCTATTTGCACGAACGCGCCCACAAACGCGAACTGCGCCTGGAGGCGGCCCGCAACGGCACGGCGGTGGCCATTGCCCAGCGCGACGACCAGGAGCGCAACCTGCTGTTCAACCTGCGCGGCGCCTTTGTGCAGGCGCTGCAGGCTAAAGCGGTGCTGGCGGAGGCGCGCGACAACCTGGCCTACTACGACCGGCTGCTGGGCGTGAGTAACGACCGGTTCAAGGCCGGGGACATTGCCCAGGTGGACCTGGACCGGCTGGAATTGCAGCGCGTGCAGTTTGAAACCGACGTTGAGACGGCCCTGGTGAACGTGCGCACGGCCAAGATCCAACTGCTGCAACTGCTGGATGCGCGCACGCCGGTGGAGCAGTTCGATATCACCGGACCATTCGAATTCGCCGACGTCCTTCCGCCGCTCGAAGATTTCCGCACCCAGGCGCTGGAAGCGCGACCGGACCTCAAGGCCGCGGTGGAATCGGTAGAACAGGCCAGGACCAATCATCTGCTGGCGGTATCCAACGGCTCGACGGATCCTACGTACAGCGCGTGGTTTACCCACAACTCCTCATTCAACAACCCGAATGCCATTAACACACTGGGAGCCAGCGTGACCATTCCGCTGCGTTTCTTCGACCGCAACCAGGGCGAGAAGGAGCGCACGCTGCTGGACATCCGCCGCAACCAGCGGCTGGAGGACGCCACCCGCGCGCAGGTATTCAGCGATGTGGATTCGGCCTACGCCACGCTGAACAGCAACCTGGCCCTGCTGCGGCCGTACAAATCGAAATACCTGCAGCTTGCCACGCGGGTGCGCGACACGGTGTCGTACGCCTATCAACACGGCGGTGCGTCGCTGCTGGATTTTCTGCAGGCGCAGCAGGATTATCGCAGCGTGCAGGTAAGTTATCTAAACCTGATTGGGGCCTATTTGAGCGCCGCCAATCAACTGAATATGGCGGTGGGCCGCGAGGTAATGCAATGAAATACGAAGTGATGGCGGCCGGCCTGTGCGGGCTGGCCCTGATGTTGGCGGGGTGCGGCGCCCAAGGCGGCACACCCAAAGACATAAAGGCGGAAGCACCGCCACCGGCCCAGGTGGAAGAGGAGCCGGACGCCAGCATGGTGAAAGTGGACCACCCCGAGCAATTCCCGATTGCCACCGCGGTTTCGCGTTCAGCGGCCCCGGAACTCAATGTCACCGGCGTAGTCACCGCGGATGTCTCGCGCAACGTGCCGGTGATTTCGCTGGCCTCCGGGCGCGTGGTGGACCTTCGCGCGCGCCTGGGCGACACCGTGCAGAAGGGCCAGATCCTGATGCGCATCCAGAGCGCGGACCTTTCCGGCGCGTTCTCCGACTACCGCCACGCGCAGGCCGATGAAGCCCTGGCGCACGCCCAACTGGACCGCTCCAAGCTGCTCTTCGACAAAGGCGCCATCGCCCAGAAGGATTTGGAAGTGGCCGTGGACACCGAGGAGAAGGCCAAGGTGGATGTGGAGACGGCGCTCGAACACCTGCACGTGCTGGGGGCCGATCCGGCTCATCCGTCGCCCATCGTGGATATTCCCGCGCCGGCCTCGGGCGTGATTACGGAGCAGAACGTAACCAACGCCGCGGGCGTCAAGACGCTGGACAATTCGCCCAACCTGTTCACTATTTCGGACCTTTCGGAGGTGTGGGTGATGTGCGACGTGTATGAGAATAACTTGGCCAGCGTGCATGTCGGCGAGTACGCCGATGTCCGGCTGAACGCCTATCCCGGGCAGGTGTTCCACGCGCGCATCGGCAACATCGGCCCGATTCTCGATCCTAACATCCGCACCGCCAAAGTGCGCCTGGAGATCCACAACCCCGGCCTGATGAAGTTAGGGATGTTCGTGACCGCCACGTTCCACGGCCAGACCATGGAAACGCTGGCGGTAGTGCCGGCCGCCGCGGTACTGCACCTGCACGACCGCGACTGGGTGTACATGCCTGCCCCCAACCAGAGTTTCCGCCGCGTGGAAGTGATTGGCGGCAAGATGCTGCCGCCGGACCAGCAGGAAATCGAAAGCGGCGTGAAGCCAGGGGACCGCGTGGTGGCCAACGCCCTGGTGCTGCAGAACACGGCCGAGCAGTAAGAACCGTTCTCCGATTCCGCCTTCCCGCCGCAGGGCTCGCCCGCGATTCTGAAGGCCTGCGGCGAGTTCAGCGGCCCCAGCTGCCGATGCCGGCGGAGCCTCCGCTGGAGGTCAAGGCGGCTGCGGATCTTTTCAAGGCAGTGCGGTGCTCAACGGCGACGAGCGGCGGTTCCGCGTGGGCGCCGGCGATCACCGCTTATCCCGGCGTTAGTCAGCGCCGTGACCTTACGCCTGCTTCGTCGCAAGCAACAATAATGAAGAGGGGTATGGGTAGACGGCGACCGGGATTGGAAAGTTGCCTGCCAGCGTGCGATCGGCCTGCCGGGCACATAGGCCACCGGCTGGTTCCGCGAGATCCACTACTGTCCAAGACAAGTCTGAAACCGTTGTTTTGGACGGGTTAAGTCCTTCATTGTGAATGGTGCTGCGCCCGAGCCCGAAACCAGGTCTCCTCCCAGTGCGACGATCCTGTCCAAGACGCCGGGCG
>DATJRE010000553.1:0-24636 GCA_035505095.1 Bryobacteraceae bacterium | reverse complement strand
CCTGGCACACCCTGAAGTCCGCGCTCACCAACGAAACGGCGGAGGAGACCGTCAGCACCGAATGACTCTCCGGGACCAAATCGTCGCCGCGCTCCGCAAAGTCTACGATCCCGAGATGCCTGTAAACATTTACGAGCTCGGTCTAATCTACGACATTGCCGTAAACGACGCCGGCCAAGCCGCCATCCGTATGACCTTGACGGCACCCAACTGCCCCGTCGCCGGTTCCCTCCCCGCCGAAGTGGAACGCGCGGTCCGCACCATACCCGGCATCTCGTCCGTCAAACTCGAACTCACCTTCGACCCGCCATGGTCCAAATCCCGCATGTCCGAAGCCGCCAAGCTGGCCCTGGGCATCGAAGACATCATCCCCATCGGGAGGCTCCGCCGATGAAGCCCCGATTCACTGCGGAGCACACGCATGGACTGCTTTCGGTGTTCTTGGGGCGGAGGGTGCCCCCTGGGACCGGAGGCGCAGAGGAAGCGCGGAGAAGGCCCAGGGTAAGAAAAGGTCACGGAGGGAGCGGAGTTCTCGGCGAGCCAGGGGCACCCCGATCACAGAGGCTACGCGGAGAAGGCATTGCTCTTTTTTCCTCCGGGTTTTCTCCGGGCCCTTCGCGTCTCCGCGGTGAACACCCAGCCCCCACCCACTCCACGAGGCCCCGATGAAACTCACCTCCAACGAAGAATACGGCCTCCGCTGCCTGGTCCGCTTGGCCTATGCTGCCGGCCAGGGACTCACCATCCCAGAGATCAGCCACGCTGAGGGGGTCTCCGCTGCCTATGCCGCCAAACTCCTCCGGGTCCTGCGCAAGGGCGGATTCGTCAAAGCCGCCCGCGGCAAAGAGGGCGGGTATACCCTCTCGCGCCCGCCCGAGGCCATCACCATTGGCGACGTCATCGACGCCCTCGGCGGCCGCCTCTTCGAGAGCGATTTCTGCGATAGCCACTCGGGCCAGGCCGCCATCTGCACGCGCTCGGTGGATTGCTCCGTCCGCTCTCTCTGGCGCGCCGTCCAGGTCGCCGTGGATCAGGTTCTGAGCAAGGCCACCCTCCGCGATCTGCTTCAAAATGAAGAGGATATGAACTCCTGGGTGCGCTCCATCCCCGGCCCCAATGGAATCCAGTTGCTGCAATGAGCCAAGCCCACATGACGGCGCACGTTCGGGTTCTGGGCGAGCGGCTGAACCGGCTGACGGGCATCGTCGGCCGCGCCGTGACCGCCTTCGAGCAATCCGGAGCGGATACCAATCGCCGCATTGAAGCTGTCGAGGCGTCCCTTAAAAGCCTCGGCGAAGTCCAGATGGTCACTGAACTGAAGGCGCAGTCCTTCATCGACAATCTCAACCAGGGCCGCAATGGCCATGCCTGAGGATTCAACGCAGCCTGTGGATATCGAATCGACCCTGCAATTCCTGGCCGGTAACCAGGCCAAATTGGCCACTCACCTGGAAGCCCTGGCCGAGTCCCAGCGCCGCCTGGTCGATTCCCATCAGCGCGTGGTCGATACCCAGCAGCGCATCGTGGATTCCCAGCAACGCATCCTCGATTCGCATCAGTGGATCGTGGACTCCCAACGCCGCATCGTGGAGTCCCAACAGCCCATCCTGGAAGCCCAGCAACGCATCGCCGACTCCCAGCAATGGATCGTGGACGCCTACCAGCAATTGCTCAAATCCCAGCAGGCTCTCACCGACGCCCATCTCAGCCTGGAGGCCAAAGTGGCCAGTCTGGTAGATGCCCAGCGGGTCACCGAGTTCAAACTGCAAACTCTGCTCGACAACCTCGACCAGGCCAACACCGGCAGCTACGCCCGCAGCGAACCCGCCGCACCGGAGGTCTCGAGCGAATGAGTCCTCAACAACCGGGGCAGCCCGATAGCTTGGAAATTGTCGAGATCCAGATGGCGCTTGAGGAGATCCTGTCCGGCGAGGCCGGTTCGCAGCGCGCCGAACGCCTCCGCGAACTGCGTGCCCGTCTGGCACAGATCAATATCCCCCAGGACCTTTGGGATGACTTGGGCGGCGGCGACTTGGAACGCGGCGACGATGACGACCTGCTGGCCACCTTCGCCCGCAAGTTAGGGCCGAAAGGCCCGCTTGGAGAATCCGGCGCCGCCGCGCAGCCCGACCGGACGGATCGGCCCGAAGAGGATGAATTCCCGCGATTCCCGCTGGTATAATGTATGCAGATGGTTTTCATCGGCCCGCACCTGCGGGTTATCGAACTTCTGAAGGGCCCCTGTCCGAGCGTCCCCCTCTGTCCCGTTTTAGCCGATCCTGGAGGTACCCAGCTTCCCATCAATGAAAGCTAGCGTGAGCATCATCCGAGGCGTGGAAAGCCTCTTTGGCACCCGCGACGAGAACATCCGGCTGATCGAGTCGGGACTCGGCGTCCACACTCAACTGGTCGACAACAACCTGGAAATTGAGGGTGAGGCCGAGAATGTCTCCCGCGCCGAGACCATCCTGGAAGACTACAACACCCTCCTGCGCGAAGGCCACGCCTTCACCAACGGCGACCTCAACAGCTACCTGCGCGTCGTCACCATCGATCGCGAAGTCTCGCTGCGCGCCCTGGTCCGCAGCGGCAAGCAGCGCAACTTCGGCAAGAAGATGCTGGCGCCGAAATCCGTCAACCAGCGGCGCTACCTGGAAGCCATCGAGCGCAACGACCTGGTCTTTGGCATCGGTCCGGCCGGCACCGGCAAGACCTATCTCGCCGTCGCCATGGCGATCTCCGCGCTCACCAATAAGCAGGTCTCGCGCATCATCCTGACCCGGCCCGCCGTGGAGGCCGGTGAGCGCCTGGGCTTCCTCCCCGGCACCCTTCAGGAAAAGGTCGATCCCTACCTGCGGCCGCTGTACGCCGCGCTCTACGACATGCTCGAAAGCGACCGGGTGGAAAAGCTGCTGGAGCGCAACGCCATCGAAGTGGCCCCCATCGCGTTCATGCGCGGGCGTACCTTGAACGACAGCTTCATCATTCTGGACGAAGCCCAGAACAGCACCCCCGAGCAGATGAAAATGGTTCTCACCCGCCAGGGCTTCAATTCCAAGATGGTGGTGAACGGCGACATCACCCAGATCGATTTGCCCAACGCCCGGCGCAGCGGCCTGATTGACGCCACCGAGGTACTCAAGGGTGTCGAAGGCATCAGCTTCGTCCAGTTCGACGAAAAAGACGTAGTCCGCCACACGCTGGTACAGCGCATCGTGAAGGCCTACGAGCGGTACAACGAAACCATCGGCGCCGGTCGTCAACTCACCCTCAAGCTGGGCGAGCCCGAAACCCCGCCGCAGGAAGCCGCTCCGCAGGTTTGAGCGCACTCATGTCCCCCTCAGAATCACCGGGCGCAAGGGCTTTGACGCGGAGACGCGGAGACGCGGAGGAAACCAAATGGCCGTCTGCGGGCCTCCGTGCCTCCGCGTCCAGTGTTCCTGGCGCCACCCTCATCCTCCGCCGCCCGGTCAAAGATCTCCGTCCGCGGGCACTCCACCTCTTCGCCCGCAGGCTCCAGCGCGAGGTCGCCCGCGGCCGATCCTTCGATTGCCTGATTACCGGCGATGGCGAGATGCGCCGGCTCAATCGCGACTTTCGGGGCCGGGATCACCCCACCGACGTGCTCTCCTTTCCTTCCGCGCCCGGCGCCCCCGCGCCGCACCTGGGCGATCTGGCCATCTCCATCCAGCGCGCCCGCACCCAGGCGCGCCATTTTGGCCACAGCCCCGAAGAGGAAATCCGCATTCTCATGCTCCATGGGTTGCTCCATCTGCTGGGCATGGACCACGAAAACGGCGACGGCCGCATGGACCGCAGCGAACGCCGCTGGCGCGCGCGCCTCGGCCTGGCCTGCGGCTTGATTGAGCGGGTGCAACGGTGATGTGGGCAGTCATAGCGGCCACCGCCGTGGCCGCCCCGTTGCTGGCTATCGTGACTTTCGTACAGCTCCTGTACCTGGAGAGCATGCGCCTGCGCACCCGCGACCGCGTCTCCCTGCGCTTCTTCAAAGATACCCTCGAAGACCTGATTGGCATCAAAACCGAGCACGGCAACGAATCCTTCTCGCTCATCAAGCACTCGCTGCTGGTCCTGCTGGGCGTCCTGGAATTCGCCTGGATCACCGACAGCCAGCCCTGGCACGCGGCGGTTTTCTGGCAGACCGTGCTGGCCGTCTGGCTCACCATGGTGGTCTTCTCGTATGCCCTGCCGCAACTCCTGTACCGCCGCACCAGCGGACACTGGCTGGTGCCGCTCGCGCCGCTGGTGCGCGGCTTGGCCTGGGTCGCCCGGCCGTGGGTGGTGGCCCTCGAATTCTTCCAATCCCTGGTGGAACTGGCCGATGAAACCACCGCCGAGGAAAAGCCCACCCCCGCCGAAAACATCGATGCCTTGATTTCCGCGGGCACCGAAGAAGGGCTGATCGAAGAGCAGGACCGCAAGCTGATCCAGTCGGTGGTCGAGTTCGGCGACAAAGTGGTCCGCGAAGTCATGACTGCCCGTCCCGATATTGTGGCCATCCCCGCCGACGCGTCTCTGGAGCAGTTGCGCCAGCTCGTCATCAACGAGCAGTTTTCGCGCATTCCGGTCTATGAGCAGAACATCGACCAGATCATCGGTTTCGTCCACGTCCGCGACATGTTCGAGCAGGAGGAATCCGAGCGCGAGCGCCGCAGCGTCCGCGAGCTGCTGCGCCCCGTCAGCTTCGTCCCCGAAACCAAGCCCGTCCACGACCTGATGCGCCAGATGCAGCAGGAAAACACCCACATGGTCATCGTGGTGGACGAATACGGCAACACCGCCGGCCTGGCCACCATGGAGGACCTGCTCGAAGTCATCATCGGCGAAATCCGCGATGAGCACGAGCCCGATAGCGACATCAAAGAGGACGGCCAGGGCGGCTTCATCGTCTCCGGCAGCTTCGATCTGGATCGCGTCGCCGATCTCTTCGATTCCTTCCACCGCGAGGAGGATATCGAATCCACCACCATCGGCGGCCTGGTTGGCGAGTGGCTCGGCCGCGTGCCGCAGCCGGGCGAGGTGGTGGACCGCGATGGCGTGCGCATCGAAGTGCTGGCCAGCGACGACCGCCGCGTCGAACAAGTGCGGCTGACCAAGTCGCAAGCCGTGGCCCACGAATGACGCCCGCCGCCTTGAAGTCCGGATTCGTCTCCATCGTGGGACGTCCCAATGCCGGCAAGTCCACTCTGCTAAACGCCCTGGTCGGGCAGAAAGTGGCCATCGTGGCCGACCAGCCGCAGACCACCCGCACCACCATCCAGGGGGTGGTCAACCTCCCCGGCGCGCAGATCGTCTTCGTGGACACGCCCGGAATTCACCAGGGTGATTCGCCGCTCAACCGGCGGCTCATGCACTCCCTGCGCGCGGCCATCGAAGAGCGCGACCTGCTGCTGTTCGTAGCCGACGCAACCCGCCCTTTCGGCGAGGAGGATCACCGCGCCATCCAACTGGCCGCCAAGACCGGCGCGCCGGTGCTTCTGGTGCTCAACAAGATCGACCGTCTGCCCGACAAAGCCCGCCTCCTGCCGCTCATCGAGCAATACCAGGCGGACCACGCATTCGCCGATTGCGTGCCGGTCTCGGCGCTCAAAGGCGATGGCCTTGCCGAACTGCGCAGCGCCGTGATCGAGCGTCTGCCCGAAGGCCCGGCTTACTTCCCCGAGGATTACGTCACCGACCAGCCCGAGCGCTTCCTGGCCGCCGAACTGATCCGCGAGAAAGCCATCGCGGCCACCCGCCAGGAGGTGCCGCATGCCGTCGCGGTGACGGTGGACCGCTGGGAGGAGACTCCGCGGCTTACCCGCATCTTCGCCACCATCCGTGTGGAGCGGCCCGGCCAGAAGCGCATCGTGATCGGGGCCGGCGGCGCCATGCTGAAGAAGATCGGCACCGAGGCGCGCCTGGAAATCGAACGGCTGTTCGGTATTAAGGTGTATCTGGACTTACACGTACGGGTGGAGGAGGCATGGCGCGAAAAGGCTATCTTCCTGGACGCGCTGGACTGGCGTACAATGAGCGGTGAAGATGATCATTAGAATCTGCTCTGTCATCCTGGCGATTTGCTTTATCGCCAGCTTCTGCCTGGCCGACAACAAACCCATCAGCGACGATGTGATCGTCGATGAGGTACGCATCAAACTGGCCGGCGACCAGGAAGTCAAGGGTGGCGCGATCAACGTAGATTGCAAGCAGGGCGTGGTGATCCTGGCAGGCGCCGTGGACACCGAGGCCGCCCGGGGCAAGGCAGCCAAGCTCGCCAAGAAAATCAAGGGCGTCAAAGACGTGGTCAACAACCTTACGGTCAAGGAGAAATAGCGGGTGAAGACCCGCCGGCATCTCCGGCCGATGCCGCTTTCCCGCTGGTTAGTGAGCGCCGCGATCGGCATGCTGCCGCTGGCCGCGCAGGACTTCTCCAAGATCCAAATCGAGCGCCTGGCGCAGGGGCTGACTTACACCGAAGGGCCGGCCTGGTCGAAGGACGGCTACTTGATTTTCAGCGATACCCCCACCGGTAAACTCTGGAAGTGGGTCCCCGGCCACGTGAGCGAGGTGTACCGCGAGGACGCCCACGGCCCCAGCGGCAACGCCTTCGACGGCGAAGGCCGCCTGTACACCTGCGAAACCCACGCCCGCCGCGTCACCCGCACGGATAAGAAAGGCGTGGTGGAAGTGATCGCGGAGCGTTGGGAAGGCAAGCGCCTGAACGCTCCCAACGATGTGACGGTGAGCCGCACCGGGCATGTCTACTTTACCGACCCGGCCTTCGGCAGCCAGGCGGACAGCCGCGAGCTGGAGTTTTATGGCGTATACCACATCCCGCCGAAGGGTCCCATGAAGCTGGTGGCGAAGCCGGCGGGGCGGCCCAACGGCATCGCCCTTTCGCCCAACGGACGGCTGCTCTATGTGGTGAACAGCGACGAGCGCAACGTGCGGGTGTACGACGTGGACCGCAACGGCGACACCTCCAACGAACGCGTGCTGATCTCGGGAATCGAGGGAGTGCCGGGCGGCATGGCGGTGGATGACAAGGGCAATCTGTACGTGACGGCCAACGGCATCGAGATCTACACGCCGGGGGGCCAGCATCTCCATACCATCCCGATCAAGGGCCGGGTCTCCAACTGCACCTTCGGCGAGGCGGATGGCAAGTCGCTGATCGTGACCTCCGGCGCGTTTGTCTATCGCCTGCGGATGGACGGGAAGGGCGCCGAGTGACCCCTGCGGACCGAGCTGCGGCGGCAGGCCTCCACCACCTGAATCCCCATGCTTCCGAGTCGGCTGCGGGGATGGTTCGCACTGTGCCGAGGCGCGACGGAGATGCGAGGGTCGGCTTCACCGCAGAGCAGACGCATCCACTGCTGTCAATCTTCTTGGCGCGAGCAAACTCCCGACAGGCCAGAGGCGGTCGCTGGGCCCATTCGACGCGGAGACACGGAGACGCGGAGGAAGCGCGGAGAAGACCCAAAGGAAGGAAAGGTCTCAGAGGGAGCGGAGTTTCCGGGGAGACGCGGAGAGCGCGGAGAAAGGGCGGAGAAGACCAAGGCGAGGGCACGAACGCACCGCGGTGGCGTGGCCGAGGCTGCCTGCGCCGACTTGGCTTTTGGTGTCTCCGCGGTGAAGCGGGGTCGCTCTCCGCCGGAGCGCGGCGAAAATGGCTCGCGTCAGCACAACCCCTGGTGGCTGAATCGGCCGGGCGCCGGGTGCACGGGCGCGGATTGGGCATCGCGCAAGGATGGTCCGCGGGGCGGCATGTCGGTGCTGTGCGGGGAGATCGCTGATTGACACCATCGGATGCACCTCCGGAGTCCGACCGGCGGTATCCCCGGCGGCCGCTGGTCGGGGTGGGAGCGATCCTGCTGGATGGCGACCGCATTCTGATGGCGCAGCGCGGCAAGCAGCCGCTGAAGGGTTGGTGGTCGCTGCCCGGCGGGGCGCTCGAAACCGGCGAATCGCTGGCCGATGCGGTGCGGCGCGAGGTGCGCGAAGAGACCGGACTGGAAATCGAGCCTCTGGGCGTGCTGGAAATCTTCGAGCGCATCATGCGCGATGCCGAGGGGATCCCGGAGTATCACTACGTGCTGATCGACTACGTGTGCCGGATCACCGGAGGCCAACTGGCGGCGGGCGACGATGTCTGCCAGGTGGAATGGGTGCGGCGCCGGGATCTGCCCAAAAGACAGATCACCGAAGGCACCCTGGGGGTAATCGAGAAAGCCTTCCGCCAGCGGCGCAAGTTCCGGTGAGCGCCTCCGTTACCGATCCCCGATCACCAGTCGGCGAGGCTCAACCGCGCCAGGCCTTCGCGAAACACCTCCGGATCGGTCAGCAGGCTGAGGACCAGGTAGGCCTCGGATTCGAAATCGTAGAAGAAGCCGGGCTGCACCAGCAGGTCCTGCCTTTCGAGCAACTCCACCACCCAATCCTCTTCGCTGCGCACGCGCGGCACCTGCAAGGTGAGGTACCATCCGCCCTCTAGGGCGAGGACGGTTGCGGGCGACCCGGCGAACCGGTCGCGCGCTAGAGCCAGGTTTTCGGCGGTGCGCCGGCGGATCTGGCCCTGCACGGCCTCGCCCGATTGCAACAGGGACGCCGCCGCGCATTGCACCGGCGTGCCGACGGAGAGGTATGTGTCGGCGATCCACTCCAGCCGCTCAAGGGCCTGGGTGCGCAGCGGTTCGGGTCCCGCGGCGGCAATCCAGCCGAGCTTCATTTGCGGCAGCCCGGCGATTTTGGAAAGCCCGCTCATGGAAAAAGCCAGGCAGTCTTCGACTGCGGCGAGCGTGGGCACGCGCGCCGGATCGGCCGAGAGCGCGTAGTCGGAGAAGACTTCGTCGGAGATGAGCGCCAGGCGGCGTTCGGATGCGAGGCGGACCAAGGCTTCCAACTCGCCGAGCTTTACGAAGGACCCGGTGGGGTTATTGGGATTCACCAGCACCACGGCGCGGGTGTGCGCAGTAACAGCCGCGGCAAGCGCGTCCAGATCGATGCTCCACCCGCCGTGATAGACCAGGGGATACGGGCGCACCTCGACCGATTCCATGCGGGCGAGAAATTCGAACAGGGGGTACGACGGGCGCGGGACGAGCACCGCATCGCCCGGATCGCACAGCAGTTTGAAGAGGTAGGCGTAGGCTTCGCTGGTGCTGGCGGTGAGCAGGATGCGGCCGGGATCGACCGCGCAGCCGCGCCGCGCATAGTAGGCCGCGACGGCCTCTCGGGCGGCAGGCATTCCGGCGGGGGCGGGGTCGTAGCGCAGGATGCCCGGGTCGGCGAAGGCGGCCAGAATCTCCGGCGGATAGGCCAAGCTGGCGTGGGTGGGGTTGGACTCGGTCAGATCGAGAATGCGCGCGCCGGCGCGGCGGCGGGCCTGCAGAGTCCGGGTGACGCGGTTCGGCTGGAAATCCCACTGGAAGCGCGAGGAAAACATGTCCGTTCCCGATTGTAGCGGTCGGCGGGTGGCGAGGGGCAATGCTAATGGCGCAAGCCGCGGCCTGGCGCCGGGGCAGGCGCCGCGTGATACGGTAAAGCTGATGAACTCAAAAGAGATCCTGGACTTCATCACCGGGATTGGCCTGGTCCCGGTGGTGCGCACCTCCTCAACCGAGGCGGCCGTTCGCGCGGTGGAAGCGCTTTATCATGGCGGCGTGCGCGCGGCCGAAATTACCATGACCGTTCCGGGGGCCGTGCGGGCCCTGGAAAAAGTGGCCGACCAGTTTGGAGGAAAGCTGGTACTGGGCGCGGGCACGGTGCTCGACCCGGAGACGGCGCGCATCTGCATGCTGGCGGGCGCGGAGTTTTTTGTGACCCCGAGCCTGCGGCCCGCCACCATCGAAATGTGCAAGCGGTACTCGAAGGTGATCTGCCCCGGCGCGCTTACTCCCACCGAAGTGCTGGCGGCGTGGGAAGCCGGCGCGGACGTGGTGAAGATCTTCCCCTGCGGCAATGTGGGCGGCGCAAAGTATATCAAGGCGCTCAAGGGACCGTTTCCGCAGATCCAGATGATCCCGACCGGCGGCGTCAACCTGGAGACGGCCGGCGAGTTCCTCAAAGCCGGCGCCTGCGCGGTGGCAGTGGGCGGAGAGCTGGTGGATGCGCAGGCCATCAAGCAGGGCCGCTACGAAGCGATTGAGGAGCGCGCGCGGCAATACCTGGCGGTGGTGGCGAAGGCCCGGCAGGAGATGCAGGCGGCGGCGTAAAGGGGCGGGAAAACGCGCGGCTAAACACGAGCCCGAGGGGCGGGCGGCCCTGCTAAACTGGAGGTTCGCTATGGCTATCAGCAAAGAATTGCTGGAAATCCTGGTGTGCCCGGTGTGTAAGGCGACGCTTGAGCTGAAGGCTGACCAGAGCGGGTTGCGGTGCATCGAGTGCCACCGGGTTTATCCGGTGCGGGACAGCATCCCAGTGATGCTGGTGGATGAGGCGAAGATCGAAGATTAGAGGGCTGTGGAAACCGTTCTGGAAGGTTTGCCGCGGGAGAGCCGGGTCGCCCTTGTGCGGCTGCGGTCTTTAGGCGATTGCGTTCTCACTACTCCCGCGCTGCAAGTCCTCAAACGCGCGCGGCCCGATCTGCGCGTGGCGGTGGTGGTGGAGGAACGCTTCCGCGCGGTCTTCGAAGGCAACCCGGATGTGGAACAGATTCTGGGACCGCAATTGGGCGCGCTGCGGCGGTTCCGGCCACGGCTTTGCCTGAACCTGCACGGCGGAACCCGCAGTGCGTGGATGACGGCTCTTTCGGGCGCGAGGTATCGGGCGGGCTTCGCCCATTTCCGCCACGGCGCCGCGTATAACATTCGGATTCCGCGAGCACAGGAGATTCTGGGCGTGGCACGCAAGGTGCACACGGCGGAACATCTGGCTAGCGCGATGTTTTACCTGGGCGTGCCGGTGGGTGAGATTCCGCGGGCACGGCTGACGGCGGACGGCGGCGCGGGAAAGGGTGGCGGCTGGGCGGTACTCCATCCGGCGGCGGCTACGGCGGAAAAGACCTGGCCCGCGGCGGGGTTCCTGGAAGTGGCGCGGCACCTCGGGCGGTGCGGCATGGAGCCGGTTTTTCTGGGCGGCGCGGAGGACGATCTTTCGGCGTTCGCCGAATTCCGCAGGCTGCACGGCGCGCCGCTGGGGGAAGTCAAGAATCTGCTGGCCGGCGCGGCACTGTTTGTGGGCAACGATTCGGGACCGGCGCACATGGCGGCGGCCTTCGGGCTGCCGGTGGTGGTAATTTTCGGGCCCTCCGACGCGGAGGTCTGGGCGCCTTGGCGCACGCCTTCGGAGGTGATCGCGGCGCCGGGCGGGATCGCCCAGGTGCGGCCGGCCCAGGTGCTTGAGGCGCTGGCGCGGCTGCGGGTGGCGGCATGAGCGAACTGCTGCGGCTGCTCTCCTTCGCCCGGCGCTACTCGGTGCACCTGGTGGCGTCGGTGCTGCTGATGGCGGCGGCGGGGGCGGCGACCGGCATGATCCCGCTGCTGATCGGGCCGATTCTGTATAAGGTGCTGGATATCCACGCGCCGGATGAGCCGATCCACCTGTACACGATTCCGCTGCTGCATCGCAACATCGACCTCAACCAGATCGTGCCGGTATCCATTCATAACATGGCGAGCCTGGTGGCTTTCGCCATCGTCGCGGTTTTTCTCATTAAGGGAGTGTGCGATTACTTCGGCAACTACCTGGTGAATTATGTCGGCTTTTCGGCAGTTACTAACTTAAGAAACACGGTCTTCGATAAAGTACTCAAGCAGGGCGCGGAATTCTTCGAGGCGCACTCGACCGGGCGGCTGATGTCGTCGATCATGAACGACATCGACAAGGTGCAACTGGCCACCTCGCACATACTGGCCGATTTCCTGCGGCAGATCTTCATGGCCGCGGCGCTGCTGCTGGTGGTAGTGGGGAAGGACCCGCAACTGGCGCTGGTGAGTTTCCTGGTGCTGCCGCTGGTGGTGCTGCCGACGCTGCGCATCGGGCAGCGGATCCGCCGGACGACCCGCAGCACGCAGGACCGGCAGGGGGAACTGAACCAGATTTTGCAGGAGACCCTGAGCGGCCACATGGTGGTGAAGGCGTTTGGCGCCGAGCCGTATGAATCGCGGCGTTTTCGGGATGCCGCGCAAAAGCTGCTCAAGATCAACCTGCGCTACGTGATGCAGCAGGCGCTCTCGTCGCCGCTGATCGAGATGGTGGGGGCGGTGACGATTGTCGGCCTGCTGATTTTCGCGCGTAACCAGATCAAGGCCGGCGCGCTGAAGCCCGCCGATTTCGCCAGCTTTGTGTTTGCGCTGGTGATGCTGCTGGAGCCGGTGAAGCGCCTGGTGGGCATCCACAACATTTTCGAGCAGGCCCTCGGGGCATCGCACAAAGTGTTCGAGTACCTGGATCACATTGAGGAGATCGCCGAGAAGCCGGGGGCGCTGAAGCTGGCGCCGTTTGCGCGCGAGATCGCCTTCGAAGGAGTTTCGTTTCACTATCCTTCGGCGCCGGCTGGTTTCCATATTCCCAACCTGAACCTGACGGTGCGGGCGGGCGAGGTGGTAGCCATTGTGGGCGCTTCGGGCGGGGGCAAGACCACCATTGCCCATTTGCTGCCGCGATTTTACGATGTGACGGGCGGAGCGGTGAAGGTGGATGGGTGCGACGTGCGGGACCTGGACCTGGCCAGCCTGCGCGCGCAGATCGGCATGGTGGCGCAGGACACCTTCTTGTTTAACGACACGGTGACTCGCAACATCGCGTACGGCCACCCGGGAACGCCCATGGAGCGGGTCCGGAAGGCTGCGGAGACCGCCCTGGCGGATGAGTTCATTGAACGGCTGCCGGAGGGATACGACACGGTGCTGGGCGACCGGGGAGTGCGTTTGAGCGGCGGGCAGCGGCAGCGCATCGCCATCGCCAGGGCGCTGCTGAAGAACGCGCCTATCCTGGTTCTGGACGAGGCTACGAGCCATCTGGACACGGAGAGCGAAATGCTGGTACAAAGAGCGCTGGCGAACCTGATGGAGCATCGCACCGTGATTGTGATCGCGCACCGGCTTTCGACCATCCGCCGGGCCGACAAGATTGTGGTTCTGGAGAAGGGGCGCGTGCGCGAGACCGGCACGCATGAAGAGCTGATGGCGCGGGGAGGAATTTACCAGCGGCTGCACGAGCTGCAATTCCAGACCGTGGAGCGGCCGTTGAGCCAGGGAGCCGATTTGTGAGCGTGCGCAGCATGACGGGGTTTGCCCGCGTCCGCCGGGCCGTGGCGGAGGGCGAGGTGGTGGTGAGCCTGAAGAGCGTCAACCATCGCGGGCTGGACCTGCATTTTCATTTGCCGCCGGAGCTGGATCCGCTGGAGAACGAAGTGCGGGGCATTATTAAGGAAGGGTTGGCGCGCGGGCACGTGCAGGTGCACGTGGGCACGGTGCGCACGATGAGCGGGGCCGGCGGGGCGTGGAACCGGGCGTTGGTAGACACTTACATGCGCGCTTTCCAGGAGGCCCGGGCGCTGTATGGGCTGGCCGGCCAACCGGATTTGAATGCCGCGCTGCGCCTGCCGGGCGTATTCAGCGCGGAGGCGGAAGAGGAACCCGGCGATGCTCTGACCCAGGCGGTGCTGGAGGCCACGCGCGAGGCGGTGGTGGTGCTGAACCAGTTCCGCGAGCGGGAAGGCGCGGTGACGGCAGCCGAAATGAGCCAGCGATGCCGCGGCATTGGCACGCTGGTGAGCCGCATGGAGGAGATTCGGGAGGGCGCCATTCCAGCCTTTCAGAAGCGGCTGCGGGACAGGCTGTCGGACCTGCTGCACGGGGCGCAGATCGACCCGCAGCGGCTGGCGCAGGAGGCGGCACTGCTGGCCGACCGCAGCGATATTGCGGAGGAGCTGGTGCGGCTGCGAACGCATGCGGCGCAAGTGGACCAGATGCTGGCCGGAGACGGCGAGGTGGGCAAGCGGCTGGATTTCCTGTTGCAGGAAATGAACCGGGAGTCCAATACGGTGCTCTCGAAGACCGGCGGATTGGGGGACCTTGGTCTCACGATCACGGAGCTGGCGCTGGCGGCGAAGTCGGAGATCGATAAGATTCGGGAGCAGTCGCTGAACCTGGAATGAGGAGAGAAAAAAAGCGACGCGGAGACGCGGAGGCGCGGAGAGAGGCGCTGAGGAAAGCTCCTTTGGCGTTCTCCGTGTGTTCCTCCGCGTCTCCGCGCCTCCGCGTCGGGTTTTTCGTCCCTCTATGACGACCGTTTTTATTATCTCGGCTCCCTCGGGATCGGGGAAGTCGACGCTGGTGGCGCGCCTGCTGGGGCGGTTTCCGGATATTACGTTTTCGGTTTCCTATACCAGCCGGGCAGCGCGGGGGGCGGAGCGGGATGGGAAGGATTACCACTTCGTGTCGCGGGAGGAGTTCGAGCGGATGATCGACCGTGGCGAGTTCCTGGAGTGGGCGCTGGTGTTCGGGAATTATTACGGGACGCACCGGGGGGTGCTGCAATCGGCGCGGGCGCAGGGCAAGGACCTGGTACTCGACATCGACGTGCAAGGTGCGAGACAATTAAAAGGTCAGATCCCCGAGGCGGTAACCGTTTTTATCCTGGCTCCTTCACGTCAGATTCTGGAACAGAGGCTCCGCGCGCGGAGTGAGGATCGCGACGACGTGATTGCCCGGCGGCTTCGGGATGCGGCCGAGGAAATCCGTAATTACGAAGCGTACGATTATGTGTTGATCAATCGCGACCTGGCGCAATCGGATGCCGTTTTGAGCGCCATTGTCTGCGCCGAACGGGTGCGGCGAACCCGCATCGAGGACCAGATCCGGCCGATTCTGGAGACATTTCAAGTTTGAGAGGTATTGGAAGATATGGGCGACAAAGCTCCCCGCAATAACGCGCACTGCACCATCCCGGACGACCCGGACCAGAGCACTTACCGCTTCATCATCGTAGCCGCCAAGCGGGCCCGGCAGTTGCAGGGCGGGGCGCGCCCGGTGCTGCCGACATCGTCGAAGAAGCCTACCGTGATCGCCACCGAAGAAGTAAGGCGCGGACTGGTGAAGTACAGCCTCACGGGGCAGGCGCCCGAGGAACTGCCGGCCGAGCCGGGCATCTAGCCGGGCGGCTCGTGGGAACGGAAACGCGAGGGTTGGTTTCTGGCCATGCGGATCCTTCTAGGCGTTGGAGGCGGGATCGCCGCGTACAAGGCGGCGGAACTGGCGCGCCTGCTCATGGAGCAGGATCATGCGGTGCAGGCGGTGATGACGGCGGCGGCGCAGAAGTTCGTCACCCCGCTGACGTTCGCCGCGCTGACTGGCCGCAAGACGCTGACGGACCTGTTTGCCATCGAGGCGGCCATCGAGCACATTTCGGTGGCCCAGGAGCACGATTTGCTGGCCATCGCGCCGGCCACGGCCGACCTGCTGGCCAAGTTGGCGCACGGCTTGGCGGGCGACTTCCTGACAACGCTGTACCTGGCGTTCACCGGTCCCGTGGTGATCGCGCCGGCGATGAACGTGAACATGTGGCAGCATCCCGCGACGCAGGCGAATGTAGAAACGCTGCGGCGGCGCGGGCATCGGATTGTGGAACCGGGCAGCGGCTACCTGGCTTGCGGAATGACGGGACCGGGACGGCTGGCGGAGCCGGAGACGATTGCCGCGGCGATTTTCCAGGAACTGCAGCGGCGCACGGACCTGGAGGGCGAAACCGTGCTGGTGACGGCCGGCCCGACCGAGGAGCCGCTGGACCCGGTGCGCTACATTTCCAATCGCTCGAGCGGCAAGATGGGTTACGCGCTGGCGGAGGCCGCGGCGGCGCGGGGCGCGCGGGTGATTCTGGTTTCGGGGCCGGTGCACCTGGCGGCGCCGCGCGGAGTGGAGACGGTCCACGTGCGCACGGCCAACCAGATGCGCGACCGGGTGATGGAACGGCTGGCGGAAGCCGGGATCGTGATCAAGGCGGCGGCGGTGGCCGATTTCCACCTGAGTAAGGTTCCCGACCAGAAAGTCAAGAAGACCGCCGCGCGCCTATCTTTGGAACTGGACCCGACGCCGGATATCCTGGCCGAGATCGGGCGCAAGAAGGGCGACCAGTTGCTGGTGGGCTTTGCGGCGGAGACGCAGAACCTGATCCAGGAGGGGCGCCGCAAGCTGGAATCCAAGAATTGCGACATGCTGGTGGCCAACCTGGTGGGCGGCGCAGATGTGGGCTTCGAATCCGACCAGAACGAAGTGGTGCTGCTGTTACGCACGGGCGAATCGATTCCACTGCCGCGGGCGCCCAAACGCGAGATTGCCGACCGCATCTTCGATGAAGTGCTGAAGCTGCGGCTGGCGCTGCACGCCGAGTATGGACACTGAGAGGCTGCGCCAGTACCTGGAGTATTACCGCGACCTGGGCATCCAGACGCTGTACCGGCAACCCTCGGCGCCTGGAGTTGCGGCCGCGGCTTCGGAGGCAGGGCCGGCGGAGCAGGCGGAACGGTTGGCCGCGCCCGCGGCGGCGGCACCTGCCGAGTTGCCGCCGCTGGCCCCTCCGGGCGAGACGCTGGCGCAGATCCGCGAGGACATCGGCGATTGCCACCGCTGCCGGCTGTGCGAAGCGCGGACGAACATCGTCTTCGGCGTGGGTAATGAGCAGGCGCAACTGGTGTTCGTGGGCGAAGGGCCTGGCCAGGACGAAGACGAGAAGGGCATTCCTTTCGTGGGGCGGGCCGGCCAGTTGCTGACCCAGATGATCGAGGGGACCGCGCGGAAGGAAGGCATCGACCTGAAACGCGCCGATGTGTACATCTGCAATGTGGTGAAGTGCCGCCCGCCGGGCAACCGCACGCCGGAAGCGGACGAGATGGAGATGTGCGGCCAGTTTCTCTACCGCCAGTTGAACACCATCCACCCCAAGGCGATCGTGGCACTGGGAGGCACGGCCGCGCGCGCACTTACCGGGCACAAAGAGGGAGTTACTAAGATGCGGGGTAAGTGGTTCCAGTGGCGGGATATTCCGGTGATGGTGACTTACCACCCGTCTTACCTGCTGCGGGCCTACAACCAGGCGGCCAAGCGCGAGGCCTGGGAAGATCTGAAGAAGGTGCTCCACGCAGTGTACGATTAGGCCATGCTGCTGGCACGCGCCGATGGGTGAATTGGCTCCATAGCAGCATGGTGCGAATGCCAGCGCAGGCAGCGTCCCAAGCCGGCAACATCGGGAAAGATGGTGCTGGCGCCGGCAGCCGGGTGGGGATCTCACAATGTTGCATGACGCTGAGGCAGCGCATGTCGTGGCCGAGACCGATCTGATCCGGGCGGGGGCCGGTGGTGATCTGGGAAACGTCCAAACCGAGCGGGTGAAGACATCACACCATAGACCGGTGCGCGGGTCGCGGAGCTATCCGGAATGCAACGGGCGGCGGGTTTACCGTGCCGGCGAGTTCGCGATGGATGCGCCCCAGCCCGGCGGAATTCTCCTCCCTTGACCGGGCGCCGATCGGCAAGGAGACCGCGGGCCGAGGGCGGGGCGCTCCGCATCGAATGAGCGGCGGAGCTACCTTCCGCCGCCGCTCGACAAACGTCCACGGCGTCCGCCCGCGGGCGCTGCCTGAATGCCGGCGCCCAGGTGGTCGTAGTTGAGGGCGGCGTTAAAGATCAGGAAATAGCTGCCCTGAGTTTCGCTGCGCCACATGGGATTGTTGGCGAACATCAGTACGTGGCCCTTGCCGCGCGGGACATCGACCACCGTGGGGGTGCCGGCCAGCTCGCGGCCGCCCGCCAGCATGCCGGAGACGAACAGCTCGTTTTCGGGGGCGAAACGGACGACGATGCGGGGGCGCATTTCGGGAGGCACGGCGGCGCCGCCGCGGCCAAATCCCCCACCGCCGCCGCCCATTTCGGCGACCTGTGAATCTTCACCCGCGGTGGCTTGGCCGCGCGGGGGAGAGGCCATCTCCAGCGGACGGCCCTGCGGGGTGTCCTGATCGGTGGGGCCTCCGCGGCCGGTGGGCCGGGCGCGGCCCTCGTTATCGGCAGCGGCGCCGCCCCGTCCGCCACGACCGCCCCGTCCGCCACCTCCGCCACCGCGGCCGCCACGGCCACCGAAGCCGCCGGCAGCCACGGAGAAGACGGGTCCCTGGTTGAAATAGACCGCCAGGCGATCGCCGTAGCCGTAGGCGATGGGGCTGAGCTTATCGGCAATGACCGATTCGAGGATGCTGCCGCGAGCCTGCAAATCGGGGGCCTGCTGAATGTTGACGCCTTCGACCAGGCCGTAATCGATGGGGATGGAGGCGTTGCCGGTGATGGTGATGAACAGGCCGCCATTCTCAATGAATTTGGCGACGTTGAAGAGGCCCTGCAACTCCATGCCGCCGCGGGTGTCGTCAGTCTGGTCGGGGGCGTCGCCGATGTTGGGGGTGAGGGCGGATTTCTTGAAGGGGATGGGAACGCCGCCGCGGCCGGCGCTGCCATTGACGATGCGTTGGGCGGTGCCGCCGACGGGGCTGAAGAGGATCACGTCGTACCTGGAGCGCAGGTCGGAGATGTCTTTGAGTTTCTGGTCGGAGATGTAATCGTAGGGGATTTCGGTGCGGTCGAAGGCCACGCGGATCCAACCGTCGTTCTGGGTGTTGGTCCAGGTGTGAACGATGGCGATGCGGGGCACGGCCAGCTCGTGCATGGCGACCTGCGGGACGGAGGCGGCGGCGGTGACCGTGACGCCCAGCGCTGCGGCTTCCGATTCCAGGCGGGCGCGCAGGCCGCCGGGGTTGCCATCGGCTTTGATGATGAACGAGCCGGGATTGTAGTCGCGGCCTTCGGACTTGAAGGGCGCTTCGGCGGCAAACATTTTAATGTCCTTCAGCTTGAAACGGAGCGTGGCCAGGATGTTATCGGCATCGTGGGCGATCAGGTAGGCCGGGGCGGAAGAGGGGCCCGATACGCCGCCGCCCGGTTTGGCCGGGCCGGTGAGGAGGGTCATGGGGGCGCTGAGGATATCGGGCTTGGTGACCCGTACTGTAGCTACGTTGTGGGTAGGTCCCATAGTCCAGCCGGTATCATCGTACGGGGCAGGGTCCGTAATGTTGTAGTACTGCACATCGAGGAGCATGTCGGCCATGCGGCTGTAGGGTTGGTCCATGCGGACCACGTAGCTGCCGGCGGGAAATTTTTCCTTCTTGGTGTCGTTGACCGGGACTTCGGTGGCGGCGTTCAGGCGGTCCACTTCGACGGCCTGCATGCGCAGGAGGTTGACCAGGTCTGCGGCGTTGCCGGGCCGCGGGTCGTCGCCGGGGATCACCCAGGCCGCGGGGCCTTCGTTGGCCGCCTTTTTGACGCTGCGCACGCTCTTCAGGTAGAAGTTCGAGAGGTACTCGGTGCGGTTGGTGGCCACCCCGTTCATGGCGATGAGCATGCCGCTTTCCTGCAGGTTGATGTTATTGCGCAGGGACCAGTTGACGCGCGGCAGCGGCGGGTTGGGGCGGTACCAGGTGCGGCTGGTGGAAGTGGCGGGGACGGTGCGCTCGCCGGTATCGGCGCCGCCCGCACCGAAGGTCTCGTAGAAGCGGCCGATGGAGTTGTGTCCGTTGGCCACGTAGAACATGTAATTGGGCGCCCAGCCATCGTAGTAGCCGTGGGTCCAGACGCCGGGAACGCCGCGCCGGGTGAGGCCTTCAACATCCACGTAAGCCATCTTCTGCCACTCGTCGATGGTGAGGGGATCGAGCCAGGCGTTGTAGGGACCCATGCCGGTAGACACGTAGAGGAAGGGCACGGATTCGTGGAGGTCGTGGAGCACGGTGGGGTGGAACCCGAGGAATGCGCCCATCATATTGCGGCTGAGGGCGAGAGCCATGCCGATGCCGTCGCGGTTGTTATCGTGGGCCACGTACTTGCCCCAGTAGACCAGCGGCGGGGCGGGCTTGCCGGGGTTCTCTTTGCGGTAGTTGTAGACGTCCACTTCGAGGTCGCGGCCATCGGTTTCGACTACCGGGGTGATGAGCGCAATGGAGTTTTTGCGGATGTTCTGAATGACCGGCGACTCTTCAACGGCAAGGCGGTAGGCCAGCTCCATGAGCATTTCGGGCGAGCCGGTTTCGGGCGAGTGAATGCTGCCCGAAGCCCAGTACATGGGGAGGCCTTCGGCGATGAGCTTATCGGCTTCGGCCTGCGGGGTGCGGCGGGGGTCGGCGAGGCGGGCGGTGATGTCGCGGTAGTGGTCGAGGTTGGCGATATGCTCCTCGTCCGAGATGGCCACCAGGATCATCTCGCGGCCCTCTTCGGATTTGCCGATGGAGAACACCTTCACGCGTTTGGAGGCCTTCTCGAGGTCGCGCATGTAGGCGTTGATGTCTTTGACGTAGGTGAGCTTGTTGGGAGCGCCGATGATGTGGCCCAGGATCTTGTCGGGCGAGGGGACGGTATCGGAGGCCGGCAGGTGGTCCACCAGTTCGGTGAGAAAGAAAGGCTCGGTGGTGTATTCCTTGATTTTGGCGGTGTAGGCTTGGTCGATTCTCTGGGGCGCCGCCGCGGCGGGCGCGGGCGTAGGGGATTTGGCTTTCTTCGCGGGCTTCTGGGCGAGGGCCGGAAGGGCGCAGAAAACCACCAGGCAGACTCCGATTTTTCGCATGGGTTACATGATATCAGGCAAGGGACGGGGGATGCGGGGCGGTGGACGCGGGGAAAGCGCGGGGGCAGGATGCGGGCAAGCCGGAGATCTGCCGGATGGCTTCGCGGGTGCCGGTGGATTCGATCTCGTGGCGGCGGATTTCCTCAAGCTCGGAACCGGCGCGGGGCGGCCGGGTCGAAAATTGGGCTACGGCGCACATGCTATGATTAGGTGGAAACAGACCCCCCGGAAGGAGTTGAAACGATGGGTAGCGCACTAGTAGCGCAAATCATCCCCACGTTAGGCTGGCAGGAAACCGTGTTCATTTTCCTCCTGGCGCTGTTACTGTTCGGGCCGAAGAAACTGCCCGAACTGGGGCGAACGCTGGGAAAGGCGATGACCGAGTTCCGCCGTGCGTCGAACGAGCTGAAAGCCACGTTCGACCGAGAAATGAAAAGCCTGGAGCAGGAGACCGAGTCGCTAAAACAAGTCGCGAATCAGTATCAGTACGACACTTACAATTACGATTACTCGTCGTATGAGTCCGGTTATGAAGGATCATACGGGACGGAATCGGCCGATTCGACTGCCACCAACCCATCCATTGAAAGCGCATCCGCACCTCAGGGCGCTGAATCACCCGCCGCTTTGCCGGAAGGCACCGTAGCCCATGGCTCGGAGACGGCAATCGTGCACCAGGCCAACGGAAATTCCGCCGAGGGGGCCCACGGGGGCGCCATCGAGACCGCGGAACACACCGCCATGCCGGGGGACCACGAATCCGCTTCCACGACGGCTGAACACAACACATAAGCTGAAACATGGCATCCAGTGACGACACCATGGGGGCGGGCGTTCCCCCACAGGGGAGTGTGCGCTCGACGGCGCTAGCGCCAGCAGGTCCGAAGCGCCGGCTATTTGGACGCGGCGGGCCTCCGGGTCCGCCGCGTCCTCCTTCTGCCGACGGCGACAGCGATGAGGAAGAAGAGGGCATGCTGCGCATGTCGTTCCTCGAGCACCTGGAGG
This sequence comes from Bryobacteraceae bacterium, assembly GCA_035505095.1. GTDB lineage: Bacteria > Acidobacteriota > Terriglobia > Bryobacterales > Bryobacteraceae > JOPF133. The sequence goes on along the minus strand of DATJRE010000553.1, from coordinate 3,030 downwards.
AGTTGCGCGCGCGCATCATCCGCTCGGTGATCGGGGTGGCGGTAGCGTTTGTCGGCAGCCTGGCCTTCTCCAACCAACTTTGGGCGTTTGTCTGCCAACCGGCAGTGACGGCCCTAAGCACACTGCATTACGATCCCGAATTAGTGCAGATCTCGCCCATGGAGGCGTTCCAGATTATCTGGGTGAAGCTGCCGATTGTGTGCTCGATTTTTCTGGCGTCGCCGTGGATCATGTACCAGATCTGGGCGTTCATTTCGCCGGGGCTATACCGGCGGGAGAAGCGCTGGGCCGCGCCATTTATTTTGTGTTCGGCGGGGCTGTTTATTATAGGCGGCGTATTTGCGTATTTCGTGGTGTTCCGGTACGGACTGACTTTTCTGCTGAGCATCGGGCGGGGAAATTACGTCAAGCCGATGGTCTCGATCACGGAATATTTCGATTTATTCGTGAACGTGGTGCTCGGTGTGGGCTTGGTTTTCGAAATGCCGGTGCTGATTTTCTTCCTCGCACTACTAAGAATTGTCACCCCGTCGTTCCTGCTCGCCCACAGCCGCTACGCAATTCTGGCGATCTTCATCATTGCCGCGGTAGTCACACCAACGCCCGATGTTTTCAATCTGATGCTGTTTGCGACGCCCATGTGCCTGTTATTTTACTTGGGAATTTTCGCCAGCTATCTGCTCGTGTTGCATCGTGAAAACCGGCGATTCCCGTGGCGTAAGGCGCTAACCGTTGCAACTGTTGTACTATTGCTCATAGCCGGAGCGATATTCCTGGCTATTACTACACTCGGATATAAATTGGTACTTCACTGGCCATTTATGATCCGGTAATCCCGATTTCGCGTAGAAGTGCGTCTTCTTTCCGATGTACCATCATTTTTGACCGCGTTTGCATTGCGGTCACTGTTGCGGTTTGAGACGCGATGGACCTATACAAAGCCATACAAGACTTGTACGCGGAGAAAGAAAAACTCGAACGCGTAATCGCCTCATTGGAAGAGTTGCAAAGAGCGGCGGAGGCAGCCTCGCCGCCGGCGGCCGAAAGCGGGAAGCGCCGGGGCCGGAAATCGATGGGATCGAAGGAAAGGCAGGAAGTGTCCGAGCGTATGAAAAAATACTGGGAGAGCCGGAGAAAGAAAACGTCCGAAAGCAAGGCGGGCGCGGGCCGCGCGGGCGATCCGGAGAAGGGAAAAACGTCCTGATCCCAGAGTTTTCCGGGCGGGAGGGCGCCGGAATGGCGGCCGCGGAGCCGCTTGGCGAGTCAGCCGATCTCCCGCTCCTTAAAAAACCAGAGCCAGTAATATTGGCTTCCGGCGCCGTCGTGGTAGCGCATCTCGAATCCGCAGCGGGAGGCCATTTCGCGGGCTTCGGGTTCGGAGAACGAAACGCCCACCCAGGTATCGTCGGCATCGGCCTGGACGCGGGGGCTGCCTTGCACCTGGAATTTAAACAGACCTCCGGGGCGGAGAAGGCGGTTCACTTCACGAACATAACTTTCGATGATTTCGCGGTTGGGAATATGTTGAAATACGATGCAGGAAAATGCGAAATCCACTTGCAATTTCCTTCCAATGCCCCAGCGATTCCACCAACTGCCGCGGATGACCGAAAGGTCGCGGCCGTTATTCCGAAAGACCCGCACGTTGGGAAAATCGGCCAGCCCGCGGCGGGCCTGGCGGACCATCTCGGGGCTGATATCGACGGCGTAGACGTGCCCGAAGTGGCCGCCGAGGGCGCGGGTAACGCGTCCGGCGCCGCAGCCGATTTCGAGAACCTGCATGGCGCGCGGGTCCTGGCCCTGGCAGATGTTTTGGAGGTCGGTGAGAATCTGTTCGCGGAAGGTCTCTTGGCCCGAACGGAAGAACTCGGCATCGGACCATTGATCCTGGTAAGTGGCAACATAGAAGCGGGCGTTCTCGCGCGCCCGGCGGTCCCAATCGCGCCGCATGCGGCGCAACTGTGTGGCGATCCGGTTCCCCGTCATCTGCTATATTGTAGCTATCGACGCGCCCGTGGGCGTGTAGCTCAGTTGGGAGAGCACGGCGTTCGCAACGCCGGGGTCGGGGGTTCGAATCCCCCCACGTCCACCATGCCAATCGCATTTCTGCCGACGGAGATCGGGGCTTGGTTCAGCCTGTGGGCCACAGGGGGCCAGGGCAAGGCCGCTACGAAGGCCGCGTCTACTGCCTCGTTGGTTTGAGGTCGAAGACTTCGCTGGCTTCTAGCCGGCCCGAAACTCGGCGCCGATCTGGGCGGCGGCCACCCGCTCAGGGTGCGCGCCGGCCGCGCCGTAGACTCTCTCGATGGGTTCCCAGTACGGCTCGCGGCTCAGCGGGAAAGTCTGATGGTGTACCGGGAGGAAGTGTTCGAAGCCCGCTTCGGAGGCCATCTGCCAGGATTGCTCGGGGGTGCAATGGTAATGGATCCAGGGATTGTAGGCGCCCACCGGCATGATGGCAAGGTCGAACGGCCGCGAGCTTCGTAGCCCTCGAAAGGCGCCAGTGAGGGCCGTATCGCCGCCGAACAGCACGCGGTGGCGGCCGGCTTCGATGGTGTAGCCGTTGTAGCCGCGATAGACGTCGCTGCGCATGCGGGCGCCCCAGTGGTTCACGCGAAAGGCGCGGATTTCGAGCGGCCCCACGCGCACGCGCTCATCCCAGCCCAGTTCGCGCACCGCGCCGTAGCGGCGGACACGCAGTAAGTCGGCGGTGCGCGTGGCCGTCACCACCGTGGTGCGGCGGTGCGCCAGGCGGCGGAGGCTCGGCAAATCGAAGTGGTCCATGTGGGCGTGGGAGAGCAGCACGAGATCGATGGGCGGCAAATCGCGCACGGTGAGCGCGGGGGCCACCAGGCGCTTCAGGCCCAGGGTCAGCGGCCCCAGGTTGATGCCGATGCGGCGGCTGAACACCGGATCGGTGAGGACGAGGGTGCCGTCGATCTTCAGGAGCACGCTGCTATGGCCCAGCCAGGCAGCGAACAGCCCCCGGTCCGGCCACATCCGCGGAGCCGGCCGCAGGGGCGCGGGTAC
>DATJRE010000552.1:0-28254 GCA_035505095.1 Bryobacteraceae bacterium | reverse complement strand
CCGTGGCAGGCGTTTCTACTTCTTGGCCGCCTTTTCGTTGAGCAGTTCGTGCAGTTCGGCCACCTTCCGCCGGAGGTGTCGCTCGCGGCGGCCGATCCAGAACAGATAGCCGAAGATCAGCAGCCAGCCGGCGCCATAGGCATAGAACAACCAGCTCAGATTCCGCATCATAAGCGTATCGTTCCGGCGTCCACCAGCTCGTTGGCCTGGCGCGTGAGGGCCTCCACGGCGCGGTCGAGGCGTGCCACCCTGCGCCGCACGCGCAGCACGCACCACCACAGCAGGATCATAGTCACCAAGGCCACCAGGAAGGTCTTGAGCATGTCCGGAGCGAGACCGGAATTCTCGCCGCCGCCCAGCACAGGGGACGGGTGCTGTGTGCGGAACAGCCGGTTGGACATGTAAATCAGGGGCACGTCGAGCATGCCCAGAATGCAGATCACCGCGCAGACCACTCCGCGGCCCTCCACCGGCGCCGCGCGCCGCACCATCAGATACGCGGCATACAGGAAAAGGAGGACGAAGGAGGAGGTCAGCCGGGCGTCCCAGGTCCACCAGATGCCCCAGACCGGCCGCGCCCACAGCGACCCCATCACGATGTTGACCGATTCGAAAGCCACGATGGATTCGTTGGCCGCCAGCGACAGGTCGTCGTACTTTTCGTTGCGCGTAATCAGGTAGAGGATGCTGGCCACCCCTCCCACGAAGCAGGCCAGGAAGGAAACCGCGGCTGCCGGCACGTGGAAGTAGAAGATCCGCTGGATAATTCCCATGGTGGCCTCGGTCGGGACCCATTCGAACACCAGGTACAAGGTCAACAACATCAACGCCGCTGTGGGGGCCAGCAGCCAGAGTGGCAGGGCGGGTTTGTCGTCGAAGCCCTCCAGGGGGACCGATTGCGCTTCCACGGGCCCAGTATACACGGGCAGACTTACCAGGAAAAAACGCGCGGGCCTCTAAAGACTATGACGGCGGCTGCCGATAGGACAGTTGGAGGTGCGCGAAATGGGTTCCACTTCGATGAACCCGGGTGTGTCGGATCTGCTGCAAACCTTGTCGAATCTCAATTCGCCGGTGCTGTCGTCGCCGGCGGTGGTGTCGGCGTTGGAAAATGCCTCACCCAGCGATATCGTCCAACTGAGCGCGGAGGCCAGCCAGTTGGAGGGTGTGGACGCGATGTTCGGGATCTCGGATAGTTCGGACGGCTCGGACAGTTCAGCCGGCAGCCTGACGAGCGCCCTGGCGAGCCTGGAGAGCCCGGCAGCCTCTTCGTCCTCCACGTCTTCCTCCTCTACTACGTCTTCGGCTACGTCTTCGGCCGCGCAGCTCGCCAATTACCAGGCTGCCGTGCAGTCGGATGAGACGCAGGCTTTGCTTGACGATGGCACGGGCAGCGGGCTTACGGGGTCCTTATTCGATTACACGGGATAGCGGGCGTTTAAGATGAAGGCATGCGGATGTTGATCTTTCTCGCGCTGGCCTGGGGCGCGTTGGCCGGGCAGCCGCCGTTTACGCTGGAGCAGGTGCTCGGCGCGGCATTTCCGTCGGATTTGACCGCGGCGCCCTCGGGTGGCAAGGTCGCGTGGGTGTCGAATGCGCGCGGGGTCCGCAACATTATGGTGGCCGAACCGCCGCGCTACCAGGCACGTGCCATCACAGCCTATGCCGCCGACGATGGACAGGAACTCGGCGGGATCGCCTGGGCGCCGGACGGCGCGAGCCTGGTGTACGTGCGCGGCGAAGCCGGCCGGAGCGGCGAAGCGGCCGACCCGGCACACGATCCGCATGGCGAGGTGCAGGCGGTCTGGGCGGTCAAGCTGGATGGTTCGCCGCCGCGAGAATTGGGCGAGGGCGATCAGCCGGCGGTTTCGCCGCATGGGGGACGGGTAGCCTTCGTACGCCGCGGCAGGATCTGGTGGGCGCCGCTCGATGGCAGCGTTGCGGCAGCGCCGCTGTTTCAGACGCTGGGCGAATGCGGGCAGCCGGTGTGGTCGCCGGATGGCGGGCGGCTGGCCTTCCCCAACAACCGCGGTGACCATGGCTTGATTGGGGTGTACGATGGGGCCGCCGGGCGCCTGCGCTACCTGGACGCCAGCACGGATGTGGACTTGTATCCCGAGTGGTCGCCGGATGGCGCCAGCATCGCGTTCGTGCGCATTCCGAGCGATGGCGTGCGCCCGGTCCGCGAGGCGCACCGCGCCGGTTTGCCGTGGTCGATCCGCGTGGCGTCAGCCGAAACCGGCGCCGGCCGCGAGGTCTGGCGCGCCCGCCCGGGACAAGGCAGCGTGTTTCGCGAGGTGGGCGGGCGGAATCCGCTGCGCTGGGCAGCCGATGGCCGCCTGGTGTTCCCCTGGGAAGGCGATGGCTGGACGCATTTGTACTCCGTCGCGGTGGCCGGCGGCGAGGCCGCACGGCTTACCCCGGGCGAGTTCGATGTGGAGGATATGAATGTGGCGCCCGGCGGCCGAGCCGTGGTGTTCTCGTCTAACCAGGACGATATCGACCGGCGGCATTTGTGGAGCGTATCCGCCGCAGGTGGCGTACCCGCGCGGCTCACCACGGGAACGGGGCTGGAATTTGCACCCGTCCCGGTAGGCAACGGGAATGACGTGGCCTTTCTGCGTTCCGATGCGCAGCGGCCCCTGCGGGTGGCGCTGCACGCGGACGGGCAGTTGCGCGACCTGGACGCGGCGGCGATTCCAGGCGATTTTCCGGCCGCTCACATGGTCACGCCGCAGCAAGTGATTTTTCCCGCGGCCGACGGGCTGGTGCTGCATGGGCAGCTCTTTCTACCTCCCGGTGGCGCCGGGCGGCGGCCGGCAGTGGTCTTCTTCCATGGCGGATCGCGCCGCCAGATGCTGCTCGGCTGGCACAATATGTACTACTACTCGAATGCCTATGCGCTGAATCAGTACCTCGCCAACAGCGGTTACGTAGTGCTCTCGGTCAACTACCGCAGCGGCATCGGGTACGGCATGCAGTTTCGCGAAGCCTTGCATTACGGCGCTTCGGGGGGTTCCGAGTACAACGACGTGCAGGGCGCAGGCCTGTATTTGCGGTCGCGCGCGGATGTGGACCCGGCGCGCATCGGGGTCTGGGGCGGCTCCTATGGCGGCTACCTGGTGGCCATGGCGCTGGCGAGGGCGTCAGACTTGTTCCAGGCCGGAGTCGATTTCCACGGAGTCCACAACTGGGCTACCGAGCTGGGCATTCCGCCCACGGCGCCGGATTACCAGCTTGCCTTCGACTCTTCGCCCATGGCCTTTGTGAAGGACTGGCGTTCGCCCGTGCTGCTGATTCAGGGCGACGACGATCCGGATGTGCAGTTTAACCAGTCGGTGATGCTGGCCGGCGCGTTGCGGAAGCAGAACGTGGAGGTGGAGGAGCTGATTTTCCCGGACGAGGTGCACGATTTTCTGATGTACCGAAGCTGGCTGGCGGGGTACCGCGCCGCGGTGGAGTTCTTCGGGCGGAAATTGTAGGCGCGGCGCGCCGGGCTTCAGCGGCCATTCAGATTGAGCGCGTTGGTCAGGTCGCCGAGCGGGGCGCCTCCGTGGGCCGCGATGGCCTGATCTCGCGAGCGGATTCCCGGAAGGACCGGCAGATGGAAGCGTTCGGTAATCAAGCGCAGGATCGAGGTCGTATCGTAAGGCGTATGGTCCACCAGGTGCTTCCTGGCGAAGGGCGAAACAATGATCGCGGGAATGCGCGTGCCCGGCCCCCAGCGGTCGCCCTTGGGCGGCGCCAAGTGATCCCAAAAGCCTCCGTTTTCGTCATATGTCACCACCACCACCATATGGCGCCACTGCGGGCTTTTCTCCAGAAGGGCGATCAGTCCGGCGATGTGCTCGTCACCCGATTGGACGTCGGAATAACCGGCATGTTCGTTCAGGTTGCCCTGCGGCTTGTAGAAAACCACCTGCTCCAGTTTTCCGGCCCGGATGGCCTCCATAAACGCAGCGCCTCCCAAGCCGCCGTCCTTCAGGTGCGCCGCGCGTTCGGCGGTGCCGGGAGCCATGTTCCGGAAATAATTGAAGGGCTGATGATGGTATTGGAAATTCGGAACGGGAACCGCATTATGGCCGGAGAGCGCCGCCTGCCACGCTCCCCCATACCACGCCCAACTGATGCCCTTGGCGGAGAGCAGGTCGCCGATGGTCTCCGCGGTCTGCGGTGGAAGCGTTGTGGGATTGGCGGGATCCGCCAGGGCCGGGTCTCCACCGGCGGCCGGCTTGTTGGCGCTTGGCTGGTACGGCGGCTCCATGGTATTCACGGCGTAGAAATCGGGTGTCAGGTTGCCGTCTTTGAGGAACCTCGGCGGGCCATCCAGCGCCGATTTCGGCGACGTCGCGGCCGGCTTCAACGTGACGCCATCGGCCTCCACCGCGGCAATCTGCGCCCGCGCCGGACTCTGGCCGGCGTGCGCATACACCGGAATGCAGGCGCAGATGAGCCACTGATGGTTCAGAAACGAGCTGCCAAACACCCCCATGAAAAAATTGTCCGCCAGCACATACTGTTTGGCCACCTTCCACATGCGCAGCTTCGATCCATCGTAGTGGCCCATCACCAGGGCGCCCGAATCCGCCCAGGCGGCAAACCGGTCGTTCTTGCCGCCGTCGATCTGCATCTGATTTTGATAGAACCGGTGCCACAGGTCGCGGGTTACCACGTTCAGTCCTTGGTCGAATCCGTGCGGGTCATCGATGCCGAAGGGCTGATTGGGCAGGTGGGCGGTTTGCGCCTGGGTCACCGGCGGGATCACCCCGGCTGCCGTCAATCCCCGCCAGATGGGCGGTAACTCCTTCAGCGGGCTGCCGTCGCGGTCCACCTGCGTCGCCGCGCGTGCCTGGCTTAATCCATTGGCGCCCGGAAAGGAGCCGTATAAGGCATCGAAGCTGCGATTCTCGGCGTAAATCACCACGATATTTTCAATGCGGTCGAGGCCGCGCGGCGCATTCTGCGCGCAAACGACTGTCCAAGCCGCGGCCAGCATCGCCAGCATCGCCGGCAAAACAAAACGCACTCTCATCGGTCTCCTGGTTTCTCCTCGCTTTTTGGAAAACGCTTCTCGTAACGCTGCAATGCGAATTGTACCCTACCAAACCTCTCGCTCCGCTGTGCGAAGATGGCCGTGTGGCGCGTGGTCTACGGCGGCTCGTGGTGTTGTGCTCGATGCTGGCCACCGCCTCAGCCGCCAACCATCCAGGCGGCCTCACGCGCGCGCAAGCCGTCCGCCGGGCTGCCGAGTTGGCCGATTTGGGCCTCCGGCTCTTCTTCGACCCGTCTCTCTCGGCGTCCGGCAAATTGTCCTGTTCCTCGTGTCACGATCCCCGGTATGCCTATGGGCCGCCCAATGGCGAGTCCGTACAACCGGGCGGGCCGGATGGCAGGCAACCCGGCATTCGCGCGGCTCCGTCCCTCAGATACCTGCAGGTGATCCCCGCGTTCACGGAGCACTACTTCGACACCGAGGGTCCCGACCCGAGCACCGACAACGGCCCCACCGGAGGCCTCACCTGGGATGGCCGGGTGGATCGCGGACGCGATCAGGCGCGCATTCCACTGCTGGCGCCTTTTGAAATGGCGGGCGGGAGTCCCGCAGCCGTGGTGGCGCGCGTGCGCGGAGCGCCTTACGCCGCGCAGGTGGAGCGTCTCGCGGGCAGTTCGGATAGCGACCGATGGTTCGCCACCATCCTGGAAGCCCTGGAGACCTGGCAGCAGGACCATCGCGAGTTCTACCCGTACAGCAGCAAGTACGATGCGTGGCTGGACGGGGCCGCCCGGCTTACTGCGCGTGAGCGGCGCGGCTTGCAACTCTTTACCGATCCCGCAAAGGGCAACTGCGCGCGCTGCCACCCGGCCACCCGCGGTCCCAATGGCACGCCGCCGCAATTCACCGACTACGGCTTTGCGGCGTTGGGCGTGCCCCGTAACCCCCGGATTCCGGCCAACCAGGACCCCGCCTGGTTCGATCTGGGCCTGTGCGGTCCGGAGCGAACCGACCTGCGCTCCAGGCCGCAATACTGCGGAGAGTTTATGACCCCGTCGCTGCGAAACGCGGCCACCCGCGGAGCGTTCTTCCACAATGGTGCGGTTCACACCCTCAAAGAGGCCGTCGCGTTTTACGCGCAGCGCGATTCCAATCCGGAGAAATGGTATCCGCGCGCCGCCGGCGGCCCGGTGCGGAAGTTTGACGACCTTCCGGAGCAGTACCGGAAGAACGTGGAAACGGGGCCGCCTTTCGGGCGCCGGCCGGGCGCGGCGCCGGCTTTGAGCGACGGCGAGATCGACGCGGTTGTCGCGTTCCTGGAAACCTTAACCGACGGCTATCGCGCTGTAAAGTAACAAGCCCGATCCGGATGGGCCGCGCGCCCCCTTGTGCTATTTTGAAACGGGAGAAGTATCCCCCGGGCGGCCCCAACGGTCTGCCTTTTTTGTGGCCCCTGAAAAACAAACGCAAGCCAACGGGCTGAATGCGTGAAGGCAGCGGTGGTGCTTTTCGAAGTTGGCGAATTCGTACAACCAACGCTGGGCTTCGGCCTTGCCCTCAGCGGGGCGCGGGCCCTGGATTTCTGTGCCGGCGGCGAGACCTGCCCGAATGGGAACTGCACGGCCACGCCTGCCACGCCGACGGGAGGGTGGTTTTGAGCGATTGCGATCGGTCCCCTTTGAAGGGCCGGCAGTCGAGGCCTCTGGCCTTGGCGGAGGCTCGTTACGCCTGCTTTCTTACTGAGGAATATCTGGCATGAAACGCATGTTTTGTCTTGCCGCCGCGGCGGCGCTGGCGGCGGCGGTTTGGCTGGTGGCTCAGCCGGCGCCCGATCCGTTGGCTGACGGATTCACTACCGTGGAAGTCGCCTCGGTTTCCGACGCCATGGAACAGCTTTACGGCCAGCGGGCCTACATGTCGCATGAGATGCGGCCGCTCGCGCCGGCCAAGTTCGCGGGACCGGCGGTCACGGTGATGCTGAAGAAGGAAGAGCACAAGGAGGGCGCGGCGGCGTCGCAGGGGATGCTGGACGCAATCGATGGCGGCAAACCCGGCTCCGTCTACGTGATGGTGCTGGAGGATGGCGCGGATTACGCGGGCATCGGCGGCCTGATGGCCACGGCCATGCGCTACCGCGGCTTCGCCGGCGCGGTGGTGGATGGATCGGTGCGCGATACGCCGCAGATCCGCAAGCCGCAATTTCCGGTGTTTAGCCGCGGCGTGGCGCCCTCCACTACCATCAATCACTACCGGGTGACGGGAGTCAATGTTGCAGTGACCTGCGCCGGCGTGCGGGTGAATCCTGGCGATATCGTGACCGCCGACGAAGACGGCGTGGCGGTGGTGCCGCGCGCCCGCGCCGCCGAGGTACTGAAAAAAGCCCAGGATCTGGATAACACCGAACACAGCATGATCCCGTTCATCGAGAAGTACCGCTCGATTAAGGAAGCCGTGGCTAAGTTCGGAAGAATTTAGGCGGGCCTACGTGTAAGTCTTCTTCCACGTCTCGATGCAGCGCTGGGCGGTTTCCATGGCGGGGAAGCGGCTGCCTTCCTGCTCGATGAGGTAGTACTCTACGCCGCCCACCGATTCCGCGGCCCGGAAAATGGCCTGCCACGGAGAAACGCCTTCTCCGAACAGCACGCGGTAGCCCTTGTCCGGCCCGGGCGCCCAATCCTTGCAGTGGATGGAGTGGATACGGCCGGGATTGGCCTTGATCCACGCTACCGGGTCGGAACCGGCTTCGACGCAGGTACCCACGTCGAGCTGCAGCATCACTTCGGGCGGGGTGTTGGCGGCCAGCACTTCCATGGGGCGCTTGCCGTCGATGGGCATGAACTCGGCCTTGTGGTTGTGATAGCCGGTGCGCAATCCCTCGGGCTTCAATTTCGCGGAAGCGCCGGTAAGCTGCGCGGCCACCTTTTTCCAGCCGTCCAGGCCGGAGACGCGCGGCGCCGACGCCATCACTATGTAGGTGGATCCCAGAGTGCGATTCAGCTCGATGGCCTTTGGAAGCCCCGGCGGGGTCAGGTTCTGGGCGTCGTTGTGGGTGGAATGGCAGCGAATGCCCAGGTCGTCCATCAGCTTGCGCATTTCCCTGGCGTGCTCGGGAGTCCAGTTGTAGTAGGGCGCGAAAAACTCCACCACCTGGTAGCCCATTTTGGCGACGGCGCGGACGGTGCCCATATCGTCTTTAGCGAGTTCGTCGCGTACCGAGAAAAGTTCCAGGCCGACGGGAAGGTTCCTGTGGGCAGGCGCAGCCAGGCCCACGGAGGCGGCGCCCGTAGCGGCCAGAAAGGCGCGGCGGGAAAACGTGAAATTGGTCATCCCTGGCACTATATCAGCCGGCGGGGCGGATTGCGGAAGAGATCGAACGCGGGGCGTTCCGGGAAGCTTTCTTACGGTCGCGCCTGTGTAGGGTGGGGCTGGCTCGGGAAGTGGTAGCGGCTGCGTGGCGGTGCCGCGGCCGGGCGCCTACCAGACGTACGACGCCACGACATCCGGCAGCGCCGGGGTGTTGCCAATGACGCGTGCGTGGAGCACCACCTGCAGGTTCTTGTTTTCCCAACCCGGCGGCAGCTTGCGCAGGATCACGCCCAGTTGCTCCGGGTCGCCCAGCAGGCGGCCGGCGGCTTCGGTGCCAAACTGCTTCAGTCCCGCGGCCACCACGATCAGGCCGCCGGTGTATTTACTATGGATGCGGCAGACCAGCGTGTAATCGTCGGGCGCGGAGCCATCGTCTTTGGCATCCACGGTCCAACGGCTGGCGCCGCTGGCAGGGTTGGCTTGGGTATCCGCAATCACCGCGCCCATTCCCGGTATCCGGGCGAAGCGGAACCGCCAGGTCTGCTGCATTTCCATGGTCCAGCGGTTGGTGACCGCGCCGATCAGGAGCGCCTGGGTCTTGCGTAAATCGGCGAACTCGATGCCGCTGGCCAGGCGGATGCGCGTGGTGTGGGATTTGCGCGCCAGCATGGCGGTCACCTCGTTGGCCGCGATCATGTCGCCAAAGCCGACATATTGGTTGAAGACCGGCACAATGTCGGAACCGTTGAGTTCCCTGGGCGGCACCTGGAGGGCCCGTTGCAGGGGAACGTCCTCGGGCGGCAAATTTTGTTCGCTGAGGCGTACGGCACGTGCCGAGGGATGGTAGACGATGGGGTGCGCCATGGCGATCAGCAAGGGATCGGGCGCGCGCAGCACGGGTTCCCAGAATTTCTGAAACGCGGCCATGTTGGGACTCGGCGCGCGCAGCTTCCACACCGCCGCCATGGTGAAAGCGGCCGCCACTGCCACGGCGCAGAGGAGAACGAGCTTGCGGTTGACGCGCCTGGCCGGCAACTCCGGAGCTTCGGGACTGGGTGCAGGGACCAGCGGCGGGGCTTCCTTGTCCGGCACAGCGGCCGAATAGCGGAACTCAGGCACGTAGGACCCGGACGGCAGGTCGATGCGAATCTCCGCCGCGGCGCCTTCCGGAGTCACGTAATATTGCGCCAGGCGCTTGCGGACTTCGCGCGCACCCACCCGCACGATGGTGTCTTCGCCGAGGTCTATGTGCGGCTGGCGCCCGAACACTTCGACCGCAATCGTGCGCTCTTTGAGTGCGCCCGCTTCGCCGGCCAGCGACTTCTCGCAGACGTAGTCAAGAAACTGCTGACAACGTTTGCTGCCGTGAAACACGGAGCTCGCCAGGATTGCCGCGAGTTGGCGCCGGACGCTCTCCGCCGACGGTCGGTGCTCACGGATAGTTGCGGTATCCTGCACGGCCAAGACGGCTTTCGACATGGAAACCCCCCCGGTATCTCCCTTTTGCTTCCTTCGATTCTGCTACGTCCGGGCGCCAAAAGCAAGGCGTGCCGAGCGTTAACCCTGGCGCAGGTGGGCCGATCCGCCCCAGCTATCTCCCCTGGTACCGCCAACTACACCGTGCAACACCGTGTATTCCGTTGAGGGGTAACTACTTACGGAACTATAGTTTCGCTAACGTGTGCCGGCATCGATTTCCGGCTCTGCGCATGGCGTAGGCGCGGCCGGGGCGGATTCCGGCAGAGCCGATTAAAGGTTCAGGGGCAGTCGCAAGGGGCCGCGTGCTGGAAAGTACCGCTTCGCCATTTGGTTCGACATAGCAGTTAGAGAGGGAACAAGCTCATGTACCGATTGTCACAGATTGTACTTACCGCCGTCTTATTTACGGGATGGGCCGCCGCCCAGAACGCCACGGGCACCCTGGACGGGCGCGTCGCGGATTCCTCCGGGGCGGCCGTCCCGGGCGCCAATGTTACGGTGGCCAACCAGGCCACCAATGTCCATTGGTCTCTAACCACCAATGCGGAAGGGCGCTTTTATCAAAGGTACCTGCAGCCCGGCCTCTATAGTGTAACTGTGGAGAAAGGCGGGTTTAAGAAGTATCTGCAACGCGACATACTGCTGGATGTAGAACAGACGGTTTCGCTGAACATCCCACTGGAGGTGGGGGAAGTCACCACCACCGTGCAGGTGGAGGCGGCCGCGGCGCAATTATCGACGGAATCCTCCACTCTCACCACCACCGTCAGCAGCAATGCCATTCTCGATCTGCCTTTGAACGGGAACCGGAGTCCGATGTCGCTGGTCACCCTGGTACCAGGGGTGGTTCCGAGCGCCGGATCGAACAGCCCGTGGATTAGCGGCGGCCGCAACGATTATAACGATGTCACCATTGATGGCACGTCGGTGATCGTTCCCGAGAACAACGTAAGCCATCTGCAGATCGGCTATATTCCGAACGAAGACAGCGTGCAGGAAATCTCCATCGTCACCAATTCGCTGGCGCCCGAATACGGCCGCACCGGCGGGGGCACCATCAATATGGCCACCCGCGGCGGGACCAACGATTACCACTTCGAACTGTTCGAGTACTGGGAGAACAACATTCTGAACGCCAATAGCTGGGGCAATAATCGCAACGGGCTTCCCAGGGGCATTGTCCGGTACAATCAGTTCGGCGGAACCGTGGGCGGCCCGCTGCGAATACCCAAAGTCTACAACGGCAAAGACAAGATTTTCTTCTTCGTCAGCGAACAGAGCGTGCGGACGCCCAGCGCCGTTACCGACACGGGCAGCGTGCCCACCGACGCCATGCGGCAGGGCGTATTCACCGGCCTGACGAATGGGGCCGGCGGCGGCGTGGGTTCGCCGATTATCATTTATGATCCATCGACCTCGGGTCCCAACCCGGCCTGCCCGGCGGCCCAGCCGAATTGCTTCCGCCAGCCGTTCCCGAATAACGTGATCCCGCAGAATCGCTTCGACCCGGTGGCACAGAAGCTGATGACCTTCTGGCCGGAGCCGAACTGCGCAAGCTGCGTGACCAACCCCGCGCTACAGACCAACAACTGGAAGACCCAGGGGGTGGCCAACAACCCTTACGACCAGGTGGACAGCCGCCTGGACCAGTATTTCAATCAGAAATTCCGCATGTACGCGCGCTACTCCAATCAGAGCGGCAACAACACCGACTTCAACGGTTTCGGCAATGTGGGCACGCCCTTCGGCGCGGGACCGGTGACTTACTACAATCGCAACGCGACCGTCAACGCCATTTATAACTTCACTCCTACCACGCTTTTGAACATCAGCTATGGTTTCGCGCGGGACGTTTCCATACGGTTGCCGTTTTCGTACGGGACCACCCCTTCATCGCTCGGCTTTCCGTCAAACATCAACAGCGTGGTGGACGATGACGAGTTCCCCCAAATCAGCGTCAGCGGAAACGTGGCGGGCTACAATCTGGGTCAAGCTTCTTACACGACGCTGAAAGATATTCCCTATGCGCACGTGCTGCGCGCCGACTTAACCAAGGTTCTCAACAAACATACGTTGAAGATGGGCGGGACTCTGGAGAAGATGTTCGTGAATTTCACGCAGGAGGGAAGCCCGGACGGGCAATACAGCTTCGGCAGCAGCTTTACCCAGCAGAACACGTCGCTGAGCACCTCGACCACCCAGGGCAGCGCTTTCGCTACGTTCCTTCTGGGTTTGCCCAGCAACAACAGCGGCGACCTGCAATACACCTTTTCCGCGGCGACATCCAGTTGGTACGCCGGCGGCTATTTCCAGGACGACTGGAAAGTCAATCGGAAACTGACGCTCAACCTGGGCATTCGCTACGACGTGGATACGCCGCGGACCGAGCGGTATAACCGTCTGAGTTACTTCGACATCAACGCGCCCTCTGCATTGCAGGGCATGGTGCAGTCCAGCGCAACCTGCCCGTATTGCGGCGATCTTCAGGGAGCCATGGAATTCGTGGGCACGCCGGGTGCGGCTTACGGACGGCACCAGACGCCCACTGACATGCATAACTGGGCCCCGCGCATCGGCTTCGCCTACCACATTCTGCAAAACACCGTGGTGCGCGGGGCCTACGGCGTGCTGTTTGCGCCTTCGGTAATGCAGGCTTCCGGCACTTCGGGAACTTCCGGAATGGAGGGATTCACCGGTTCCACGGCGCTGAACACCACGCTCAATAATGGCCAGACATTCGTGGCCAGCCTGAGCAACCCCTTCCCCAACGGACTGATCCGTCCGCAAGGCGCCGCGCAAGGTCCCATTAGCGGAGCCCTGACCGACATTGGGAACACCATCTCCGACAGCTACTTCAACGATTACGTCAATCCCATGATCCAGCAGTGGAATTTCACGGTGCAGCAGCAGGTCAAGACCAGTTGGCTCCTGCAGGGTGGGTATCTGGGCAGCAAAGGACAGCACCTTCCGGACGGCGAGAGCGACACGAACTACGATCAACTGCCCGACTCGGACCTGTCGTTGGGCAATTCTCTGCTGGCCACGGTGGCCAATCCCTTCTACGGGATCATCCAAAATCCCACGTCGATTTACGCCCAACCTACCATTCAGGCGAATTATCTGCTCGGCAGGTATCCGCAGTACCAGGGGTTGGAATCGTTCCGCAAACCGACGGCTAATTCGAATTACCAGTCCGGCATCTTCTCGGTGCAGCACCGCTACAAAAGCGGCCTCACCATGCTGGCCAGCTACACTGTCTCCAAGCTTCTCGACGATGCGTCCCAGGTAGTAACTTATATCGGGCCGGCGGGCACCAAGCAGGACTCTTACTGCTACAAGTGCGATAAGTCCGTTTCGGCACAGGATGTGCCGCAGCGATTCGTGCTGAGCACCACTTACGAAGTGCCTATCGGCCGGAAGCGGGCGTATCTGAGCAACCTGCCGCGAGCGGCCGATTTCGTACTGGGAGGGTGGCAGATGAACGGCATTCTGACTTTCCAGAAGGGCTTACCGATTCAGCTCAGCAACGGGGGCAATACGACCGGGTTGAACAGCCCGGGCATCTGGGCCAGCGACAATGGCCAAAACCCCGCCCGTAGCGGCGCCATTGCCAATCGGCTGAACGAATATTTCGTGCAATCGGATTTCTACCAGACGCCCAACTTCATGTTCGGCGACGTGGGCCGATTCCTGCCGAACGTGCGCGGCCCGGGCACCCATGACCTGGATTTTTCGCTGTTCAAGGCGTTCCACGCCACCGAAAAAATGCAGATCCAGTTCCGCGCGGCGGCATTCAACTTCACGAACTCTCCGACCTGGAACGGCCCGGGCACCACGGTGAGCAACCCTTCGACCTTCGGAATCATTACCAGCGCCAGCGGGAACCGCACCTTGCAACTGGCGTTGAAGCTGATTTACTGAGAGGCGGGCGCGGGCCGTTCGGCGCGGAGGCGCGGAGGCAGCGCGGAGAAGACCGGCGTGGTTCATGGGACCGGAAAGTGGGGTGCGAGGGACGGTCCACCCTCGGCGGGGCCCGTGGCCGGCCGTTATCGCTTCGCAGATCGGAGAAGAGCGTGACGTCAGTGGATGGTGATCGTCGTTCCGCCTGGCGGGTTGCTCGCCGCCACCCCTCCGATGGAAATGCCGAGCGGTACGTTCGCACCCGTCGGGGCGCCCGCGGGAATCGTGAAGTTGACCTGGAAGACGCCCGTGGAAAGCGTGGGAGCGCTGCCGGAATAGGCTACGGTGGCCGGAACCGGTGTGCCGCCGAGCGTCACCGTCACGGGCAGCGCCAGTTGCGCCAGCGGAGCGAGCGGCGTGATTCCTCCGGTGATGGCAGCGGGAAGGAAGGCCCCGCCTCCGGTGCCCCAGATCGCCACCGTCGACCCCACGGCGGCCGGGTTCGAGGCCGAGTTGAATGTGAGATCCTGATTCCACGCCAGCGCTTGCGACGATGCATTGGCATGGAAGATCGCGGGCGCGGCCGACTCAACGGCCACCGTATTGACCCATGACAGGTTGCCGTTGTAATTCACCTGAATCCGGGTGGTAGCGTTCGCCAGATCAAACGGCGCCTGCACGTTGATCTGCTCCTGCTGCGCGTAGAGGATCGGCACGGGCACACCGTCGAAGAATACCTGCACGCCGCCGAGCTGAGCCGGGTATTGGCCATTGGTGAGAGTTGCGATCGCGCCGGTGGCGGGACCTTGATTGGTCATGAGCGCGATGATTTCGCCGGGCGAGATGGGTCCGAACTCTAAGCTGGCGCCGTTGATCGGCACGGGCAGCGGAAGTTGATAGAGGTATGCGGCGCCATCGCCCAGATTGACTTGGCTCGGAGCGTCGGTCAGCACCGCTCCCTGGCTGAACGCGAGCGAGGCTCCGAAACTGCCGGCATTCGGGTCGGACGGCGTTATTTCGGCCAATTCGCTCCAATTGACGCCGTTTTGCTGGAACACGTAAACCTTCGCGCCAACAGGCGAGGTATTGTATGCCGGGGAGCCCGCGACGAGGATATTGTCTTGGATCGCGACCGCGCGGCCGAAATAGTCGCCGCTCGCCCCATCCGGCGCCTTCAGTACTGCCTGCTGCGTCCAGGCTCCGGCCGAGCGGGTAAAGATCGTTACCTGGCCGGTGTTGTTGCCCGCGTCATCTGCGCCGATCAGCGCGGTATCGCCGCTGATGGCAATCGAGGCGCCGATGTTCGGGTCGGCGGACGCAAGCACGCCCTGCTGGCTCCAGTTCGCTCCCGATCCGGTAAACACGTACACCGCGCCGGTCCCGTCCGTCCGGTTGGGATCGTCCACCAGCACGGTATTGCCGCTGATCGCCACGGTGGTGCCGTAATTGGGGCCGCTGCCGGACGCGGTGAGGGTCGCCTGCTGGGTCCAATCGCCGTTCGAATTCGTGAAGATGTAGGCGGCGTTCGGCGGGTCCGCGCCGGTCACAATGGTCCCGCCGTCGATCGCCACCGAACGAACCTCGGGACCTTGCTGGATGGTCTGCGGCGTCCAGGTCCCGTTGACCTGGGTATACGCCAGAACCGCGCCGCTGGGGCCGGAGCAGCAGACCACGATGGTTCCACCGCTGACCGCGACGGACGCTCCGAATCCCGGAGGAACTTCGCCGGCAGGATCGGAAATGACGGCGTCCAGGTTCCAGGTGCCGGCCGAGCGCGCGAAGATCTCGATCGCCCCCGGCTCCGGACCTGTGAAAAAGGGCGCCAGCAGGCCCAACGCACCCACTACCGCGAGATCGCCGTCCATCGCCACGACGCCGAAGGATGTGCTGTCGGTCGTCACGGTGCTGCCGAACTGGGCCACCGGCGCGACCTCCGCGGCGGTTGCCGGCGCCTGCTGGGTGACGGTGACGGATGCCTCGCCGATGATAATGGTTGCGCTGCGCGCTGCTCCGGTATTCGCGGCCACTGCCAGCGGAACGCTGCCCGGCCCGACGCCGCCGACCCCGGTATAGGAAATCCACGCGGGCAGGTTGGAGACGTACCACGCGCAGGAAGGCCCGATCGAGACGGCAAAGACCGCGTTGCCGCCGGCCGATCCGAGATTCGCGCTCTCCGGCGAGACGGAAGCGGAGCAGGTGGATGGATTCGGCGTCAGCACGCGGACGCGCCAAGCCTGCTGCTCGGTGAAATAGATATCGCCGGCGCCATCCACGGCCAGGCGATTGGGCTGGATCGCCACGCTGAGAGACGGCACATTTTCGCCGCTGCTGTATGCCTGCGCGCCGTTGCCAGCGATGGTAGTGATGATGCCGTTCGAAACTTTGCGGATGCGGGTGCCGTCGGCGATATAGACGTTACCGAGCAAATCGACCGCCAGGCCGGAGGGATTGGTCAGCGTGGCGGCGGTTGCGGGACCGCCATCGCCGCTATATCCGTTGTACCCGGTGCCGGCAAACGTGGTGGTCACGCCGTTCGCAATCTTGTACACGCGGCTGAGCGCAACATTGCTGAAGTAGACATTCCCTGCGTAATCCACCGCCAGGGCGTTCGCCTGCGGACTCACCGACGCGAGCGTGGTGACGGTGCCGTTCGAGATTTCGAGGACCGAGGGCCCGGCGGCATACACATTACCCGCTTGATCCAGGGCGACATCGGTGGCGTATCCCGGGGCGAGGGTGGACAGCACGCCCTGGCTGAGTTCGGCGATGCGAGCATTTCCAAAATCGGCAATGAAGAGATTGCCGGAAGCATCCACCGCCACGCCTTCGGCATTCGAAAGCACACCGCCGCTCGTGCCGGGCACGGTGGTAATGATTCCGTTCGAGACCTCGCGGATCACCGAGTTCTGGTCGGCGAGGTACAGGTTGCCGGAAGCCCACGCCAGCGCCATGGGGCTGTACAGTTGCGCGCTGGTGGCCGGTCCGCCATCGCCGGTGTAACTGAACTGGCCGTTGCCCGCCACGGTGGTGAGCGCGCCATGCGAAAACTCGGCGATGGTGTAGCTATCCGGCAGCCCCATATACAGGTTGTCCGAGGAATCCACCGCGATTCCCACCTGCCCCGTGACGCTCACCACGTTGCGCGCCATGCCGTTCGAGATTTCCTGAATCCCCGACGATGGCAGACTCACAAATAAATTTCCGCTGCCGTCCGCCGCCAGGCCAGTGATGCCACTCTGCGCCGCAATGCTCGTAACCGTGCCGCCCGAGATTTTCCACAGATTATCGCCCGCCGCATAGACGTTTCCCGCGCCATCCGCCGCAATTGGCCCAAGATCGAACAACGCAACCCCGGTGGCCGGTCCGCCGATGGTGGTGGTCCCGGTGCACGCCCCGTTGCCCGCAATGGTAACGATGGTGCTGCCGGAGATTTTGCGCACTGTGGAGCCGAGTGGGCCAATGATCGGGCCGCCAAAGAGGATGCTAGGGGTGCAGACGATATTCGTCAGGTACACGTTGCCCGCCGGATCCGCTGCCAGTCCCAGCGGGTTGATTGCGGCGGAAGTTGCCGCGCCGCCATCGCCGGTGGTGCCGCACGTTCCGTTGCCTGCGATGGTGTTGATGATGCCGCCCGAAATCTCGCGGATGCGGCAGTTATCGGCGACGTAGACATTGCCCGCCGCATCCACCGCGACATAGCCCGGCAGGGACAACTGCGCGGCGGTCGCCGGTCCACCGTCGCCGCTGAATCCGGGGACGCCGTTCCCCGCCACAGCGCTGAGCATGTGGGTTGCGGCATCCATCCGCAGCACGGCGAACCCAACGGCGAAATAGAGGTCGCCGGCGCGATCCGCCGCCACGTATCCGTGGGACCCGGCATTGCCGATCGATGCCGAAGTAGCCGGAATATTCACCGGCAGCCCGCCGCCGGCCACCGTTGAAACCGTGTAAACCTGGCCGAAAAGATAGCCCGCGCTCATCAGAAACAACGCCGCAAGCCTCATTGTGCCCCTCCCATGATCGACGGCCGAACCTGTGCGTCACCGGCGCAGGCCGCCACAGCAAATGAGACGCAATGACCCAATGTACCTGCTCGAAACACGTCAAAGCCTTTACCCGCGGCAGACAGGGGACAGCCTTGGCCGGCTATTAGCAGGGGTGGGGCCAAACTACGCGTTTGGCGATCAGGACTGCCGACTCGTACTTTGACCCGTCGTGGGCTCGGAACAGAGCCGCGGAGAATCGGCGGGCGCCCTTCACCGCACCGCGGCGCTCACGTCCTGGTCCTTGTACTGCAACTGGTACAGCTTCCAGTAGATCCCGCGCAGTGCCAGCAGTTCCTGATGCGCGCCCGATTCGCGCAGCCGGCCTTTGTGCATCACCAGGATCCGGTTGGCCCGCTGGATTGTTGAAAGGCGGTGCGCGATCACGATGGACGTGCGCCCCTCCACCATGCGGCTGAGCGCCTCCCGCACGCGGAATTCGGTCTCGGTATCCACGCTCGATGTGGCTTCGTCCAGGATCAGGTAGCGCGGATTGTGAGCCAGTGCGCGGGCGAAGCCGATCAACTGCTTCTGTCCTGTCGACAGGCCGCTGCCGCGCTCGCGGATGGGATGCGCGAACCCTTCGGGCAGGCTGCGGATGAACTCCCCGAGATTCACCTGCTCGGCGGCTGCCACCACTTCTTCCGCACGGATGGTTTCGGTCCCCAGGCGGATGTTCTCCTCCAGCGTGCCGGTGAAGAGGTAGGGGTCCTGGAGCACCACGCCGAACTGGCGGCGGAGATCGCGCGGATCGAACTCGCGGATGTCGATGCCGCCCACCCGGATGGATCCTTTCTGCACGTCGTAGAAGCGCAGCAGCAGGCTGATCAGCGTGGTTTTGCCGGCGCCCGTGTGGCCCACGACCGCGATGGTTTCGCCGGGCGCGATGGTGAAGCTGATGTCGCGCAAGACCCAGTCTTCGCCGTTATAGGCAAACCATACGTGGTCGAACTCAACCGCCGCAATCTCACCAGGAGCCTCCCGCGGGACTTCCGGCGCGGAGATCGAGACGGGCGTATCGAGCAGCTTGAAAATACGCTCGGACGACGCCATGGCGGCTTGCAGGATGTTGTACTTCTCGCTCAAATCCTGAATTGGCCGGAAGAATCGCAGCCCGTATTGCAGAAACGCCACCACCACTCCGAGCGTCAGCGAACGCGCGCTCACGCGGAAACCGCCGTAGGTGAGGATGGACGCCAGCGCCAGCATGGAGATAAACTCCACCACCGGATAGAACCAGCCGTACGCCGTGATGGCCTTCTTGTAGGCGTTCATGTGGTCGCGATTGACCACGTCGAATTCCACCATGCTGCGCCGCTCGCGGTTGAAAAGCTGCAGCACGGTCATGCCCGTGATGTGCTCCTGCAGGTAGGCGTTGATGCGGGCGATGGCCACGCGGATCCGGCGGTAACTTTGCGCCACGCTGCGCCGGAAGATGGCGGTCGCCAGAATCACCAGCGGCATGGCTGCGAGCATCACTACGGTGAGCGCCGGGCTGAGCTGGAACATCACCGCCAGGATGAAGGACAGCACCAGCACGTCGCCCAGAATGGTCACCAGGCCGGAGGCGAAAAGGTCGTTGAGCACGTCCACGTCCGTGGTCACGCGCGTCACCATGCGGCCCACCGGGTTGCGGTCGTAGAAAGCCAGGTCGAGCCGCTGGAGATGTTCCATGAGCTGCTTGCGCAGATCGAACATGGCAAGCTGGCCGGTGTACTGCATGAGGTAGGTTTGGACGAACTCGGTAAGGAACGCGCCCACCAGGACGCCCATGTAGAGCAGGCCGATGCGGGCGATGCCGCTCCAGGGGTCGGCGGGCAGCAGCGGATCGAGGAAAGTACGGAGGCGATGGGGGTCGGGCTGAAGGTAGCGATCGACCGCCGTTTTGGTGAGCAGCGGCCCGAGCACCTGCAGGGCCGACTGCGCCAGCAGGAAGACGACCGAAATGGCCACCAGGCGGCGGTAAGGGCGCATGTAGACCAGCAGGCGGCGCATCAGGCGCGAATCATAGGCTTTACCGAGAACCTCTTCTTCCACTAGTTCCAGTCTATCTTGGAGCCGCGCGCGGCTGGGTGCGGCCTCCGGCGCGGACCGTCGGAGGGAACGCCGCTTCCAGTCATTACCGGCGCGCTAACCAAAATCAGTAGTGAACGGGAAGGGCCGGCAGCGGAAAATATGAGCTATCCGTGTAGGTGTCGAATGGCTACCGCGACTTCCTTCCAGCCGCCAGGGCTGGTATTCCGGCGCGTCACCGTGAACCGCTTCAAGACGTGGTTCATTGTGGGGCTGACCGTGGTGTCGCTGGTGCCGTTCGTGGGGGGAGTGAGTTACGGAATCGCCAGCTCGATCGTGGTGCGGGCCCGGCCGCAGAGCCGCACCACGCGGGCCGACATCCGCAAAGCCGAGGCCTACCTGCGCTCAGCCGCTCCCAATATGGATTACGAAACGCGCCAGGCTTGGGAACAGATCATCGAACGCAAACGCGCGGCCCTGGAACGCGACGAGGCGGGCAGCGGCGGGCTGCTCACGGAATTGGTCGCCCTGTTCACATTCGTGCAGATGGGAGGGCTTGGGCTGCTGTTCTGGTCGATTGCCGCCTCGCCCACGGCAAAGCTGCTGGTGGAGGCCGGAGCCAGCCCAGCCGGCGCCGCGGAGAAGGAAGCCCGAGACCTGCTGGAGACGCTGGCGTTCTCGGCCGGCCTGCCGGCGCCCAAACTCTTCATCATCGAATCCAGCATGCCGAACGCGTTCGCCGCCGGCATCGGTCCGCAACAATCCGTGGTAGCGGTCACGCGGGGCGCGCTGCTGCTGTTCGACCAGCGCGAGCTGGAAGCCGTGCTGGCCCACGAGATCTCGCACATCGGCAACCAGGACGTGCAACTCAACGCCGTGGTGGCGGCGATTGCCCTGTTCCTGCGGATACCCTACCTGCTGTTTCAGCGCCAATTGCAGGCCGGGAAGCAACTCCACGTCAGAAAGCGCCGCAGCCCCTGGCGGCTGGCGCTCTCGCCGGTGGGGGCCTATATTTTGTTTGTAGCTCCGGTGGTGGGGGCGGTGATTCGGGCGGCGGTGTCACGCGGGCGCGAGTTTCAAGCCGATGCCGATACTGTGAAGCTGACCGGATCGCCGCAGGGCCTTTTGCGCGCGCTGGCTAAAATTGGCGGATCCGGATCCACCATGGCTTTCTCAAACCCGGCCTTTGCGCATTTCTATTTTGCCAGCCCGGCGGCGTCGAGCGGATGGCTCGGCGGAAGCCTGATGGCCACCCATCCGCCGTTGGCGGATCGTATCCAAATGCTGGCGGAGGGGCAGGATCCGGCTTCCATCCAAAAGCTGAAGGACGCCATCGAAGCCGGCCGCCGCTACACGCGCGAGCATCCGCTGGTGGAGCTGGGTCCGATGATGTCCGGCGGCGCGCAAGACGAGCTGGCCTCCTTCAACCGGGGCAACCCCATGGGCCGTGTGTACCGGGTGCTGGCGATGGAGCCGGTCCCGGTTTACGAGACTCCCAATACGCACTCTCCAGTGCTGACGCGGGTGAAGCCGGGGTCCTTGCTGGTGGGGTTCGACGATCCGGGCAAAATGCGCCAGGTCAACACCGCCGAACAGACCTTCGGCTATATCGACCGGTCCATCAAACTGGCCGCCATGGACCCGCTGGTTCCCGAGGAGGTCTACGACCCTGCCTCCCGAGCCGCCGCCGAAGCGGCTCTGCCGCCGCTCAACCCGGCCACCGGGCAGGCGTTTCCAAAGCCACCGCAGAGTCTCACCCGCCAGCAGATCCTGATCGCCGTAGGACTTGGCGTAGTGGTCTTCGGAGGCATGTTTGTAGCTCTCCTGAAGTTCGGCAACTGACCCCCGCTCAGCCGCTCAATCGCTGAGCAGGTGAACCGCGCCGATTCCCCCGTGGATATTCAGGTGAATGGTGGTTTTGGCCTTGCCGTAGGCTTCGTTCTCGAAGCGGTCGCCATGGCGGATCAAGCCGGGCGCGTCGATCGATCCGATGCCGCCTTCTACCTGCGCCACTACGCCGGTGTCGGCGGACAGGCGCACGGTGGCTTCCCCCACCCCGCCGCGAATCCGCACATTGTAATCGTGCCGCGGATTTCCGCGCAGATCCATTTTCAGCTCGCCTACTCCCATTTCCACGTCCACATTCTCCAGGCTCAGATCGCCCAGGTAGAGCTGCGCCTCGCCGGCGCCGAAGTGAACCGAGAGACTGGTCGGGATATCCCGCGCCAGGCGGAGGTCCCACGCATACTTGTGATCGCCCACCTGCGGATAGTCGGCATGCTCGCGCGGCTGCCGGATCGAGAGATCGCCCTGGCCGCCGGTGTTGGAATATTGGACTTCCGGTTTCCAGGAGGGGATGGCGTAGGTAAAATCGGCCGACAGCAGTTTTTCGGTTCCAGCGGCTGCCTGAAGGTCGCCTACCCCCATATTCAGATTCACCCGTAAGTGCTGGATGGAATCGCGTGCGATGGTACGGAATTCGTGATGCGGCGGGCCCAGGCTTTCCGGCCCCGACCCATTGACCACGCAACCCACCAGGGCCAGCGCCGCCGCCGCGGGCAGCAATCGGAAAATCATGGTGCTCCTTACAGAGACCCATACGACGGAGGCTGCGGAATTGTTCCGGCGGGCGGTTCGGGTCCGCCCAGCTACCCCCGCTGCCGCGCGTACTGCAAGGCAATCAATCCCTGCGAGTACGTCTTGTTTTCCACCAGCGTGAATTCCCGCTGCGGAAAGCCGGCCGGGAAGAGCGGGATGCCGGCGCCAAGCAGCACGGGCACGATTCCGAGGTGAATTTCATCCACCAGGTCGGCGGCCAGAAATTCGCGGGCCAGTTCGCCGCCGCCCATCAGCCAGATGTGCTTACCCGGCTCGCGCCGTAACCGCTCCACCAGGGTTGCCGGCTCCTGGTTGACGAAGGTAACCCCATCGCGCGCGCCCGCGGCCTGGGTACGCGAGAAAACATAATTGGCCGCCGGTGCATCGAACTTCGCGCCCAGCCGCAGAGCCGCGTCCAGAGTCTTCCGGCCCATCAGGTTGACGTCCACGCTGGCGAAGAATTCGGCCATCGAGAAATCCTCTGGCGTGAACAGAAAATCCACATCGCCGTCCGGGCGCGCAATGTAGCCATCGAGGCTGATGCCGACTCCTAAAAGGATCTTGCGCATCGGGCCGCCGGTTTCAGTGGGTCGCGGGGGTCGCGGGGGGTTCCCAGGCCTTCATCACGATGACGTCTCCGTAATTCGCCTTGAGGACCAGCTTGTGCGCGCCATCGGCGGATGGGCCGGTGAACTGGTGGCCCACGAGCCAGAACCGCCGGTGGGGCCTGCCGGGATAATCGGAAATCACCGCGCCCCAATGGCTGCCGGCCTGGAGCGCGTATTTGTCTGCGGGAGGCACATCCAGGCTGATTTCTCCGCTCCGCACGTGGGCCTGAATGTCGCCCGAAACGTTGTAGAAATGCACTTCGCCGTTGCCGTGCTGCACCACAATCGCGGCGTCCTTCGGCACCATGATCCGGTATTCCACGTCGACGGGCGGCTCGGCCCACGGCGAGTTGAAGGGGAAGCTGTGGTGGGGATAAGCGGTTGTCACCACCACGTCCTTTCCCTGAACCTGGGCGGTAATGTGAACCCTGTCCAATTCGGCGGTTGCCTTGGCATCCTCCGCGGACGCGAAGTAGCCCTTGGTCGATTTGATGACCGTGACCTCGACCTCGGGGCGATCCCAGCCTTCAATCCCGGCTTCGCCAAAGGAATGTTGCAGCCGCACCACGCCGCCGGCGGGCAGGCTCAGGCGATCGGTATGCGACACCTGGACCTTCTGTCCGGCCAGGAACGTAGTGGAGGGGTCGGCCGCCGGCAGCAACACGCCAGTCGACAAAAGGATCGGCAAGAAAATTGGCGCCAGTTTCGGTTTCATTGGCCCCAGTATACCGTGATCAGGCCGGCCGATTCGCCAGAGCCAAAGCGCCGTACAGCACGCTGTCATCGCCCAAAGCCGCGGGAACCACGTCGATGCGGGCGGCCGACCAACTGGTAATCTGGCGGCGCAGCTCGGCGCGCAAGGGAAGGAATAGGCGGTCGCCGGCCTTGGAAATTCCGCCGCCGATGACGATGCGCTGCGGATTCAGCAGCATGATGGCGGCCTTCAATCCCAGCGCCAGATCCACCACGTAGCCACGGACGAAAGCCGGGTCCTCCATCAGCTCGCGGGCGGTCTTGCCGGTATCGTGCGCCAGCCACAGGCCGCAGCACATGCGCTCCAGGCAGCCGCGCGCGCCGCACAGGCATTCGGGGCCGTCGGGGCGGATGGTCAGGTGGCCGATTTCGCCGCCGTAGGAATCGGCCCCGCGCCAGATGCGGCCGTCTTCACAAATGCCGCCGCCGATGCCGGTGGAAAGGGTCATGTAAAACAGCGGGGAATAGCCGATGCCGGCGCCGAATTCGGCCTCGCCGAGCGCGCCCACGTTGGCATCGTTGTCCATCACGGCGGGGGCGCCGGTCAGTTCGCGAAGGTAGCCGCAGAGGTCGAAATCGCGCCAGCCGCCTACGTGCGTGGAGAGCACCACGCGCTGCGCCGCGAAGTTCACCGGGCCGCCGAAGCCGACGCCACAGAGATCGAAGGCGAATTCGCTGCGCCATTGGGAGACAATCTGGCGGATCTGCGCCAGCATCCACTCGCGGCCGCCCTCCGCGTCGGTGGCGCGCGATTCCCGCCGCACCATGCGGCTGCCGTCGAAAACCGCCATGGAGAATTTGGTACCGCCGATATCGATTGCCAGGACCACGCCTCAGAGTAGCAAAGGTCTAGGCGGCTCCGGAGGGCAATAAACACGCTGCGAATATTGGCCGCTGATAAACGCCGATGAACGCTGATGAAAACCAAGAATTAATCAGCGTTCCTCGGCGTTCATCAGCGGCCAGTCGTATCGGCTATGGCATGTTCCATGGGGGATCGTGCACCCTCGGCCTGACAGAGGGCCGGGGCGCGGCGGATCCCGGGATCGTCCACCTACTGGTACACTTTGGCGGCCTTCCAATCGCCGGCCTTCACAATCGACAACTGCGCCGGGTCGATGTGCTTGCGGAAAGCGGCCGTCACCTCGGCGGCGGTCAGCGCGCGGATCTTCTGTTCGATCCCGGCGTCCCACATCATGGTGCGGCCGAGTTGTTCGTGGGAGGCCAGTTGGCTCATGAGCGAGGCATCTGTAGAGCGCGCCACCACCCGTGCGTCCAGGTACGCCTTCTTGGCCTCGGCCACTTCAGTGTCCGTGAAGCCCACACGCAGAGTGCGGGCCAGCTCATCGGTGAAGCTGAACTCCACCTTGGGCCCGTTCATGGGGTTGAGGCTGACGGTGCCGCTGAGCTGAGCGTCGTCGCCTTCGGTGGGAATGGCCACCCGGGCGTTGGCGCCGTAGCTGAGGCCTTCGCGGTTGCGGATGCGGTCCGAAATGTGGGAGGTAATGGGGCCGCCGAAAATGTACCCGGCCAGTAGCATGGCGGGGTAGTCGGGGTCTTCTTCCGACATCTTGAAGCGCACCCCGGCTTCGAACTGCGCATTGGCCTTATCGGGCGTTTCAATTTTCTGGTTGATAGCCGCTTCGCTCTTGAAGGGAGCCACGATGGGCTTATAAGCCATGCGCGTGTTCCAGTCGCCCAGCAGCTCGGCGGCAGCCTGCTTCACCGCGGCTGGGTCCACCGGACCCACCACTGCAAATACGCCGAAATTGGCGCCGTAGAACTGGTCGTGGAATTGCCGCACGGCATCCAGATTTACCTGTTTCAATTCGGCGATCTGTTCTTCGCGCGTGCCCTGGTAAAGCACGTCGCCCTTCGACCACGGGCTGAGGTGGCGATTGAGGGTCTCGCTGGCGAGCTGGGTCGGTTCAGTGGGCACATTTTCCAGGGCCTTGAGGCGCTGGTCGAGCATCTGGTCGAAGTCGTGCTGCGGGTAGGCCGGGTCCTTCAGCAACTCCACGGCGAGCCGTAGCGCGGGAATGAAATTGGCCGCCGGCGCAGTGATGTTGGCATTAGCGCTGGAAACTCCGCCGCCGGCGCCGAAACCGCCGCGTCCCCCACCGCCGCCCCGCCCGCCAAAGCCGCCGCCACCGCCGCCCGAAACGGTGATCTGCGCGTCCAGCTTGCGCATCTCCTCGGAAATCTGCTGGCGCGATTTGGTCCTGGTGCCGCGCATCAGCAGGGCGCCCGCGAACTGCGCCGCGCCGTTCTGGCCCTTCAAAGTGTTCTGATCGCCGAAGCGCAGCTCAATGGTGGCGGTCACCATGTCGTTGGCGGTCTTCTTGTGCAGCATCACCAGGCGCATTCCGTTGGCCAGTTTGGTGCGCACGGCGCGCGATTCAATGTTGGCCGGGCTGGGATCGAAAACCTCGGCGCGCGAGATCTCCACGGTGCTCTTGTAACCTTTCAGCAGCGCCTCCAGATCGGGCGTGGCGGGAACCACCGTGCGGTCGGGATTGGGATCGGGCATGTAATAGCCCACCGTCTGATTGGAGGTTTTGAAGTACAGCTTGGCCACGCGCACCAGGTCCTCCGGGGTGACCTTCTCCAGCCTGTCGTGCTGCAAGAACATCAGCCGCCAGTCGCCCTGCGAGATAGAGGTGTTCAACGCGCCGGTGGCGATCGACTGCGAATCCGCCAGGGTCCGCTCCAGGTTGCGCAGCAGGTTGGTTTTCACGCGGTCCACTTCGTCCTTCGAAGGCGGCTCGCTAATCACGCCGTTGAGGGTGTCGATGAGGGCCTTCTTGGCGGTGTCCAGCGATTGCGAGCTGTTCAGGTTGGCGCTGAGGAAGACCAGGCCGGGGTCGTGCAACTGCTCGAACTGCATGCTCGCGGAGGTGGCCAGCTTGTTGTCTACGAGCGCCTTGGTGAGGCGGCCCTCTTCGCCGCCACCGCCGCCGCGCCCGCCCCGCCCGCCGCGTCCTCCGCCACCGCCGCTCATGATGCCGGCCAGCACCTGCAAGGCCGCCGCATCGGGATGACCGGCGGCTACCGCGTGGTAGGCCACGATCACTTCCTGGCCTTCGCCCACGCGCCGGAGTGCTACGAAGCGTTCGCCATCCTGCGGCGGCTCCACGGTGTAGTCGGCCACCAGCTTGCGCTCGGGGCGGGGAATACGGCCCAGGCTGTCGGCCACGAATTGCAAGGTCTTGGATTCGTCGATGCGCCCGGTCACCACCAGCACGGCATCATCCGGCTGGTAATACTTGTGGTAGAAGGCGGCCGGCCGCTCCACCGGCACGTGTTCCAGATCGTCCTTCGAGCCGATGGTGGACTTCCCGTAGTTGTGCCACAGGTACGCCGTGGCGGCCACGCGCTCGCGCAGGATGCTCTGCGGATTGTTCTCGCCGCGCTCGAATTCGTTGCGCACCACGGTCATTTCGGTATCGAGAATCTGCTGGGTGAACTTGACGTGCACCATGCGGTCGGCTTCCAGGCCGAGCGCCCATTTCAGGTTGTCGTCACTGGCGACGAAGGTCTCGTAGTAATTGGTGCGATCGTAAGAAGTCGTACCGTTCCAGTTGCTGGCGCGGTCGGTAATCTCCTTCTTAATGTCGCGGCCGTTGGTGGTCTGAATGAAATCCAGGTGCTCCAGCAGGTGGGCCATGCCGGTCTCGCCGTAGCCTTCATTCCGCGACCCCACCAGGTAAGTGACATTCACCGTGATCTTGGGTTCGGCCGGGTCGGGATACAGCAAGACTTTGAGGCCGTTGGGGTAATCGTATTCGGTGATGCCCCCCATGGAGGCCTTCTTCTGGACCCCCGGAGGCAGCGTCTGGGCGAATCCGCAGACCCCGAGCAGCAGAGCGACAAGCATTCGATTGCGCATAACCCTGGGATGGCGCAAACAAGGCGGGCCGGGTTACACGGGCGGCCCCGCGAGGCGGCAAATTCTGGCGCGCTAGCGCGGTGCCACGACGGAAATGCAACCCGCCAGGTCGGTGCTGATGCGGATCGGCCCCGGGGCGCCGGCGAGGCGGATGGAGAGCGATGCGGTGGAGTTCCTGCGCTCCACCGCCAGCGAGACGCCGGGCGTCAGGCCCAGCCGCTCCAGTTCGCGAAGAGCTTCGGGATCACGGTCGGAAACACTGCTGATGGTGGCGGGCGTCCCCACCGGCCAACCGGCCAGCGGCGCTTCTTCACGGAACACGCCGGCCTCGTATTTCTGCGGGATCACGTGCCCGTGCGGATCGACCTCCGGGTCGCCCAGGATGGCCGCCACGCGGTCTTCGAATCGCTCCGAGATGAAGTGTTCGAGGCGCTCGGCTTCGTCGTGAACTTCATCCCAGGAATATTTCAGAACATCGTGTAAGAAGAGTTCCAGCAGACGGTGATGCCGCACCAATTCCCAGGCCCGGCGTTTGCCGCTCGCGGTCAGCCGGACGCCGCGGTGCTTTTCGTACAGAACCAGGGCGGGGCGCTGGGCGGCCAGCTTTTGCAGCATTCCAGTGACGGAAGGAGTGCGGACCCCGAGCCTGGCGGCCAGCGCGTTGGTGGAGAC
>DATJRE010000551.1:0-3892 GCA_035505095.1 Bryobacteraceae bacterium | reverse complement strand
CGACTCGATTTCCGCCGCCAACAGGCGAATCGCTTCGTCAATGGTTTGGGGCTCCGCCCCGGCCTGCACTGCCCGCTGCAATTCGTCGCCCAAACGGAATAGTTCGCGGTGTTCCGCGTCAAACTCCGGTTGGAAAACGGTATGTCCCGGGGTCCAATGAAAGCGCCGCATGAACGTAGTTTACCCTATTTGAGACCTGAATAGGTGAATCTCACAGCCCGCTTGGCCCGCGAACCGCGCGGATGCTGCCACACGGACACCCCACGCAGCAAGCCAAAACAGACAAAAATGGGTTCCCCGCGTTTCCTCCGTGGCTCCGGGCCCGCGGCGAAAACAACCTCCCCCAACGCCCCATTTGCGCCATCCGGGTGCATAGCCTACAATCTCTACTGGACCAGAGGTGATTGGCCCGGGCGAACCATGCAGACATCCGTAAAAGGTGAGTACGCGTTGCAAGCAATCTTCGATCTGGCCACCCAGACGCAGGGCGAGCCGGTGAAGATTGCCGATATTGCGCGGCGGCAGAAAATCCCCCAGAAATTTCTGGAGCTGATTCTGGCGGGGCTGAAGCAGAGCGGCTTTGTGGAATCGCGGCGCGGCGCCGAGGGCGGCTACCTGCTGGCGCGGCCGGCTTCGGCGATCTCAGTGGGGGACGTGCTGCGCTCGGTGGATGGCGCCCAACAGCACGGCAAGGCGCGAACGCGGCGCAAAACCGAGACGCCCTTCACCGACATGTGGCAGCAGGTGGATGGCGCGGTTTCGGAAATCATCGACAAGACCACCTTCGCCGACCTGTTGCGGCGCTGGACTGAGAAGCAGAACAAGTTTGTCCTCAATTGGGAGATTTGACTTGAGCACTTTCGACGACAATTCGCTGAGCATCGGGCGGACCCCGCTGGTGCGGCTGAACCGGGTGAGCGCGGGCGCCAAATGCACGCTGCTGGCGAAAATCGAAGGCCGCAACCCGGCCTATTCGGTGAAATGCCGCATCGGTGCGTCGATGGTGTGGGACGCCGAGAAGCGCGGGGTGCTGGGCCCCGGCAAAGCGCTCATCGAGCCGACCAGCGGCAACACCGGCATCGCCCTGGCATTTGTGGCGGCGGCGCGCGGCTACCCGATCACCCTTACCATGCCCGAGACCATGTCCCTGGAGCGGCGCAAAGTGTTGAAGCTTTTGGGCGCCAACCTGGTGCTCACGGAAGGCTCGCAGGGCATGGCCGGTTCCATCGACAAGGCCGAGGAGATGGTGGCTTCCGACCCCAGCCGTTTCGTCATGCTGCAGCAGTTCAAGAACCCGGCTAACCCGGAGATCCATTTCCGCACGACCGGCCCGGAGATTTGGGAGGATACCGGAGGCGGGGTGGACGTGCTGGTTTCGGGGATCGGCACGGGCGGCACCATCACCGGAGTCTCGCGCTTCATTAAAAAGGAGATGCGGAAGAAGATTCTGTCGGTGGCCGTGGAGCCGACGGGCAGCCCTGTAATCACCCAGACGCTGGCAGGCCAGACGCTGCGGCCCGGGCCGCACAAAATCCAGGGGATTGGAGCCGGTTTCGTGCCGGATATCCTGGATCTATCGCTGGTGGACCAAGTGGAACAGGTGGGCAACGAGGAATCCATTGAGATGGCGAGGCGTTTGGCTCGCGAGGAAGGTATCTTGTCGGGCATTTCGAGCGGGGCGGCGGTGGTGGCGGCGGTGCGGTTGGCCGCGCGGCCGGAGTTCGCAGGCAAGACTATGGTGGTGGTGCTGCCGGATGCGGCCGAGCGCTACATTAGTACGAGCTTATTCGCAGGTCTAGCCGAAGACTGAAAGAAACGGCCTGCCGAAGAAATCACCCCAAAAGAATTAAAGCGGGCGCGGTTTGGGTGATAGGGGTGAGTGCGCCCGCTGTCGTAACGGGGATTTAATTATAAGACGCTAATCCATCGCCTCGAAGTTACCGATTTCTCCGCGAGTTTCCTTACACCAAAGAGTCATTTTGTACTGGCCCCTTAGAGCTATCTCCGTGCGGCGCTATAATTTAGAAACCATGAAGTCTAGGGCACCGGGCGTGATTCTTGTGCTGCTGGCCCTGCGGGGCTTGGGGCAGGAACTGCCGCCCGT
Organism: Bryobacteraceae bacterium; assembly: GCA_035505095.1. Classification (GTDB taxonomy): domain Bacteria; phylum Acidobacteriota; class Terriglobia; order Bryobacterales; family Bryobacteraceae; genus JOPF133. The sequence goes on along the minus strand of DATJRE010000551.1, from coordinate 1,788 downwards.
GGCTCCGGCGAGTCCACCTGCCCCGCCCAGTTTGCCGGTCCCGGCGGTTTTGGAGAACAGCGGCAAACCGATGGTCCTGCCGTTTCAATGCACGGACGACGATATCCAGTGGGCCGGACTCACCTGTTCGGTGGACGATCCCTGCCCGATCTACCTGGAACTGACCACCGTAGCGGCCAAGGGTGAAAAAATTGTTACCGCCGGAAACCTGCATTCGGCGGCGGTAACTTTGTCCAGCGTGGTGCTGGTGAGCGGTGATGGCGGCCGAACCTGGACGGAACCGTACAAGGGGATCCGCGGCGCCGGGCTGGATCATGTCCAGTTTCTCGACAGCGAGACCGCCTGGATCAGCGGGCTCACCCTCTTTCCGCTTCCCCAGGACCCATTTCTGCTGCTCACCACCGACGGAGGCCAGACTTGGCGCCAGCGGCCGGTCTCCAGCGAATACCATCCGGGTTCCATCCAGCAGTTCTTTTTCAGCAGCCGGACGGACGGCGCCCTGCTGGTCGACCGCGGACCAGCCGAAACCGGCGACCGCTATGAGCGCTTCGCCTCCTCCAATGGCGGCGAAAGCTGGACCATCCAAGAGGAGAACACCAAGCCGCTCAAGCTGCGAGTAACCGACAGCCCGCCGGCGGATTGGCGCCTGCGGGTGGACAGCGCCACGCAATCCTACCGGGTGGAACGGCGGCAAGGGGCGCGCTGGATCGATGTGGCCGCTTTTGCGGTGAAGGTTGGGGGATGCCGGCCCGGAGCCGGGGAAGCCGCACCGGGACAGGCCGCTGGACAATAACGCTGCCATCATTTGGACACAGCATGTGACCAAATGGTGTACACCCTCGCCATCGCCAGGCTGCCAAGTTGCGTCTTTTCCAAAAATTTCCGCCTGCGGACCTACGGCAAATGAATTGCTCTGCCGATATGTAGAGGTGAGGATTGATATGGTAGTCGCAGCGGGGCTTGGCCTCTTAGTGGTCTTCTGTTTATTGCTTTCGTGCATTCAGACGCCTCCGGCGATTGGCCGGTAGGATTCCGTCGAACCCACGCTGGCCGCGGTCATTGCGCCTGGCGCGGTCATTCTGCAACTTTTTAGTTGCGCTTAAGCTTCGGATGCCTTAACATGCAACTAAGGAGTTGCAAATGACGGCATCCGAACTCAGCAGAATCGAAAAGCAGGTCCTGATCCGCGCGCCCCGCCACAAGGTGTGGCACGCTCTCACCAATCTTGACGAGTTTGCACGCTGGTTCCTGGTAGAAGCCCACGGGGCTTTCGCGCCTGGTGTGCGGGTGGAGATGGTGTCCCGGCACCCCAAGGGCGCCGGCGCAAAGTTTTCCGTAACCGTGGAAGCCATGGAGCCGGAGCGGCTGTTTTCCTGGCGCTGGCATCCCGGATCGAAGCCAGCGGACGGGGATTATACCGGCCAGCCGGGCACGCTGGTGGAGTTCCGCCTGGAGGATGCCGAAGGCGGCACACGGGTGACGGTGGTGGAGTCGGGTTTCGAGCGCCTATCCCTGGCCGGCCGGGCCAAGGCTTTCGCGGACAACACCGAAGGTTGGGAGATTCAACTGGCCGCGCTCAACGAATATGCAGGAACACCCGCCTAGCGCCGAATGGCGGGCTTCCGCGCCCGTGTTTGCCGCACTGGGGGACGGCACGCGCCTGGAGTTGGTGGCCCGCTTGTGCGGCGGCGAGCCGCTTTCAATCACCCAACTGGCCTCCGGCGCGAGCATGACGCGGCAGGCCATCACCAAGCACCTGCATGTATTAGAGGAGGCCGGCCTGGTGCG
>DATJRE010000550.1:0-2404 GCA_035505095.1 Bryobacteraceae bacterium | reverse complement strand
CTCCTGGCCTCCACGGCGCCACTGGCGCTGCGCAGCTATGGCGTGGACGTCGAGCAGATTCGACTCGAGCGCCTTGCCCTGCCCGCAGAGAACGTAACGGCAGTCTTCGAGCAAATGCGCGCCGAACGGCGCCAATTCGCGGCCAAGTACCAGGCGGAAGGGGAACAAGCCGCCAGCAAAATCCATTCCGAAGCGGAACTGGAGGCGGCCCGCATCCGCGCCAAAGGCCTCGAAGAGGAGGCGCGTATCCGCGGCGAATCGGCGGCACAGGTCGCTAAGACCTATGCCGATGCCCACCGCATTGACCCGGAACTCTATCGCTTTACGCGCTCGCTCGATTCCCTGGATAAGCTCGTCACGCGAAACACCTCGCTGATCCTCCGCACAGACTCTGAGCCCTTTTCCCTGCTTCAGAGCAAGGATAAAAAGTGAGAAGACTTGGACCACCCTCGGAGATCGCTCGACTCGCGGCGCCCCTGGCCCGTCTTCTCGATGGGGCTTGGGAGCGAATGCACTGGTGGGTTGCCGCCATGGCGGTCCTCTACGCGGTGTCGGGGATTACCATTGTGAAGCCCGATGAGGTGGCCGTCGTCCTGCGCTGGGGGCGCCTATTGGGGGAAACGCCTGCCTTACAACGGCACGGACCCGGCCTGCTCTTCGCCCTCCCGCGGCCCATCGACGAAGTGGTGCGCGTGCAGGTCAAGCACGTGTGGGAGGTTCCGGTGAGCACTCTCGCCCCGGCGATCACCTTCAATGACATGTATATCGAAGAAGGAGTCGATACCCTTGACCCCCTGACCCAAGGTTATGCGCTCACCGGAGATCAGAACATCGTACAGGCGGATATGGTGGCCCGCTATCGGGTGAGGGATCCCGCCGAATGGGCATTTTACGGCCCCAAGGCCGAGGAGGTGCTGCGTGTGGAGGTGACCGCCGCCATGGTTCGTTCGTTGGGCGAGATGGGTGTTGACCGTGTACTGTCGGATGGCCGCAAGAGCCTGATCGCCATGGCCACACGCCGCGCGCAAGCTGGCCTGGATGCTGCCCACTCGGGTCTCGAACTGTCATCGCTTGAGCTCACAAAACTCGCTCCTCCGGCGGCACTGGCTGCGGATTTCGACGCCGTGCAGAGCGCTTTCATCCAGGCCCAGACGTTGCAGAATGATGCCCAGGCTTTTGCCCAGAGTGCCATACCACAGGCGCAAGCCGAGGCGGATGCGTCGGTGCAAGCCGCGCGGGGGGCTGCGGATTCAGCCTTCGCCGTCGCCCAAGGGGATGCCGAGGCCTTTCGGGCGCTGGATCGAGAATACCGGGCCAACCCAGTTGTGGTTAGGGAGAGACTTTACCGGGAATCGGTGGAACGAGCCATCAGTTCTGCGGGCACGGTTCAGTGGGTTCCGCCACCGGTTGGTGGTAGTTACCATGGCTTCCGCATTTCGATTGCGCCAGCTTTAGCTGGACCCCGGCCGACGCCCGAGTCTACGGCTCCGCCCCCCGGGGCGGGAACTGAGAGAGGTGGGGATGACTCGCCATGAGCGATCTCGCGATCCAATTTACGACTCCCGGCGGCGAGGGCATGCCGGTGACCCTGGCGGCGGAAGAACGGCGGCGCATCAGTGTGCGGCTCGGCGCCGGACTCATCGGGATTGGTCTACTCAGCCTGGGGACGTTGTTGGTGCACGTCGAGCCCGACCAGTTCCAGATCGGAGAGCTTTTCCGAGCGTTGGCGGCGACCGTTGTAGCCATCCCGATCCTCGTGTCGGGCCTGCGCGGAATCGTGACGGGCGACACGCGCCGGGCCACTGACCAGTTGGTGGCTATTGCCGTTTTAGCCGCAGCCGCCACGGGCGACTTCGTGACCGCCACCCTGATCCCGCTTTTCCTCGAACTGGGACGTCTGTTTGAAGAACGCAGCTCTCTCGGGGCGCGGGCTGCCATCGACGGAATTCGAGCCCTTGCCGCCCACCAGGCAGTGAGGTTGCGTAACGGCATCGAGGAGCGCGTGGATCCCAACAGCCTCGTTTCGGGAGAGGAGATCCTCGTGCGGCCGGGGGAAAGAATCGCGGTGGACGGAACCGTACTTGAAGGGCGGGCGGCGGTTGATCAGTCCGCCATCACGGGAGAGTCCCTTTATGAGGATGTGGGGCCCGGCAGCCCTGTCTTCGCCGGGACGGTAGCGCTGGACGGGCTGCTCAAAATTCAAGTGCGAGGGGCAGGGGCCGATACCGTGCTAGGAAGGGTGGTCCAACTCCTGGCCGATGTGGAGCGCACCTCGGTGCCCTTGCTCCGCCTCTTCGAGCGCCGCGCCGGAGTATGGCTGCCCCTGGTGCTCACGGTCGCGGCCACCACCCTTTTTTTCACCAATCAACTTTCGCGAGCCATCACCGTGCTGGTGGTGGCCACT
>DATJRE010000549.1:0-5859 GCA_035505095.1 Bryobacteraceae bacterium | reverse complement strand
AGACCTTGCATTCCGCACATCGGTATTGGAGTATGACCGGCTGCACGGACGACCCGCTGTTACTTAAGGCTCTCCACGACTGCCTAAGCCTGTCGCCAGCAAGCGGTTCCCCATTGCGAGTCCCATTGGACTTCGTCGAGGCTGTCTGGCGTGCGCACGGGTCTCGGGACACCGCTGTCGGCACCCTTCTGGCAAACGCCTACCTCCTGACCAGACAGCGTGAGAGGGCGTGCGGTGTCGTCGCGTCGCTCGCGGCAGCTATCCTGCAAGGCACCACCGAGCGGCCGGGCGAGCAGCCGCTGCGGCAATCCAACCAGTTCGACTACCTCACCGGCGTGGTCGAGCCGCGGGCGCTGCTGATCGTGGATGGCAAGACCCACCGCTCCACGCTGTTCCTCAACCCGCGCAACGAGCGCCGCGAGAAGATGATGTTCGGCCCCAGCCTCGATCCCGGCCCGGAGGCCGTGCGCGCTACCGGGATTGAGGCCGTCCAGCCGCGCGAACAGTTCCGCGATGCGCTGGCCGCCATCGCCGCCGAGGGACGCCCCATCTTCACCTGTTTCCGGCCCGAGGTGCTGGGCAGCGCCTCTTCGTCCGATCCGCAGGCGCTGGCGCGCGCCACCAAAAACGATCCGTGGGACGGCCGCGTGTCGCGCGAAGAGGCCTTCATCGGGCACCTCAAGGAGATCGCGCCCCATAGCGAGATTCAGAACCTCGATCCGATTCTCGACGAATTGCGCGGCACCAAAAGCCCGCGGGAAATCGCCATCATCCGGGAAGCCACTCGCATCGCCGGGCTCGGCATCATTGAAGCCATGCGCGACGCGCGGCCCGGTATGTTCGAGTACCAACTACAGGCCGATTGCGAATTCGTCTTCAAGAAATTCGGGGCGTATGGCCCGGCGTATTTCGCGCTAATTGCCACCGGCCCCGACACCTGGTACTCGCACTACCACAAGGACACCGCGCCGCTCAAAGACGGCGACCTGGTGCAACTCGACTATGCGCCGGACTACAAGAACTACGCCTCCGATATGACCCGCGTATTTCCGGCCAACGGCAAATTCACCCCGCGGCAGAAGGAGTTCTACAACATCTACTTGCAGCTCTACCAGGCTCTGATGACTTCCATCAAAGTACACGAGCGCCCCCGCGACATCATCAAGGAGGCCGTGGTGAAGATGGACGCCATTATGGCGCGGTATCCGTTCACCGACGCCAAAATCAAGCAGGCCGCCACGGATTTCGTGGAGCGCTATCGCAACAGCCACGCCAACAGCCTGGGCCACACCGTGGGGATGGAAGTACACGACGTGCGCAACCCGACCCCGACGCTTGAACCGGGGCAGATCTTCACCATCGAGCCGGCCATGCAGATCGCTGATGAGCACGTGGGCATCCGCCTCGAAGATATGCTGCTGATTACTGGGAGCGGCTACGAGAATTTATCGGCTTTCGTACCCGTCGAGGCAGGCGCCATCGAGAAACTCATGGTGCGGCACGGGCTGAGCGACGCCATGATGAAGACCAGCGGCCGCTGATTCGGAAGCGAGCTGCCGAAACCCGGCTTCAGCTCTTTTTGAACAGCCGGTCGAAGGCGCTGCGGGCGTCATCCGCATTGCGCGGCGCCGGCGGACCGGCTTGCACGGCCGGCTGTACCGCCGGGCCGGACCCGTTGGAGGTGCCTTCCCGCGCCACTGTCACACGCGGGGCAAACAGGGTGCACTCGTTAGCCTTATCTTTGTAGGCAATCCGCACTGGAATGGGTTTCAGGCACTGAAAACGCGTGGAGGGTTCGAAGTGCGTGCACTGCTTGCAGCAATGCAACGGCGAGCCGCACTTGGGGCAGTTGCCGCTGTAATCGGTTCCAGGGGGCAGGGTGATGGAGCAGTTGAAACACCGTGACGCCGCCACGTGCTGCACCAGGCGCGGCAGGCGGGGTCCGGTGACGTCCAAAGGCGGGCGGGGGCCTTGCGGTTTGGGGCGGTCTTCGCCGCCGCGAGGTCCGTGGGAATCGCGGTCCGAATCCATGTACCCGTGTTGTCTGTACTTGCGGTCGCTATCCATGGGGAAGGTTGCTCCGTAACTAGCAGAAAAGAAACGTTTAAAGACTTCGGAACCTCAGGTGCCTTGGCAAGCACGGGCGCAAATCGCTACCTCATTCCCCCCACACGCAAGGCTGGGCACGGCAATGAGCGTGGGATTACCGGAGGGAGTCAGCGGGAAAAACTGGCTAGCACATCCAGATTCGGCGCCCGCCAATGCTGCAAATTCATAAATACCACGGATTGGGTCCAGTTTGCACGCACGATTTGGGGCTATACAGGTCTATGCGCACAGTGAAGGGCGGCTTGCTGCCTTCCGATAGGTGGGTAGTCTACTGCTTTTGCATGATGCGCGTCGCCATGGGAGTGCCGCGCGAGGTGCCCATCAACGATGCGACGGTCTGCACCTTGCCATCCGCGGACACGCTTCGAATTTCGGTCATGGTCATGCCGCGGTCGCCCGTCACCACGGTCACCAGCCGTCCCCCTTCCCAGTGGGACTTGGAGTGGAACTCGTTGCCGTTCAAGTCATTCACCGACTCAGCCCCGTCAGTGGTCAGCTTGAGGAAGGTGGTGGTACGGCCGCGCGGGTCCTCGGAAACAGTGGTGATGATGAGGCTGGGGTTGTGATGTTCGATGGTTTCCTCGCAGGTCTTCGGGTTACGGCCGCTGCTTTTGGCGGCATCCATTACCCAATGGCCGGAGAGGTTGGGTTGGGAATTCTGCGGCCGGAGCGCGGTCGCGGTGGCCAGCAGGCCGGTGACGAACTGACGGCGATTTTGCATAAGTTACTCCTGGCGAAGACAGCGAATCGGGTCGGTGCGAGTGGCGCGAAGGGCCGGGGCAAAGGAAGCGGCAGCGGCCACGGCCAGCATCGCCACCGCCGCGCTGCCCAAAGTGAGCGGGTCCCAGGGCGCCAGTTCAAACAGCAGCCCGCGCAGAAATCGGCCGGCGGCTAACGAAAGCAGCAGGCCCGCGCCGATGCCACCGCCGGCCAGCGCCAGGCCGCGGCCCAGAACGAGGCGGAAGATGGCCGCGGGGCCGGCGCCTAAGGCGATGCGGATGCCCAGTTCGGCGGCGCGCTGCGCCACGATATAGGACAGCACACCGTACAGCCCGGCCATGGCGATGATGAGTGCCATGCCCGCCATCAGCGAGGCGGCCACCGAACGCAGGCGCGGTGAGGCCATGGAAGCGGAGAGGCGCTGCTCAATCGGTTCGATGCCGGAAACCGCGACTGTGGCATCGAGCCGCGCCAGCGCGCGCCGCAGCGGCAAGGCCAGCCCGGCGGGGTCGCCATCGCTGCGCAACACCAGGCCCATGGCGCGCAGATTCTGCGCCTGCTGGTATGGGCGAAAGAGCGTGGCCGGAACGTACTCATCCAGCGCCGAGAGTTTGGCATCCCCCACTATGCCCACAATCGTGATCCACGGCGAAGGGGACTCGGCCAGGCCGGTTTTAATGCGGCGACCGACAGCTTGCGGGGTGCCGAAAAAACGCCGCGCCAGGGTTTCGTTCACGACCGCCGCATCGGTATCGCGGGGCAACAGGCCGCGCCCCCGGCGCAGCGGCAGGCCCAGGGCGCGAAAAGCCTCGCCGCCCACCAGGATAGTCTCGACGCGATGCCGCTCGGCATCAGCCGCGCCCCACGGTGGCTCGCCCTCCGCGCTAATGAGCGCGCGGGAGACGCCTCCGGGCGAAAACGGCAGCGCCGAAAGGAGTCCGGCGGCGCGCACACCTGGCAGCGCCGCAGCCTGCTCCAGAGCCGCCGCGAGATAGGGCTGATGGCGCGTATCCGGCAAATTCAGGGACGCCGCCAGCACTCCTTGCGGCTGGAAACCGGGATCGACCGCGGCCAGGGTGGCGAAACTGCGCACCATCAGGGCGGCGGACGAAAGCAGCGCCAGGCTCAGCGCGATCTCACCGGCGATCAGCAAGCTGCGCATCCCGAGATGCCGCGCGGTGGCGGTGGTGGGCGCCTGCTTCAACGATTCGGCGACATCCACGCGGGCCGCCTCGCGCGCCGGGGCAATCCCGCTGGCGAGCGCCGTGGCCAGTGCAATAGCCGCAGCAAAAAGGAACACCGGAGCATCCAGCACGACGGGCCGCCCGGCCAGCAGGGCATCCGGCAGCAGCGGCAGCAGCCCGTGCACCAGCACCGAACCGAGCACGAAACCTACGGCCGACCCCGCCACCGACAGCGCCAGCGACTCCGCCAGAAGCTCGCGCGCCAGTCGCGCCGCCGGTGCTCCCAAGGCCAGGCGAATGGCCATCTCCCGGCGGCGGGCCGCCCCGCGGGCGATCAGCAGGCCCGCCACGTTGGTGCAGGCGATCAGCAGGACTAGGGTGACGGCGCCCAGCAGCACGAACCACAGCGTGCGCGTGCGGCCGGTGAGCCACGTTTGTAGCGGAGTGACCACCAGGCGGGCGCCTTCCGCGGCGGTCAGAGCCGGCGCACGCCGCCAGCGGGCAATCACGCGCACCAGTTGCATGGGACCGCCGGAACGCTCGCGCACCGGGTCGAGCGCCAGCGGCACCCAAACCCGCACGCCGGGCGGGAATGCGAACGCGGCCGGCAGCGTGCCGATTACGATATACCGGCGGCCATCGAGGGCAATCGCCGAGCCAGGAGGGGTAGGGAAGCCTTCGCGCACCAGGGCAACGGCATCCGAGCCGGGAAAATCCTCCGCGGCGGTGAAGGTGCGTCCGCGCACGGGGCTGACCCCCAGCACACGGAAGAAATCCGCGCTGACCATGGCAGCGGGCAGGCGTTCGGCGGGGCCATCGGCCGCCCCGCCGGAGTAAGTATAGTCGCCCATGCTGTAAGCGGCGATGCGGGCGGTCTGCTCCGCGGACGTGGCCACGCGGTCGCGCCAATCCAGATACACCGGGCTGGGCACGATGTTCTGGTTGAACGACGGATAAAACTGGCTGACCGAATACAGGTGCGAAGGATCGGGAAAGGGCAGCGGCCGCAGCACCACCGAATACGCGAGGCTGAATACTGCCGTGCTGGCGCCGGTTGCCAGGGCGATGGCGGCCACCGCCGTGGCGGTGAAGCCGGGCGCGTGCAGCAGCGGCCGAAGAGTGGTGGAGAGCGGTTTCATGCCACCAGGGTGGTCCAGCGCGATTCCGGCTCGGCTTCGCGCGTGGTGAAAAGCGCCCCATGGCCGTGGGGGCACAGGAATTCGGTGCCGGCGGGTTCGAAAGGAACACGCGGGCCTACGCCAATGCGCACGGGCATCCCCAGGCGGGCGAGACACACCGGGCAGCGCTCGCGCCGGTCGCGCCAGCAGTACCGCAGAGCCAGAAAAGACGCCGCCAGGTACGGCAGAGAGAGCGCCACGGGGTTGGCGGGCGTTTCCAGGGCGGCCAGAAAAAGCACCGCCAGCCAGGCGAGCGGGTGCGCCAGGGAATAGGCGCGGGACGGCGCCGACCAAAGCCATACCGCCAGCGCCAGGAGCACCAGCGCCAGGAACGGCGGACCCAGTACGGCAATCGGGCGCCCGATCTCGGCGGCGTAGGGTGTGACATCCAGGAAGCTGTTCCTGGCGTGCAACTCGGCCCTGGCCTGCGCCACCGTGGCGCCGCGTCTTAGCCGCACCAGCGCCTTCAGCCGGCTCACCATTTGGATGCTCTCGACGGTGTGCGAGCGGGCGCGCCATTCGGCCACGCGGGCGGCCGGCAGAGGCCGCATTTGGCCCATAAACGGCCCGGTCTCCGTCAGGATCGCCAAGTCGTCCGGGACACGCATGAACAGCGCCCGGCGGGTCTCGCGGAAACCGCCGGAGACCGCCGCCAGAATCGCCAGGAG
>DATJRE010000548.1:0-7215 GCA_035505095.1 Bryobacteraceae bacterium | reverse complement strand
CAATCTTCTGGTGCTGCACAACTACCTGGACAACCGCGCCAGCTTCAGCTTCACCCAGGAGCAGTTGGACACCCTGGAGAAGGGCATCGCGCCCACCGAGGACGTGTTGCGGCGGGCCCGCGCGCGCCACATGAAGATCGTTTTCGGCACCGACGCGGTGGCCGGCTCGCACGGCCGCAACGCCGAAGAGTTCATTTACCGGGTGCGCGACGCCCACGAGAAGCCCATGGACGCGATCATCAGCGCCACTTCCATGTCCGCGGAAGCGCTGGGACTGGGGAACGAGATCGGCACGGTGGCCGCAGGCTACCAGGCCGACTTGGTGGCCACCGAGGGCAATCCGCTGGACAATATCACCGCCGTGCGGCGGGTAGTGTTCGTGATGAAGGGCGGAAAGATTTACAAGCGGGAGTAGCGCGGGAGAATCCGCAATATTGACGGAAAAGCACAAGGAGTAATGAGTGCGGGTTTACCAAGTTGCATGGTTGCGTTAGTATAGTGGTATGAGCACGGCGCTCGCACACCCAATTACAATCCAGGATCTCGGCAAGCAGTTGGCCCGGTACCGCAGTTCGCTCCCACCGTCGGCAAAATCGGGCGTACGCATTCGCGCGAGCGGGAATCGAATCTCGTTGACGATCGCCAAGAGTTCGGGGCTTCGGGTCTTTGTGGATTCGAAGATGGCCTCGCTTCTAGGGGGCCGGCTGCCGAAACTCGCCGTCGGAGTACAGCGATTTGAGACCACAACGGAGGCATCCTCCGATGCCACCCGGTTGGTGTTCGCTCCCAAACCCCGAGAGGCGGGCAGTCACCGGAAGAGTGGCCTATCGTCCCTTAAGGACGAATTCGGCGAGCGTGTGCGGAGGTTTTTCGATACCGCCGTCGTGTCGCAGTTGCACCACGCGGCTCTGAAGGCCGCACTCAACGCTCCGACGGAATTCGATACGATCCTGCGGGCTCTGGAGCGGCCCGAGATCGCGGCTGCTGTTCGAGATCGCGACCCTCTGGCCATGGCGCGGCTGCGAGGGATCGAGGTCAAGCGCAGAATCCTCAGCGAGGATGGCGGAATGCTGAGCGCCGAGAAAGTTGGGGAGGTCCTAACAGTCAGCCGCCAGGCGGTGGAGAAGCGGCGAAAGGCCGGACGGTTGATCGGCGTGTCGCTTGGGCGGCGGGGATTCGGCTATCCGGCATGGCAGTTCTCGGAGCGAGGGACTCTGGCTGGTTTGGAAGCAGTTCTCGATGCCCTGAAACCGCACGACGCATGGACGAAGCTGGTGTTCTTCACAAGTGAGAATGCGGCAACCAACGGTAAGAAGCCGCTCGATCTGCTTCGCTCGGGAGATGTGGAGAAAGTTCTGGTCGCCGCTCGCACGTACGGCGAACAGGGCGCCCTGTAGTGGCGCTTCGACGCACTCCTGAACCGTCGAAGCGCTTCCATTCGATCGCCCTCCCGATTACCGAAGTTGATCGGGATTGGTACCGATCGCACCCGACCCGGCGTGGCCCGATTTACTTCGGGCGAAATCGGGCGTATCGATTCGATGCACCGAACGGCGAGTACGGGGTCTTGTATGTCGGCGCCGATCCGCACGTGGCGTTCATCGAGTCTTTGCAAATTGCCGGCATCCATCCGGCCGTTACGGAGTCCAAGCTCAAGGAGCGATCTCTTTCGCGCATACGAATCCGTGGTCCAATCCGCCTGGCAAATCTCGCCGAAAGCGGGGCGCTTACGCGGATCGGCGCCGACGCGCGAATATTCACCGCAAGCTATACCGTGTCGCAGCGTTGGTCGCGAGCGATTCAGGCGCATCCCCAACAACTGGATGGCATTCTCTATCGACCCCGGCACGACCCGGCGCGCCTCGCGGCGGCGTTCTTCGACCGAATCGCCGAGCAGGTCGCAGCCGAGACTTTGGGCACGTGGCTCGATCAAAGAGCTGTGCTTGCTGACGTGCTGGACACATATGGGGTAGCCCTGTTGTCGTAGCGTGCCGCCCGTTTCGACTACACCACGCGGAACCGCCGCGGCACGGCGCACGGCCCGCCGGCCGCCCCTCAGAAAATCTTGGAAGTCTGCGAGCGCAGCCAGGTGCGGTACCTCTCCAGGGTGCGCGGATTGTATCCCCAGTGGAACTCCAGCTCGTAGCCCAGGGATTTAGCCAGGCCGTCGAGATCCGGAAAGAGCGTGGCGTAGGTGATGTTCATGCGGTACAGTTCGCGCATGCCCACATCGCGCACGGGCTTGGCCAGCACCAGCTTGGCGAGGATGTTTTCGGGGTCGGCGTGGCCCAGAATCTCCTCCATGGGGGCATCCAGCACGCCGGGCACGGCAAAAGTGCCGGACTGCGCGATCAGGCGGCGATTCATGGTCAGCGGCTCGCCCAGCCAGATCACCCGGTACTTGCCGGCCAGGAAATAGCGGCGGAAGTTGCCCTTCGGGCGGGGGTCCATCTGGCGGTGGCGGGGCGCCCGGGTGCTGTCGATGCGCGCGGGGTTCATGGCCCAAACCACGCCATCGGCCAGCGACCGCTCCAGGGCGAAGAAGGCGGCCACGTAGGGCGACCAGGTGAAATCGATCAGGCGGGTGGGAGCGCCGTGATGTTGCATCAGGGCCAGCCACTGGAAATCGTCATCCGGATCGGGCGGCTGGGCCAGAAACTGGTGGGCCTTGCGCTTGAAAATGCGCAGGATGCGGGCTTCCTGGCTGGGCCACGCCAAAGGCGCCACGCCAAAATTCCGCAGGTAGCGCGAAAGCGAGCTGTAAAGCGGCCAGCGTTCGTCGCGCTCGCCGCGGAAGGCCCAGTTGGTGTACGGCTGGCTGGTGATGAGCTTCAGAAACGCGTCCCAGGATTCCAGCCGGATCTGGCGGTAGAGTTGGCGGGTGCGCTGGCGAGGGGGCATCCCGGCTCAGGCTAGCACACCGCGGCTCGGGGAGGCTCGGGGCGCCGCGGGCGGAAAATTGCGGACGCTGTTAACTATTTTCGTACCACCGGGTTGCAGCCATCCGTTATGATTTATGAATAGATGATTCTGGACAGCCGGACGCTGGCATTGGTCGCGATGCTGGCGGCACTCACGGTGAGCCTGCTGGGGTTGCTGATCTGGGGGACGCGCAGCACCTACCCGGGGTTTGGCTATTGGACGCTGGCTAACCTGGCGCTGGCGGCCAGCCTGCTGCTTTTCGGGTTGCGCGGCCAGGTTCCCGGCGTCTTGACGCTGGTGGTGGCCAACCTGGTTGCCAACGGCTCGGCGGTGCTGTACCTGGATGGCACCCGCGCGTTTCGCGGCTGGAAGCCGTTCTGGCCCTTGCGCTGGGCCGCCGTGGCGGAACTGGCGGTGCTGCTGTATTTTCGATACCACATTGATAATTTGAACGCACGCGTGGGCATCGCCTGTCTGTTCTGGGCTACCGCCGGGCTGTGCTGCTCGATTACCCTGCTGAAGGAAATGCCTTCGTGGCGAAGACTTGGCCTGATCTTCACGGCGGCGGCCTTCGCCCTTGGTGCGGCGGCGGAGATGGTCCGCGGAATCCAGGCTATTACCGGCCCGCGGCTGGCGGGAATCTTCGAGCCGTCCGCTACCAATACGTTCTATTACCTGATCCTGATCCTGGCGCTGGTGGCGTGGTCGTTCGGTTTCCTGCTGATGACCAATGAGCGGCTGGTGATGGACCTGCAAGAGGCGCAGAAATTCACCGCCGAAGTGAACCAGGAACTACAGATGGCGGCGCGCCTGGCCGAATCCATGGCAGCCCAGGCGGCTTCGGCGGACGCCGCCAAATCGGAATTTCTGGCCTCCATGAGCCACGAGATCCGCACACCCCTCGGCGGCGTCATTGGAATGACCAGCCTGCTGCTCGAAACCGGTCTGACCAAGGAACAGCACGAATTCGTGGAGACCATCCGGACGTCCGGCGAGGGGCTGCTGGGGTTGATCAACGACATCCTGGATTTCTCCAAGATCGAGACCGGGCAGATGGACCTGGAGGCCATCGAGTTCGACGTCACCGCGCTGGTGGACGAATCGGTGGAACTGATTTCGGAGGCGGCTCGCGCCAAGCGCCTGGAGGTGCGGGTGCTTCTGGACGAAGAGGTGCCGGAGCGCCTGGTGGGCGATCCGGGGCGGCTGCGGCAGGTGGTGCTGAACCTGCTTTCGAACGCGGTCAAATTCACCGAGCGGGGCGGTGTAACGCTCCGCGTGCAGCCGGAAGCCAGCGTGGGGGGCAAGACGCGGCTGCGGTTCACGGTAACCGACACGGGCATTGGGATCGCGCCCGAGGCATTGCCGCGGCTGTTCCACCGGTTTTCCCAGGCCGACTCCTCCATCACCCGGAAATATGGCGGCAGCGGGCTGGGCCTGGCGATATCGAAGCGCCTGGCGGAGTTGATGGGCGGCGAAATCGGCGTGAGCAGCCGGGCCGGCGAGGGCAGCGCGTTCTGGTTCACGGCGCTGCTCCCGCTGGCGGCGGGCGTGCCGGTTCGCCCGTGGGCTTCCCTGCTGGATGGCAAGACGGTACTGGTGGTGGATTCCGAGGCGGCCAACCGGGAGGTGCTGCGGCGCTACCTGCGGCGCAGCCGGATCGCCGTGGTGGAAGCCGGTTCGGGGGCGGAAGCGGTGGAAATGGTGCGGCGCGCGAGCGACGGAGGGCAGCCCTTCCACGCGGCGATTCTGGATGCGCGCCTGCCGGAGATGAACGGATGGTCGCTGGTCCGGGGATTGCACTCGCCCGGAGCCGATCCGGCGCTGCCGGTGATCCTGCTGGCGCCCGATCGCGACACCGCCCTGGCGGCGCAAGCCGGCGGCGCGGGGTGTGCCGCGCACCTGGTGAAGCCGGTGCGGCAGCAGCCGCTGCTGGAAGCCCTGGCGCAGGCGCTGGAGTCCCAGGAGCGCATGCCGCCGAGTGGGGTGCACGCGGGCGGAGCGTTTGAGCCGGCTGCGCGGCGCATGGTGCTGGTGGCCGAGGATAACCCCACCAACCGCAAGGTGGCCACCCTGATCCTGAAGCGCTTGGGCTGCCTGGTGGACGTGGCGGCCAATGGTCTGGAAGCCGTGGAACTGGTGCGCAAAGTGCGCTACGACGCGGTGCTGATGGATTGCGAGATGCCGGAGATGGACGGCCTGACAGCCTCGCGGCGGATTCGCGCGATGGAAGGGGCGGACCACCGCACGCCAATCATTGGAGTGACCGCCAACGCCCTGCCGGGCGACCGCGAGGCGTGCCTGGAAGCGGGCATGGACGACTACCTGACCAAGCCGTTCACCGCCGAGGCGATGGCGGCGAAACTGGACCACTGGCTTCCGAAAACGGGCGCTCCGGCGAGCAAGCCGCCGGAGGGCGCCACGCCCGACCTGGAGTTCCGCGCCTTCGTCCAGCAGTTGCGCGAGCAGGGCTTGCCCAGCGAGGAACTGGGCGACCTGATGGAAACCTTCCTGCGCGATACCACGCGCCTGCTGGATCAACTGGCCGAGCGCCTGACGAATTGCGACCGCTCCTCAGCCGCGCGCACCGCCCATGCGCTGCGCGGGAGCCTGGCGGGGATGGGTGTGGCCAGCCTGGCGAAGACCGTGCAAGTGGTGGAGCGGGAGTGCCGGCAGGGGTCGGCCGAGGAAGCTGGGCGGGTATTCGACCTGGTGCGGCGGGATTTCGAGCAGGCCTTCGGAGCGGCGGCGCGGAACGGCGAGTAAGGGCAGCGTTACTATGAAAGGATGGCAGGCATTCGGTCCCTTGGTGTGCTTCTGGTGCTGGTGGTGGCGGCGAGCGCTCAGCCGGCGCGATCCGTAGACGACCTGGTCAGTTTTATTAAATCGGCGATCGCCAACCACTATCCCGACAAACAGGTGGCACAGGAGGTCGCCCGGATCCGGCTGAACAGCCGCCTGGACGATGCCACGGTGACGGAGTTGCAGCACGAGGGCGCGCTTCCGAGGACCGTGGAAGCGCTCCGGCAACTGGCCAAGACCACCGCCAGCCTGCCCGCGGCGCCGATAAAGATACAGACCACCGTGGGGCCGCCGCCGGCGCCTTCCCAGGAAGACCAGGCCAACATTTTGGAAGAGATCCGGCAGCACGCGCTCGATTACAGCAGCCACTTGCCGAATTATATTTGCCTGCAGCAAACCAAGCGGCACATAGACCCGACCGGCAACGGGAACTGGCAGTTGTCCGACCGCGTGGTGGAGCGGCTGACTTACTACGAGCAGAAGGAGAATTACAAGGTAGTCACCATTAACGATGCTCCAGTGACCACCGAGATACCGCACGACAAACTGCCGGGGGCTAAGTCATCCGGGGAATTCGGCAGCATCCTGCGCGAGATTTTCCAGCCGGACACGCAGACCGAGTTCCAGTGGGAGCGCTGGACCCGGCTGGGGCCGCGGGTGATGTATGTGTTCGCGTACCGCATCCGCCAGCAGCGCTACGGGATCCGGGACGACGAATCCAAACAGGAAATTCACGTGGGCTACCACGGGCTGGTGTATGCCGACCGCGACAGCAAGAACGTGATGCGGCTTACGCTGATTTGCGACGACATTCCGCCGGATTTTCCGATTCACGATGTCTCGCTGCGGCTGGATTACGACTTCACCGACATTTCGGGGCAGCAGTTCCTGCTGCCCTATCATTCCGAGCTGCATTCGCGGGAAGGCAGGTTTGGAGTGTGGAACGAGACCGATTTCCGCGCTTATAACAAGTACAGCGCGGACGCGACCATTTCGTTTGGCGGCGATGCGGACGCAGCCAACGACGATAAGTTGAAAGAACAGCCAATTACGGGAACCAAGCCTCCGGCGAAGAAGCAGTAGCGGCGGGAGACGGGATCGGTACTCGCGCGCACTTTCATCCGGCGCTTCGGGACGAGCCGGCACTCCGTCCAGTCGACCCCCCGCTGGCGGCAACTCTTGCGTCCAATCTTCCGGGTTCAGCGGACGAGTGCGCTCCGGAAGGAGGCGCCGGAAACAGTCCCAGCGGAATGCCCGTTACGAATCCGGCCACCCAGAATCCGGTAAACAGGATGCGAATAGCGACTGCTGTACGTCGAGGCGGCGGTCATAAACCGGACCCGGGCCATCGTTTTGCGTATTTTGTTTACCGGGTGATGTCGCGGCATCATCGCGCTGGCGCGCGTCTGCATGAGCGCGATAAACGTAGAGGTAACCGGAAAAGGGCCGGCCCTGACCCAGTTTACACACGCACC
The DNA here is from genome assembly GCA_035505095.1 of Bryobacteraceae bacterium. Classification (GTDB taxonomy): domain Bacteria; phylum Acidobacteriota; class Terriglobia; order Bryobacterales; family Bryobacteraceae; genus JOPF133. The sequence goes on along the minus strand of DATJRE010000548.1, from coordinate 19 downwards.
CCGCACATTTCGGCGAAGC
>DATJRE010000547.1:0-4348 GCA_035505095.1 Bryobacteraceae bacterium | reverse complement strand
GACCTGGGCCGTGGCGGGCTTTTTCTCGTGGATCCTGCTGCCTATCGGCATTACCTATCTTCTGCTGCCCGATTTCCATGCTTTCTACGCGGCGCAGCCGGGCAGCCTGTTGCTGAAGGTGGCTCTCTTCGGCGCGGTTTGGGGAGTAGGCAACGTGAGCTACGGCTTGACCATGCGCCATCTGGGCATGTCGCTCGGCATCGGCGTGGCCATCGGTGTAACGCTGGTGGTGGGGACGCTGGTGCCACCCATGCTGCACGGGCAGTTTGCGGCCAAGTTCCTGAGCCGCGGCGGGGCGTGGAGCATGGCCGGGATTGTGGTGGCGCTTGTGGGCGTGGCCATCGTCTCCTATGCCGGACACCAGAAGGAAGAACAACTGGGAGTCGAGGTAAAGGAATTCAACCTGACGCTCGGCTTGGTGCTGGCGGTGGTGTGCGGCATCTTTTCCGCCGGCTTTTCATTCGGCCTGGATGCGGCGGCTCCGCTGCGCGATGCGGCGCTGCACGCAGGCGTGGATCCGCTCTACGCGCGGCTGCCCAGCTACGTGTTCATCATGGGCGGGGGCGCGGTGGTGAACATGGTTTACTGCTTCTCGCGGCTGGCCTTCAAGAAAGGCATCTCGCTGCGCGCCGACCTGGCGCAGCCGGGTGGAACGCTCCTGAAGAACGGCTTGATGGCCGCGGCCGGCGGCACGATGTGGTATCTGCAAATGTTCTTTTACTCATGGGGCGCAGCCAACATTCCAGTGCGGCTCGATTATGTGAACTGGATGCTGCACATGAGCTTCTACGTGCTGTGGGGCGGGTTGGTGGGCTTGGCTCTCGGCGAGTGGAGAGGCGCAGGCAGCCGGCCCATCCGGCTGCTATGGGGCGGGATCCTGGTGATCATCGCCGCGGCCAACCTGGTCGGGCTGGGGATGGCTGCCGGTTCCTGAGAGTGCGGGATGAATTATTTTTCGCTGATCATTTTCCGGCAAACTTTGCCGGCCGCTTCGCAACGAACGCGGAGATGCCTTCGCGGGCATCGGGCAATGCGAGACAGCGCAGATAGGCTTCCGTGTCGGCGCGATGCGTGACCTTGGGCAACTGCCCCTCGTCCAGGTGGACCAGGCGCTTGGTCTGCCGCAGGGCCTCGGCGGGGAGGCGCAGCAGACGCTCGGCCAGTTGCCGGGCAGAGTTCATCAGCATGGCGCCGGACGCGAGTTCGTTGACCAAGCCCCACTCCAATGCGCGCGCGGCCGTGACAGCTTCGCCGGAAAGACACAGTTCGAGGGCGCGGGCTTTGCCAACCAGCGCGGTGATTTGCGCAATGCCATAGCCGGGGGGCCATCCCAGCTTGATCTCCGGCATGGCAAAACGCGCCGCATGCGAGGCAATGCGCCAGTCGCAGGAATATGCCGCCACACAGCCGGCGCCAAAGGCCGGGCCGTTGACGGCAGCGATCACCGGCTGCGGCAATTGCTCCAGCGCGAGAAACAAGTTCGCCTGCCGCAGGCTCAGAGTTCGCGCGGCTTCGAGCGATAACTCCGCAACTTCCTTCACATCGTCGCCTGCGCAAAAAGAGTCGCCCGCACCGGAGAGGATCACCACTCTGACCTCTTCGGGATGCCCGGCCAGCCAGGCTACGATGCGCTCCAGCTCTCCGGTCATCCGCACATCGATGGCGTTGGCCGCACGCGGGCGATTCAGGATGAGCGTGGCAATGCGATTCGCGACTTTGACGGTGACGGTTTCCAATTCGCCGAGGGCGCCCTGGTTGGGCCTGAGAGTGAGCACGCGGTCTTCTTCCTCCAGCAGCTGGGTTACGTTGGCGATGAGCCGGTCAAGCTGGACGACTGCACGGCGGTGCGCGCCGCGGCCGATTTCACGGTCGCCGACGAAGGCCCGCACCTCAAAAGCAACGCGGCGGCCGTCCAACTCGACAACTTTGGCGAGGCCCCGCACCGTGGAACCCGGCACGGCCGCACCAACATGCTCCACCTGCACTTCTACCCCGACCGATTCCTCGCCATCTTCCAGAAACGGCCGCAGCGCTTCACGGGCTGATTGTTCCATGAGCATGATCATGCTGGGCGTGGAAAACACGGCAGCCCGCGGATCGCCGCCGAGAGTGATGGTCATGGTCGAATCAACCGTCCAGGTCAACTCGCCCGCATCGCCAATTTGCAAGCCCGGTTTCATCGTCAGGTCAGTGGTTGAACGCAAATCATTGCTCGGCCGCCCACTCCAGCATGGCGAGGGTGAGCAGCAGGATGCGCTTGAGAGCGAGGTCGCGGTCCTTGGGCTGGTACCACTCGCGAAGGGTGTGGGCCGCGCCGCCCTCGCCGCCTGCGCCCAACGACAGAGCGGGAACGCCGCGGGAAAGCGGAATGTTGGCGTCAGTGGAACCGAGGCGCAGATCGGTGCGCAGGCCGAGATGCCGGTCGACAGCGCGCAGGGCGGCAAGGAGGGCGGAGTCGTCAGGCAGCCTGGCAGCGGGGCGATCGCCGATTTTTGTGACTGTAAAAGACAGGCGCCCGCGCGGCCCCGGCGTGGATTTTGCCCGCGCGTTGGCGCGCTCGACAGCATCCTCGATGGCGCGGTGCAGCGCCACTTCAAGGCGCAGCAACTCACCGGGATCGGTGGAACGGAAATCGATGGCGGCCTGCGCGCTTTCAGGAATCGAATTAACGCTGATGCCGCCGGCGATGGTTCCCAGGTTGAGGGTCGTACAGCAATCCTCGGGCAGCGGCGTGTCGGCCAGGCGGACCAGCGCGGCGGCCAGTGCGGCGATTGGATTCGGGATGCCCGCGTCAGTGAAGCTATGGCCGCCGGGCCCGGAGATGGCGGCCTGAAAACGGCGGCTGCCCAGGGCCTGCGTCACTGCTGCGTCGGCGCCGGGGCCATCGAGGACGATATGCGCGGCGATGCGGCCGGCCAGCGGGCTGTGATCGTAGAGGTAGCGCACCCCGCGCAGGTCGCCCTCGCCTTCTTCGCCCACGTTGCCCAGCACCACGAGCGGTGCGGGCAATTCCAGGCCGGCATGGATCAGCGCACTGAGGATGGCGAGCATTCCAGCCACGCCAGCGGCGTTGTCGCATGCGCCGGGGGCAACCAGGCGATCGTCCTCAAAGACCGGATGCAGCGGAGTTCCGGCGGGAAAGACGGTATCGAGATGGGCAGAAAGCAGGACGACTGGACCGGTGCTTTCGGCCGGCAGCTTTGCCGCGGGCAGAATGCCGATGACGTTGCCGGCGCCGTCGATCTGGACGCCGGTGAGGCCGGCCTGAAGGAATCGCTGTTGCAACCACTTTGCCCGCGCTTCTTCGCCGTGGGTGGGTGCGGGGATGGCGACGAGCTCGACCTGCCAGTCCATGATGGTCTTGGGATTGCCATGCAGCCAGGAAAAGGCGGCGTGGACCGGCCTGCGCGAGGCCAGTGCCGTGATGCGCGAAAATGCCGAGACTGCCGAAAGAAGCGGCATGCAATGGATTCAGGGTAGCAGGGTGGGCGAAGGCGCGGGCGCGGCCGGACTGCCGTTGCGCGTGGCCGCTTTGCCTTCGCGGAGGGCAAGGCCTGCGGCAAGCACCAGCAGAACCGCGGCGATCTGCGGGCCGTCGAGGGCGCCGCGGAAGAGCGACCCGCGGCCGGCCGGGTCGCGCCAGATTTCAGTGAAATAAATGGCTATGCCCGTTCCCATGAGCGCGAAACCAGCCGAGTCGCCCTGGCGGCGCTGAAACGGCAGCCACACATACAGCAGAACGGCGAGGGCAAGAAAGGCGAGGGCCGCGTAAACCTGCACGGGATGGAGCGGGATGCCGAGCGGCGTACCGCTCCAGATGGCGGCGAGCGGATTGGTGTAAGTAACGGCCCAGGGCAGCCCGGAGCCGGCTTCAATGCCGTAGCCGGAACCAGAGGCGAGGGCGCCGAGCTGTTCGAAGGCAAGGCCCAGCAGCAGTGGCGCGGCGAGAGCATCGGCGGTGGCGGCCAGGGATAGCCGCGTGCGGTGCGCGTACCATGCCGCGCACGCGACGCCAGCAATCGCACCAACCAAGGCGAGCAAGGGGTGGTGCACCATGGCGAGGCCCAGCAGCCACGCGGGATGGCGACGCAACGCGTGGAGGTTGACGACGACGAGCAGAAGGCGCGCAGCGGCCAGGGCCGCAAACAAGCTGAGGATACAGAGATTCCACACCTTTGCCGGGTCCAGGCGAACGATGCGCGCTGTACGCTGCGCCAAAGCCAGGCCGAGCAGGACGCCCAGGGCAGCCGCCGCGCCGTAGGTGGGGATCAGGATCGATCCGACGTGAAAGAGAACAGGATGCACTGGAAGACAGGATAAGACAGCGGGGTCTGCGGAGTTGGGCGAA
>DATJRE010000546.1:0-4384 GCA_035505095.1 Bryobacteraceae bacterium | reverse complement strand
TGTGTCCTGGGACCTCCCCGGCTAGCCCACGCGGGGAATGCATGGCAATCCGCCCAGCACTACTGGCAGTTTGCGCCTGGCATCCTCGGGCGCTGGAGGATTTATGTACGCGGTGATCCGCACAGGTGGCAAGCAGTACCGGGTCGCTCCCGGCGACGTGGTCAAGGTGGAGAGCCTGACCGCCGGCGACGACGGCGCGGTGGAGTTCGGCGAGGTTCTCGCCTTCTCGAAGGATTCCGGCTCGGTGGTCAAGCCGCAGTCGGCCAAAGTTCTGGGCACCGTCGTCGGCAATGGCCGCGGCGACAAGATCCTGGTCTTCCACTTCAAGCGGAAGAAGCAGTACAAGAAGCTGCAGGGACACCGCCAGAACTACACCCAGGTCCGCATCAGCGAAATCCAGGTGGACGGCAACAGCTACACGGCGTAGAAACCAGCCGGTAGGGAGTAGCCGGTAGCCTGCGCTACCAGCTACGGGCCACTGGCTAAGGAAAAGATATGGCACACAAAAAAGGTTTAGGCAGCTCCAAGAACGGCCGCGACTCCAATGCGCAGCGGCTGGGCGTGAAGATTTTCGCCGGACAGACGGTCACCGGCGGCTCCATCATCGTGCGGCAGCGCGGCACCAAGCTCAAGCCTGGCCTCAACGTCGGCCGCGGCAGCGACGACACCCTCTTCGCCAAAATCGACGGCAAGGTGAAGTTCATCGATCGCGGGCGCACGGGACGCTTCGTCGCCGTCGACCCCGTCTCCGCCGAATAAGTTCACTTGACCTCCTCAGGGTCCAGGGCCGGATGCCACGCATCCGGCCCTTACTGTTTGTGCCACTCGTAGCTGCAAAGCCACTCCCCCACCCCAGCCCCACTTGATATCGTGACGACCTTGTTATCGCCGTCACCAGGTCGCCAGGAGCCGCAGCGAGTGTTTTCACCAGCGCGGCCAGCCGATCGCCTGCACTTCAGTACCGCACGCGGACCATGACCGTCACGTCCTGAATACGTGCAGATCCGGCCAGGCGTGGCGAGTGCGCTTGACATCCCGATGGTCGGATGTCTACCATCGCTTTCTATCGAGGGTCGAATGTCTTCCATCGATAAGAAAAACCAGCAGCAACGCGCCAATCTCCTCCAGGGCACCCTGGACATGCTCATCCTGCGTACGCTGCTCTACGGGCCGGCGCACGGCCACGAGATCGGCAAGCACATCCAGCGCACTACGAACGACTTCCTCCAGATGCAACACGGCTCGCTCTACCCCGCGCTGCACCGCCTGGAGAAACGGGGCTGGGTGAGCGCGAAGTGGGAAACGGCGCCGGACCGCAACCGGGAATTCAAGTACTACCGGCTGACCGACCAGGGCCGCAAGCAGCTCACCGTCGAAGAGTCGCAATGGAAGCAGATGGCCGAAGCCGTCGCGCGGGTGATGTGGCCGGCGGCCGAGGAGAGTTGAGATGCGATGGCCCTGGAAGCGCGATGCGGATCTGGAGCGCGAGCTGCAATCCGACCTCGAACTCGAAGAGGAAGAGCAGCGCGAGCGCGGCCTGCCGGCGGACGAGGCGCACTATGCGGCGCGGCGCGCCTTCGGGAACCCCACGGTAATTCGCGAGCAGACGCGCGCCCTGTGGAGCTGGAACCGGATGGAGCGCCTGCTGCGCGACCTGAGGATCAGCGCGCGCACGCTGCTGCGCTCGCCGGGCTACTCAGCGATCGCCGTGCTGGTGATGGCGCTGTGCATCGGGGCGGCAACGTCGCTGTTCACGGTCGTGCGCTCGGTGCTGCTCAGGCCGCTTCCCTTCCGCGATCCGTCGCGGCTGGTCATGGTCTACGAACATTTCCGCGACCCGAGCATGAATGCCCTGGGGTTCAACTACAACGCCGTGGCTCCCGCGGACTATTACGACTGGCGCTCGCAGACGCACGGCTTCGCGGACATGGCCGCCTCGCGCTACTGGCAGTTCAACCTGACCGGAACGCACGGAGAACTGCCGGAAATCGTGGAGGCGCGCGGCGGGAGCTGGAACCTGTTTCCGCTGCTGGGCGTGCGGGCGGCGATCGGGCGGACGTTTACTGCGAGCGAAGACCGCCCCGGCAGCGATGCCGTGCTGCTGACCTGGAACCTCTTCGAGCGGAGGTTCGGCGCCAATCCCTCAATTGTGGGCCGGCAAATCCACCTGGACGGCCAGCCCCTGACGGTCGTCGGCGTCCTGCCGAAGTGGTTTACGTGGCCCGACGCCGGCGTGCAGATATGGGTTCCCTTTGCCGCGGAGATGCCGCCGGAGATCCTCGCGCATCACGATTTTCATTTCGTCCAGGTGATCGCGCGGCTGCAGCCGCATGTGAGCCTGAAGAGCGCGCTCAGCCAGGTGGAGGCCGTCCAGTACCGGCTCCACATGCAGAACCTGAACGCTCCGGTAGCCGAGGATGTGGCGTCGAAGACGCTGATCCAGGCGCTGGCGCAGGACGTGGAGAAGCCCCTGATCGTGCTGCTGTGCGCGGCGGGCTGCATGCTGCTGATCGGCTGCCTGAACGTTGCGAATCTGATGGTGGCGCGGTCGGCCGCGCGGCAAAGGGAGACGGCGGTGCGCAGCGCGCTGGGAGCGCCGCGTGGAGCGCTGATCCGCGAACGGCTGATGGAAACCCTGCTGATCGCCGTCACCGGCGGCGCAGCCGGAGTGCTGCTGTCGCTGGGCGCAACGCACTGGCTGGTGAGCACGTGGAAGGACCTGCCCAGCGCGCAGGGCATCCACGTGGACGGCGTGGTGCTGGCCTTTGCGTGCGGACTGGTGGTGGCCGCGACTCTGCTTGCCGGGCTGTTGCCGGCCATCTCGTCGACAGGAAGGAGCGCGATGGCGGCGCTGCAGGCCTCGCCGCGAACCGCCGCGGGCAGCCACGCGCGCACCGCGCTGCGCAGAACCCTGCTGACGGTGGAGATTGCGGCGACCGTCGTGCTGCTGATCGGTGCGGGGCTGCTGCTGAAGAGTTTTTGGCGGCTGCGATCGACCGGCATGGGCTGCACGACCGAGAACGTGCTGACGATGCAATACAGCCTTCCCGCGCGGCAATATGACACCCCCGCGAAGATGAACGCATTCAACGAGACGTTGCTGGCGCGGGTGCGCGCGCTGCCGGGAGTGCGCGCGGCGGCGCTGGGAACGGTGGTGCCCGGGGCGGGACACGGCGGCGACAACATCTTCACGATTCCGTCGCATCCGCCGACCGCGCCCGGAGCGGCCCTTCCCGACGCGCTCACGCGGCTGGCGAGTCCCGGATACTTCAAGGCGCTGCAGATTCCGCTGCTGAGCGGGCGCTTCTTTACCAGCGCGGACCGGGAAGGGCAGCCGAACGTCGCTATCATCAGCCGGCAACTGGCTCGGCAGTACTTTCCCGGCGAAAATCCGCTGGGCCGGCATGTGACCATTCCGGCGTTCGGCAACACCGATTACCGGATCGTCGGGGTGGTCGGCGACACGCTGTATCAGGTGGGGCAGCCCAGCTTGCCCATCCTGTACGGCTCGGTACTGCAGACGGGAACGCAGCTGGGAGCCGTGACTCTGGTGGTGCGCACGGCGTCCGATCCGCTGGCGTTTGCCGTTCCGGTGCAGAAGATCATCGCGCAGCTCGATTCGCAACTGCCTGTCTCCCGCGTGTTTACGCTGGAGCAGATCGTCGGAAAGTCGCTGGGCAATGAGAGCCTGAGCGCCAGCCTGGTCCTGGCCTTCGCGCTGCTGTCGCTGCTACTGGCTTCTGTGGGGCTGTACGGCGTGCTCTCGTACCTGACGACACAGCGGACATCGGAGATCGGCGTGCGGCTGGCGCTGGGCGCGCCGCGCGACCAGGTGGTGCGGCTGATGGTGAGCACAGGATTGCGGCCTGCGCTGTACGGCCTGGGTCTCGGACTGGCGGCGAGCCTCGGAGTCGTGCGGCTGATCGCCTCGATGCTGTATGGAACGAAGCCGCTCGATCCGGCGGTCTTTGCGGGCGTGGCGGCGGTGCTGCTGGCCGTGGCGGCGCTGGCCTGCCTGATCCCGGCGTGGCGCGCCTCCCGCATCGATCCCATGCAGGCGCTGCGGATCGAGTAGGGTCTTCTTCGGGTGCCCACGTGAATGACCTTCGTACCTTGCGGGCTCGGCTATTTGCTTGACCCTCACTCTTCCACGCGCCATCCTGAGAAGTAGGGAAATGTGTCTTCCAAAGGGCCGCCGCGAGCGGCCCTTTTGCTTGGGGCGGGGATTGGGTCGAGCCGGAAATGGCTCCGTTCGCAAACAAAGGGGTTCGAGGGTAATACCCTCAGGGTATTACCCTGGAAGTACCGTAGATTCAGGTAGAAGCAGAGGGCCTTACCCTTCAAAAAATCTTCTCCGCGGGTTGGAGGTACAACCGCCGGAAAC
>DATJRE010000545.1:0-4650 GCA_035505095.1 Bryobacteraceae bacterium | reverse complement strand
AGGCTTCGCGATGGCGAGGACGCGTGGCGGCGCGGCACCGGAAACAACCGCTCTGGAGGGCCGCTGGTTCTGCTTGGCGAGCATGGCCAGGAGGCGCAACTCCACGGCCGCCTTGCCAATGGCTTGCGATCCGTCGCCCGGGCCGGCCAGGCAGCGCGCGGCAATCCGCAGGGCGCTGGCGCGAATGGCGTCGGGATCGGAGCGCGGCGCGGCCACCCTCGGCACCGCCGGCGGCGGCATTCCGGGAGCTGGTCTGGCGCCCGTCAGGATTTCGAAAATCAGCGCGCCCAGTGCCACCGCGTCGCGGCTTTGGTCGGCCGCCGCGGGCGGATTCTGGGGAGAACGCAGGCTGTAACCCCTGCCGGTAATCAGAACGGACTGCGCATTCACCTGGCCGTGCCCGCGCCCGGCGCTGTGGAGCTCGCGGAGCGCCTGCGCCACATCCGCCGCACATTGCACGGCGGCGGACAGAGGCAGAGGCCCTTCGTGCAACCGCTCGGCCAGAGAGCGGTTCGCGACGGCGAGCTTCGCGGATTGGCCCGATACGCTGTTCAGAGCCCTCAGTGTAAACCCCCGGCCGGATCGGACGAACCCGCGCGAACGTTCCAGCGGTACCGTTACGATTCAGGTACGAAGGCCGCGGTTTCGCAGGGAGCGTCCCAGGGCGGGCCAATCCTAAGCTGAGGGCGGCTCGAAATACATCTGCGCCAACTCGGGCTTCTCGCGAATCGCCTTGCGCCAGCAGGAGCGGGCTTCTTCATCCTGCCCTACGGCCATCAGCGCGTGGCCCAGGTTCAGCAGCGCTTCGGCGAATTGCGGATCTTCATTGAGCGCCTGCTGGTAGAACAGCACGGCGTCCTGCGTTTGGCCGCGCTTCTGGCAGATCAGGCCGGCGTTGTAGTACAGTTCGGCGCCGTGCTCGCCCAGCTCGATGAGCTTGCGGTGCAACTGGTAGGCCTCTTCGTAATCCTGCTGTTCCAGCGCCAGGGCGGCCAGGCCGCGCACGGCGTCGGAAGAATCGGGACGCAGGCTGAGGGCCTCCTGGAAGCAGCGCCGGGCGTCTTCGGGTACTCCCGAGCGCGCGTGGGCGATACCGGCATTGAGGTAGGCTTCCGGCCAATCCGGCCGCTTGGAAAGACACGCGTGGAAGGCTTCGGCGGCGGCCGCGTAATCGGCCCGCATCAGCCGCAGATAGCCCAGGCGGAAGGTGGCGTCGGGCCACTCGGTGGCTTCCTCAGGGATGCGGGCATACAGCTTTTCGGCGCGCGGGCGCTCGTTCTGCTGCTCCAGCACCAAGCCCAGGTTCCACAGCACGTCCGGCTGGTTGGGGTCCACTTCGATGGCTTTTTCATAGCAGCCGCGGGCGGCCGTCAGGTCGCTCAATTCCTGGTGCGAAACGCCCAGGTTCAAATACGCCTGCACCGCATCGGGCTTCACCGCGATGGCCTGCTGGTAGGCCAGGGCGGCCTTCTGATGGTTGCCCATCTTGTGATAGGCCACCCCCAGGTTGAACCAGTTTTCGTAGCGGTCGGGCGCGATCTCCGCCAGGTTGCGGCAGTGGCGCGCGGCGGTCAGATAATCGGCCTCGGCGAAGGCCATGCTGGCCAGCGCCTCCAGGGCCACGGGCGATTCCGGCTGCAGCTCCGAGAGCATCTCGGCATAGCGGCGGATGGATTCGCGGTCCTTCAGTTCCAGGAAGAGGGAGACCAGGTTCGAGAGGGCTTCTTCGGATTGCGGATTGCGCACCAGCACTTTGCGGTAGTACTCCACCGCCTCGGCATGCCGGCCGGTCTGCTGCAGGCAGACTGCCTTGCCGAAGAGCGCCTGCTCGTGATCCGAAAACAGGCTCAGGAACTTTTCCAGCGGATCGAGCGCTTCCGCCGGGTGTCCGGAATGCAGCAGCGCCACTCCCAGGCCCAGCAGCGCGCCGCTGCGCGAAGCGTCGATATCGAGGGCCTTCGAGAAGGATTCCGCCGCGCCCTGCCAGTCTTTCAGATTCCCCCGGCAGACGCCCAGGTTGAAATGCGCGGTGCGGTGGCGGTTGTCCAGCTCCACCAGTTGGTTATAGGCTCCGGAGGCAGCCTCGTAATCCCGCATCTCATAATAAATGTGGCCCAGCGCCGAATAGAGGCCGGGGTCCTGCTCGCCGCCCTCGATGGCTTTGGTGATGAGCCGCGCGGCCCCCTCCAGCTTGCCCTCCAAATGTAAGGACACCGCTTTGGACAGCGTGCGGCTGGCCCGCTTCTGCTGTTTCAGGTCCGCGATGTTCATCACACCCGGCGGCATAGCCTTGGTACCCCCCGGGTTGCTCATTAACTCCATGGTTCTTGCCTCCCTCGATTCGAATTCTTGCCCCACCCGGCGTACGAAACGCCCCCCATCGCGACTTCCAAAGCGGCGTCGGGACGCGGCTCGGGCGCCGTGGGCCGCGGGGCAGCGGGACCTGGGATCCCCCATAACTCCGCGGTGTCCGCCCGGCCGTCGCTGCCCGACAGATAGCCGCAGATCCTGCCCAGCAGGTCGTCGTTTTTGAAAACTTTCATCCAGTAGAGCCGGGCGCGCGCGCCGGCGTCGGTGAAGAAGCCGACCCCACCGGTCGCCAGCAGGGCGTCGTCGGTCCACGAGTCCACTTCCTGGCCTTCAATGGAGGTGCTCACCCGGTTGCCGTGCACCGTCACGGCCACGTGGTAGGGCGTATTGTTGTGGACCATCACGTTCAGCGGCACATCCACGCGATGTCCCGGCTGCCCGTCGATTACCGGATAATGCGCCACCGAAATAATCGGCCGCAGGCCCGCCTCCAGGGTGTTGAATTTCATGGCGTAATAGTTCTGGCCGTCGCGCGCGCGCACCATCCAACCCATGCTCTTGCTTTCGATCAGGCCGAAAAATTCCAGCCGGTAATCCTTGTAACCGAGGGTCGGGCGGAACACCGCCAGCTCGCCCGGCCGGACGAATCCAGCGGGGTCGCGCGACCAGCCTTTGACCCAACCCTTCGGCCCTGCACCCCAGGCCTGCATGCCGTTTTCGAAGGTGTCGGTCACTTCCAGCGCGGCGCGGTCGGCGATGGCCCGGCGAACCGAAGCGATGGGGCCGGTAGCAGCGGCTTGCCGGGCGGCGGCTTCGGCAGGCGTGAGCGGGGTCAGCAGCGAATCGCCCGAACGGGCTTCCAGGTTCCGTGCGGAGATGGAACCCGCGCGCATGCTGTGTATCATGCGGCCGCCCAGCCAGAGCGAGGTGATGGCCATCAGGCAGGCGGCGATCTTGGCCACCACGGACATCTGGGCCGACAGCTTCACCCGCCACTTGCTGGGCGTGGGCGATTTGGGCCGCAGGATGGACGGCTCTTCCTTCTGGTAGCCGGTGGTGCGCAATCCCCAATTCGGCAAGACTACCACCGTGGGGGAGATGGCCCAATCCAGCCGTGTGGAGGGGGCCCCGGTGCCGGTCTCGCAGTAGAAATCCAGCGCCTGGAAGCCGGCCATCGGAATGGTGCGGTCGCCGCGCTCGATCCGTTCGGCCAGGGCGACGGCGCGCGGCTCTTCGGCGGCTGGCGCTTTGGCCGCTAAGGCGGAGTCGTAGCTGGAGGGCGCCAGCTCGGTTTGCGAAAGCGTCAGGGCGGGCAGCCGCAGCATCCGGCCGAAAGGCACGGACATCGCCACGAAACCCGCGAGCGCCGGCAGGGATTCCGCCGGCCAGGGGGCTAGCGGACCCTCGAAGCTGGCCACCGGCTCGGCCATCTCGGTGGGCCGCGAGTTCACCAGGGAGTCCGAAACCGGCTCCAGCTCGGCCATGGACGGATAGCGCAAGGCCGGCAGAGGCGTCATGCGGAGCTGCGATTCCACGCCCACCACGGCCGCTTGCGGAGCCTGGGAGTGTCTCCATCGGCGGGTGCTGGGGATGTGCGTGGCGATCTGGAACTGCCAACCCGGCCGCCGTAGCTCGACGGTGCCCCACACCTGCGCCACGGCGGGGATCAGCTCGCGTTCGGCCGGTTCCGCCGGCTGGCTGGGCATGGGCTGGTGGCACGGCTCGGGAACCTGTTCGAGCGCTTCCGCTTCCACCGCCAGCGACATTCCGGGCAAGCGCGCCGCGCCGGTGGCGGCCAGTTCTTCGGCGGCCAGGGCAGCTTCGGCGGCGGGCGACTGGGAAACCTGCGGCCGGCGGAATTCGAGGACCCGCGCGAGGGTCGCCCCATCCACCGAAAGCCCCAGTTCCGGCAGCCGCAGGCCGCTTGTTTCCCTGCGCAAGGCCACCGCCGGGATCACTTCCCGCTCGGCGGCTTCGGCGGCCAGGGCGGGCATGAGCTGCTGGCACGGTTCCGGAATCTGCTCGACCGCTTCCGCTTCCACTGCCACCGTCAACTCCGGCAGACGGATCGCGCCGAACGCCATGCTCCCGGCCATCGCCGCGATCACTTCCCGCTCCGCCGCTTCGGCCGCCAGGGATGGCAGCGCCTGTTCGCACGGCTCCGGAATCTCCTCGACCGCTTCCGCTTCCACCGCCAGCGCCAGCTCCGGCAGACGGATCGCGCTGAACGCCACGCTCCCGGCCATCGCCGCGATCACTTCCCGCTCCGCCGCTTCGGCCGCCAGGGATGGCAGCGCCTGTTCGCACGGCTCCGGAATCTCCTCGACCGCTTCCGCTTCC
>DATJRE010000544.1:0-15528 GCA_035505095.1 Bryobacteraceae bacterium | reverse complement strand
CTGGTATCGTTGGCCGAACCGTTCACGCTTTCGCTGCTCTCGTAAGTGGCCAGCAGAAAAGTGTAGTCGAGGCCCGTGGTGACGCGGCCGATGCGGCCCCGCACATCCGCGTCGAAACCCTCCCGGCGCGTCTGGGCGAAGTTCTGGAAATAGCCCGTGCCGGTCTGGACGGCCGATACAAAAAGAATGTCGTTGCGGTTTTCTGCGCGAAAGGCGCTGGCGCTCCAACTGAAGTTGTGCACCACCGAGAGTTCCGGAGTGCCGCGCAGCCCGGCTTCCCAGGTGCCAGTCACGACCTGCTGGAGCGGCGGATCGCTGGAAAGCGCGTTCGGCAGGCTGCACGGATTGGCGGGATCGGCGCAGCCCAGTTCGATGGCCGTGGGCGCGCGGCTGCCCTGCGTGTAACTGGCGTAGGCGTTGACACTGGAGACGGGGCTCCAGGTCAGGCCGATGGCGGGGTTGAACCGCTGAAATACATAATCGCCATCGAGCGACCCGGGGCCGGCAATCGGATTGATGCGGTCGGAATTGTCGATGGTGAAGTGATTGTAGCGGCCGGAGACCGTCAGGTTCAGGGTTCGAGCCATGGTGAGCGTGTCGGTCAGGTAGAAGCTGAAATTGGGCGTCAGGCCGTGAAGGTTGACGCGCGAATCCACCGGCACGCCATCCACGCTGGTCGACCCATCCTGCCATGCACCCACGCCGCTAACAGTGTAGTTGGAATTCAGATAGCCGTAGTCGGTGTTCTGGGTGTAATCCACGCTGCCGCGGTCGAGCGAGGCGCCGCCGGTCAACTGGTTCCGGCCGGCGCGAGTATCGGTAACCCAGGTGAGCTGCCCGGAAGCGCCGTATTCGTTCTGGACTTCCTTCGAGTAGATGATCACGCCGTCGCAGCGCTCGTCGGGATCGCCCAGTTCGAGGGCCTCCGCGATGCAGCGCCACTTGGGGAAGGGCGTATTCGCGGCGGTGGCGCCGCTGGTGGGAAATCCGGTGTAGCCCGCAGCCGTGAGCACCGCCTGCTCGCTGGCGTTGGGCTGGTAAATCTGCTCGCCGAGCGCATCGGTGTTGATGTTGGCATTGATTTCTTCGGTGCGGATATTGCGGAACCAGGCATTGCCGGAAAAGGTCAGCGAGCCACTGAAGGTGTGGCGGGCGATGAAATTGAAGGCCGGCGAGCGATTGTCCGTGCTGTCGGGGATCGAATAAACGCTGGTGTAATTGGTTTGGAGCAGCCGGTAGTCTTGAAGGCCGTTGCCCACCAGGCTGTTGTAGGCGTAGGAGGTGGTGAGGGCGAGATCGGTTTTAGCGGTGCGCCATCCGAGGCGCACAAACCCCTGGCGGACATCCGAGGGCGAATCGAAGCGCCATCCGGATTCGTGAAACACGTTGCCCGCCACGAACCAGTTGAAGCCGGTGGGCTGGCCGCCGCCGTACTCGCCTTCAATGGCCTTGCGCCCGCTGCTGCCGTACGTCAGCTTGGCGGCGAAGCCCGGGTCGCTGACGCCGTCCTTGGTCTGCACCGACAAGGCGCCGCCCAAAGTGTTGAGGCCGAATAGCGGATTCGACCCCGGTATAAGGGTCATTTCCGAGATGGCGTTTTCGGGAATCAGGTCCCAGCTCACCACGTCGCCGAAGGGCTGATTCTGGCGCACGCCGTCCAGGTACACGGAAATGCCCTCAGCCGTCCCGAGCAGCGGAGAGGCCGTATAGCCGCGGAAATTCACGTCGGGCTGAAAAGGGTTGCCCTGCATTTCATTCAGATAGACGCCGTTCAGCCGGCGGTCCATGAAATCCGAAAGGTCCAGCGCGCCGCTGTTCTTGACGTCCGCGGCGGTGGCCGTCTGCACCGGGCTGGCCACCTGGTCCTTCAGAAGATCCACGCCGGCCAGCGGAGTGACTGCGACCACTTCGACGTTGGCATGCGACGCGGCGACAGTCATGGTGATGGCGCGCGAGACTGGCGCGGCAGAGCTGAGGTCGAGGGCCACCGTCTGGGTGGCGAACCCCGGCCGTATCAATTCCAAGCGGTAATGGCCGAAGGGCAAAGCGGCAAGGTCGGAGCGGCCGTTAGCGTCCGTCCGGAATTCGCGGTGCACGCGCGCCGCGGGGTTGTCCAACTTGCCGGAAACCTGCATCGGGGCGCCGGAGGAATCCTGCACCTGGAGGTGGATTTCGCCGGTGGGGGCCTGCGCCTGGAGCGCGAGGGAAACCAGCAACACAGCCCCGACGGTGCGGATTGGGAGTCGGCAGTTCATGGGTGGCTCGATGGTCTACTGCGGCACGTCGGTCCCGAAATACTTCTTGTAGGCCTTGATCCAATCCGCGGCCAGATCGTGCTGTGCCGTGGAGAGATCCACTTTTCCGGTGCAGACCAGATCGTGGAGGCGCTGTTCGAGCCGGTCCTTGACGCGGGCGTTCCAGCGGGCATTGTAGGGCTGGGGCCAGAGATTGCGGATGGAGCGCGAACCGCCCAAATCGGGGGTGATCAGGTAATCCACTTCGAAGTCGTCCCGGTGGGCGTAGATGGCGTACTCGGTAAACACCGCGCGGCGGGTCTCGTCGGAGACTTGAGTAATCACCTCCGCCTGGGAATTGCGGCAGACCTGCTCGATGGTGACCGGCCGCGTCTCACCGGGCGTCAGCGCAGGCGTGGGTTTCGGCCCTTCGGCGCTGCCCATGGTTCCGAAAACAATGGCGAGCACCGCCAAGGCAGCAAACGCGCCCGCGGCCCTCCAGAGCGGGACGTGCCAAGGCGCAGCGCCCGCGGATACGGAGGCGGCTTCCGCCAGCCGCGCGCGGAGCTGGGCTCGCGCCACGGCCGCCGAAGGGATCCCGGCATCGAGTTCCTGCCGGTGCACCCGGACAAAATCCGCCAGCGTCTCTTCGAGGGCCTGCAGGCGTTCGCGGCACGGCGGGCAGGCATCCAAGTGGGCGAATACTTCCGCCGTGCGCCGGGACGGCAACTCTCCGTCCGCGGCCAGGGTCAGGTCTTGATCGGATAAATGATGGTCTTTGTGCGGCATGATTTCCTCAGCCTTTCGGCGCCGGGCCGTTCGATTGAATATTCCCTGAAGGCGCCCCTTGTTCAGAATATTTTTGCTGGTACCTGCCTGGCGAAAATAATTGAGTTTAGGGAGAAACAAAAGCCGTGGGTTGGTGTATCATAACCTGACCGGAAGTTACACCGGGAAGCTCTGGTGGATACCAATCAGACCGGCGGACCGCTCCCGACAGCGCTCCGCGGGAAAAAATGAGGAGAATACGAATGGAACTGTTGAACGGGAATTTTTCGCGCCGCAGGGCTGCCAAGAGCATCCTGACGGCGGGTGCCGCTGGGCTGGCGGCCGCTACGCTGGTGAAGGCCGAACCGCCGCAGGTACATATGCAAGCCGCGCTGCGGGCGCTCGGAAACGCTGCTACCCAATTGCAGGCAGCCGAGGAAGATAAGGCCGGCCACCGCGCCAAGGCTCTCCAGTTGGTCAACGAGGCGATCACTCAGGTGAAGGAGGGCATCGCGGCCGGCGCAAAGTAACGTTTATAGGGCAGGCTGACAGGCCTGCCCCCCTCTCTCCTCACGTCCGGCGGTTCGGGCGCGATCCCGCAGTATCATTGACGGGTGGCCCAGACACTCCGCATCTCCATTCCCGATGACGCGCCGCCGGTGTTGCGCCCGAGCGCCGTGTGGTCCGAATTGGCGGCGGGCGCGGAGATCGCCTATTGGGATACGCTGCCGGGATCCGAAGAAACGCTCATCGAACGGATCTCCGGTGCGCCGGCGGTGCTCAATATCCGGTCCTCGTGCCGGTTCACCGAGCGCGTGTTTGCGGCGCGGCCCGAACTCCGCCTCCTTTCGGTGTGGGGAACGGGCACCGACCATGTGGACCTGGGCGCCGCCGCGCGCCACGCGGTCACGGTGACCAATACTCCGGGGGTTTCGGCCGTTTCCATTGCCGAGCATACCCTGGCGCTGCTGCTGGCGGTGGCGCGCCGCATCCCGCAGGTGGATGCCGCCACGCGCCGCGGCGAATGGGCCAAAGGCCAATCGGTGCAACTGCGCGGCAAAACCTGCGGCGTGGTCGGGCTGGGCGCCATCGGGCGAGAGTTCGCGCGCCTGGCTGGGGCGCTGGGGATGCGGGTGATCGGATGGACCATCCACCCCCGGGAGATTCCCGGCGTGGAACTAGTGGAACTGGAAGCACTCTACCGCACCAGCGACGTGATCAGCCTGCACCTGCGGCTGTCTCCCGAAACCGAAGGCTTCCTGGGGATGCGCCAGTTCGCGAGGTTCAAGCCCAGTTCCATTCTGCTCAATACCGCCCGCGGCGGTCTGGTGGATGAAGCCGCGCTGGTGGATGCGCTGGCCACGGGCCAGTTAGCGGGCGCCGGCCTGGATGTGTTCGCGCACGAACCACTGCCGGCAGGCCATCCTTTGACGCTGCTACCGAACGTAGTGCTGACGCCGCATTGCGCCGGCATCACACCGGAGACGCTGGAAGCCGGGCTGCGTATGGCGGTGGAGAATATCTGGCGATTTGCCGAGGGCCGTCCTGAGCACGTGGTCGCGGCCCGTTCCTGATGGCTTGGCGGGCTGAAACCGCGCCGGCATCTGGTAGAGCGGGGTGGTGCGGAACCGGCTTCATTCGCGCAGGCTGATTGCGGCGGTCTGCCTGGCGGTGCTCCTTCTGGCGCTACTCGCGGCCGGCGCGCACAGCCCGGTGTACGCCATTCTGGCGGCGTTCTGGCTGTTCCTCGAAACGCTGGTTCTGGTTTCGATTCTGCCGCGCGCCGCGGATTCCGGTCCCGATCCAATAACCTCCCGAACGCACCGTTTCCCGCAGCCCTAGAGGGCGGCGGATGAATTCCAAGGGAGGACCCTACGAACTCTCGAGGACGATTGTGCGGATTATGATTCCGCGGCCGGCTGGCGATTGCGCCGTTTAGCGGGCCACCGATGCCGCCGGAGCAAATCGAGGAGCTGCTATACGCCACGAACCGGCGGAGATCGCCTGCGCCCTGCCGGACGACGCGCAGGACGGCGAGGGCCGGCTCAGGAAAATGATGAGGAAACTGGCGCACCCGGCCTTGCCAAAGCCTGAAGGCTAGGCTTTCCAGGAGCCGACCTCATTCAGAACCTTCTCAATATGCTCCAAGACCTCGCGCAGGTCCTTCTTGGCGGGATCATGGAGACTATTAATCTTCGCCTCGTACACAGGGATCAGTTTTGCGGTTTCAATCGCGATTTTCTTTGCCTCGGCGTCATTCTTCCCAATCTTGGCGTACATGCGGTCAAGTGCCTTCCCGAGGCCCTTGTTGAAGTCGACCTTGGCTTGTTTCAGGGCGGCGTTGTGCTTTTGCTTTACGTCTTTCCACTTTTGGCGGTCGTCGGATATCATGCTCGGATTCTATACCAGAATAACCGTGAGCGGCGCTCGGGGAAATGCCCGGCGGCGGTCTCAGATCGCGTGACGTTGTACGGTTGGCGCGGCAGCAAAGCTGGAGGCAGGCTCATTCGTCGCGCAGCGCGGTGGTCGGGTCCAGACCGGCGGCGCGGCGCGCGGGCAGCCACGAGGCCAGCGCGGCGATGGCGAAAAACAGCCCGGCAATGCCGGTAAACGTGGCCGGGTCGGTCGGCGCGACGCCGATCAGCATGCTGGTCATGGCGCGAGTCAGGCCCAGGGCAGCCACCACTCCGGCGCCAATGCCTATGGCGCTGAGGCGCAGCCCCTGTCCCACCACCAGCGCGAAGATGCTGGCGGGCGCGGCGCCCAGCGCCATTCGCACGCCGATTTCGGCGGTCCGCTGGCGCACCACCGTGGAGAGCACGCCGTACAGGCCCACGCCCGCCAGCAGCGCGGCGATCACGGCGAATACGCCGATCAGCAGCAGTTGGAACCGCGTACCGGCGCGGGCGCGCTGCACCAGCGAGTCCATGGTGGCCACTTCCGCCTCCAGCAGGCTAGGGTCCACGGCGGCCAGCGCTTGTCGCACCGCGGCGGCGAAATTGGCAGGATTGCCGGCGGTGCGCACGGCCCAGCGGTTGGCCACTCCGTGCTGCAAAAAGCCGTCCGTGAAGTAGATCTGCTCGCGGCCCGGATCGGACAGGGAAGTGTTGTGCACGTGCGCCACCACGCCCAGCACCTCCACCCATTCGGCCTCCGGCGTGCGAATGCGGATCAGCAGGCGTTGGCCCACAGCGCTCTGGTGGGGGAAGGCTTTGGCAGCCAGCACCTGGTCGATCACCACGCCGTTCCGTTCCGGGACGTTGTCGGCTTCGGTGAACGTGCGGCCGGCCAACAGCGGCGTGTGCATGGCTTCGAAATAGCCCGGCAGGACGAGTTGGAAATCTACCGCCTGGAAACGGCTGGGGTCGGTAAGCGCCGGCTCCAGTCCCCAGCGGATGGGGCTGAATCCGCCGGAAAGCGGCAGTGGAAACGAGGCCGCCACGGCTTCCACGCCAGGAATGTTGCGCAGGCGCTGCTCGATCTCGCGTTGCCGCGCGGCCCGTTCGGTGGGCGGCTGGCTCCTCTGCCCGCGCCCACCCAGCAACTGGAAGGTGAGTAGATGGTGCGGGTCGAAGCCCGGATCGATTTGTTGCAGCGCCAGAAAGCTGCGGAACATCAGGCCGGAGCCGATCAGCAGGACGAACGAGAGCGCCACCTCCGCCACCACCACGGCGTTGCGCAGCCATCCGGCGCTACCCAGGCTGGAGGCGCGGCCGCTCGACCGCAGTACCTGCGCGATATCGGGCCGCCCGGCGCGCCAGGCCGGGACAATGCCGAAGAGGGCCGCCGCCAGCAGGGCCGCCACGGCCGAAAAGGCCACCACGGTGGGGTCGATGGCCACCGCGTCCACACGCGGCAGGTTTGCGGGGGCGATGGCGCGCAGTTCGCGTATGCCCATCCATGCCAGGCCCAGACCGAGCACCGCGCCGATGCCGGCCAGCAGCAGGGCTTCGGCGAGCATCTGCCGCACCAGCCGCCACCAGCTTCCGCCCAGCGCCGTGCGCACGGCCAACTCCCGTTCGCGCAGGGCGGCGCGCACCAGCATCAGGTTGGCTACGTTGGCGCAGGCGATCAGCAGCAGGAAAATCACCGCGCCCATCAACGCCAGCAGGGCTGGGCGCACGGCCTCGACCACGCTCTGGTGGATCGGCTCAACGCGGATGGCGTAGCCGGACGTGCCTTGAATGAGGAAGTCCCGGCGCGCTTCGGCGGCCACGCGGTCCGCGGCGGCTTGCGCGCGCTCCAGGGTGGCGCCGTCTTTCAGGCGGGCGACGGCACGCCACTGCACGCTGTTGCGGTTTTTGGCGTCGTAATCCATGCGCGCGGCGAACCACACGTCCGGTTTCTGCTCGATGTTGGCGCTGGCCGGGAAGATCAGTTCGAAGCCGGGCGCCAATACGCCGACAATTACGACCGTGCCCTGGGCGGCGCCGGGAGTGGTGCGGCCCAGCACGTCGGACCGGCCGCCGAAGCGCCGCTTCCAGTAGTCGTAGCTCAGGATCGCCGCCAGCGGCAGGGGAGCCGGTGCGGGCGCTCCGGGCCCCGCGGCCACCGGTTGCGGTTGCCCTTCGGAGGCGTTAAAGGTGCGGCCCAGCACCAGGGCCGCGCCCATCAGGTGAAAGAAGTTGGGCGTGACCACGGCGAAGCGGATCTGTTCAGGACTGCCATCCTCGCCCGGCACGGCTTGGCGGCCGGTGTTGACCGCGGCCATTTCGTCGAAGACCGGCGCCGTCCCCGCGCGCAGGTCGAGGAAGCTGGCGTTGGAGAGCGGGAAGTCTTTGACGCTGCGTTTGCGCATGTCGCTGATGGCGAAGACCAGCCGGCCGGGATCGCGGTAGGGCAGCGGGCGCAGCAGCACCGCGTTAGTCACGCTGAAGATGGCCGCACTGGCGCCGATGCCCAGCGCGATAGTGATGGCGGCCGTAGCGGCGAACACCGGACTCTTGCGCAGGCCCCTGGCGGCAATCGTGAAATCTCGAAGCAGCATCCGTCCTCCTCCGGCTTGGGTTCAGCATACCGTATTGGTTTGAGACGTGCGGGCGGCGAGGAAGTTTGGGAGCGGGTCCGGGCAAACGGCCGCGTGGCCGTGTTCTCCCCGACTTTAAGCGCCGGTGCGAAAATAGCCTCCCGGCCCGCACCCGAAACCTCGCTAGAATTTAGTTGTCCCTGTGCGCATCACCATCTCCAAGGAAAACTACCTCAAAGCTGTGGCGGAGGCCCAGTCGGAGGGCGAGACCGTGAAGGCGGTCACGCTCGCCCGGTGGCTGCACGTTTCCGCGCCGGCCGTCACCATGGCCATCAAGCGCCTCAAACGCGATTCGCTGATCCTGGTGGATGCCGAAGGGCAGATCAGCCTCACGCCCATGGGCCGCGAGATCGCCAACCGGGTTCTGAACCGGCATCATCTGATCGAGCGCATGCTCTCGGAGATCTTCGGCCTGGAATGGTACAAGGTGCACGATGAGGCCGAGCAACTGGAGCATGCCGTCTCGGCCGACTTCGAGCGCAAGCTGGCGGAGAAACTGGGCACCGGCGGGGCCTGCCCGCACGGCAACGAGGTGGGCCTGGATTCGCCTGGAGAGCGGCGCCGCCAGGGCCTGAAAACCCTGGACGAGGCGCGCGCGGGCGAGCGGCTGCAGGTGGTCAGCGTCTTCGAGCGGGATCGCAGCCTGCTGGAATTTCTGGACGGATTGGGCCTCCGTCCGGGCGTGGAAGTGGAAGTCCTGGCGGCGGGTGTGCGGCTGGAGGTGCGCAGCGGGTCTCACACCGTCACCGTCCCGCGGCCGGCGGCGGCCAAGGTGTGGATGCGGGCGGTGTAGACGCTCCGCGCTTCGGGCTCGCGCGGTACAATAACCAAGCGGGAGAACGCGACTGTGCCAGATCTGGTTATCCGGCCCACTGGGAAATTCGTAAAGGCGGGGGCGATCGCCGCATCAATCGTCTTTCTGGGTTTGGAGATTGGCTACCTGGTTTCGTGGAAGAATGCGGTGGGTGCCTGGATCATGGCGCTGCCGCCGCTGATCCTGATCTGGCCTGCGATGCGCGCCATGAAGCGGCGGCTGACCACCACTACCATTACCGGGGACCGGCTGCGTTGCGAAACCGGTCTGGCTTCCAAGAGTACCCGCAGCATCCAACTGAATAAGATACAAGACGTGCGCGTGGATCAGCGGCTCTCGCAGCGCATTTTCGGCGTGGGCGATCTTTCCATCGAAACCGCCGGAGAGGCCAGCCGGCTGACCATCCACAATGTGGACAACCCGCAGCCATTGGCCGACGAAATCATGAATCGCGCGCAGGGAGGGGCGGTCTCCGCATGAAGGACCGCCGGGTGGAAGGGCGCACCGCCGTAATCACCGGCGCCAGCAAAGGTCTGGGCAAAGCCATGGCGCAGGCGCTGGCCGCCGAGGGCGCGCACGTGGCGCTGGTATCGCGCGACCTGGCGCTGCTGCGCACGGTGGCGGGCGAAATCCAGGCCGCGGGGGGCGAGGCGGAAGCTTTTCAGGCGGACGTCACCAACGAGGACCAGGTGCGCGCGCTCGAAGCGCAGATTGTCGAGCGGTTCGGCAAGGTCCATATCCTGATTAACAACGCCGGCGTCAACGTGCGCAAACCGGTAACTGAATTTACCCTGGAGGAGTGGCGGCGGGTGATGGACACCAACGTCACCGCCGCGTTCCTGATGTGCCGGTCGATGATTCCCCACATGACCGGCCAGGGCTACGGCCGCATCCTCAACATGACGTCCATCATGAGCTGGGTATCTTTGCCGGGGCGGGCGGCCTATGCGGCCAGCAAGTCGGCGCTGATCGGGATCACCCGCACGCTGGCGCTGGAACTGGCGGCGGAGGCGATTACCGTCAACGGTATCAGTCCCGGTCCGTGCGCCACCGAGATGAACCGCCCGCTGATCGAAAACCGTGAGCTGAATGCCCAGTTCCTGGCCAGCATCCCGCTGGGCCGCTGGGGCAAAGTGGAGGAGATCGGCCAACTGGCCGTGTATCTCTGTTCGGAGGCGGCGGGATTTATCACGGGCACCGACATCGTCATCGACGGCGGCTGGCTGGCGCGCTGATCTCTCTGCTATCCGCCGGCCATCTCGCCGGAGTGTTTCGGATACCGCAATAAGGCTCTCTACCAGAGCGTTTTACGTTCGGGCAGCGGGTCCACGGTGTCGATCATCCGCCCCATGAGCTTCTCCATCATCTCCTGGCGGACGCCTTTGGCCCCGGGCGAGGCCCACAGATTCTCCACCTCGCCGGGATCCTTTTCGAGGTCGTATAACTCGCCGCCGGCGAGATGCTGGAAGTACGACAGCTTGTACCGCTCGGTGCGGACGCAGGCTCCCATCGGCGGCGGGTCGTACAGGAAGGAGGAGTCGAAATGCTCGGAGTAGATGGAGTCGCGGTGCCGGGTGGCCGTGCCCGTCAGCACCGGAGTCAGCGAACGCCCCTGCATGCCCGCCGGAACCGGCACGCCGGCCGCCTCCAGCAGGGTGGGGGCCAGGTCCACCATTTCCACCAGCGCGTCGCTCCGAAGTCCGGCTTTGTACCGGCCGGGCCAGCGGATCATCAAGGGCACGCGGATCATGCAGTCGTAGAAATACGGCCCTTTCAGGTAGATGCCGTGGTCGCCGAGCATCTCGCCGTGGTCGCTCATATAGATCACGATGGTGTTTTCGGCCTGCCCGGTATTTTCCAGGACCTTCAGCATGCGGCCGACTTCGGTGTCCACCTGCTCGATCATGGCGTAGTAGGCCGCGGTAATCTGGCGGTGCGTCAGATCGTCGGTTTTGGCAAACGAGACGGCCGTGCCGCCGTAGGCCGCCTGGTGATCGACGCGTTGGAAGACCGGCTTGCCATCCAGTTCGCCCTCCTGGTATCTCGGAGACGGAAGCTTAGCGGGGTCGTAGTGCGCAAGGTAATCTTTGGTGGGCCAGAAGGGATGGTGCGGCTGGAAGATGTTCACTGAGAACAGCCACGGGTTGAACTGGCGCTGCTGGCGGATGAAGTCAATGGCCATGTCCGAGCACCAGGCGGTCTGGGTATATATGGGATCGACGGGCACGCCCCAGGCTTCGGTCTTGGGCGGCGGATCGGGCCACTTCACCCCGCGGTCCTTCAGCCACACGCGCCACATGTTTTTGCCGGGCCACTGATCGCTCAGATCGTGACTCCACCAGAACACCTGGTAGCCGTCGTCGATGCGGTTTTCGTTGCGCCCGCCGGCGCAGGGCGAGAGATGCAGCTTCCCGGAAAGTCCGCAGGTGTAGCCGTGGTCCGCCAGCGTGCGGGGGACCAGTTGCTCGCTGGGGCGGATGCGCTGCCCGTTGGCGCGTAGCCCGGTAGTATGCGGGTAGCGGCCGGTGAGGAAACTCCCGCGCGAGGGCGAGCACACCGGGTTCTGCACAAAGGCGTGGGTGAAGGTCACCGACTCGTCCATGAACCGGCGCAGGTTGGGTGTGAGGATGTGGGTGTTGTTGAGGCCGGCGATGGTATCGAAGCGCTGCTGGTCGGCGCAGATCCACAGCACGTTGGGCATGCGGCCGCCCGACGTCTCGCGCGCGGCCTCCGGCCAGTTGTGCGCCGTGGGCTGCGGCACGCGGATGGTTTGCTGCGCCGGCGCAGGCGGAGCAGCCGCGGCGGTGGCCGCCAGAAGGGACGATTTCAGCAGTTCGCGACGATTCATTTGGGGCACCTGAAACGCGAAGTCGGCGGCCCACCGGGCCCCCTCTGATTATGCACCGGTGAGGCGGACCGATGATTCCTGGCTGACTCCTGGCGGCCAAACCATTCGCCGCAACCGATACAATTGAACCTTACCCCGTGGCCAAAAAGCGTTCTGCCGCAGCCGTTCCCCACCGCTCCCGCCTCTTCCCAGACCTGGCGCTTGCGGGGCTGCTTTTTTGCGCCACTTTGTTCGCTTACTGGCCGGCGCTGAACGGCGAACTTCTCTGGGACGACAACGCCCATGTGACCAAGCCGGAACTACAGTCTCTGCACGGCCTGGTCCGCATCTGGATGGAGCCGGGCGCCACCCAGCAATATTATCCGGTGCTGCACAGCGCGTTCTGGGTGGAGCACCGGGTGTGGGGGGACGCGGTTTTGGGCTACCACCTCACCAACCTGTGTCTGCATGTTCTGGCGGCGTGCCTGCTGGTGTTGATTCTGCGCCGGCTTGGTTTGCCGGGCGCATGGCTGGCCGCCTTCCTGTTCGCTCTCCACCCGGTCTCGGTGGAGGCGGTGGCCTGGATCTCCGAACAGAAAAGCACGCTCTCGGCGGTCTTCTACCTGGCCGCGGCCTTAACCTATCTGAACTTCGATCGGACGCGGCGGAGGGCAGCCTACTTCCAGGCGCTGGGGCTGTTTGTGCTGGCGCTGTTGAGTAAGACGGTCACCTGCACTCTGCCGGCCGCCCTGTTGCTGATCTTCTGGTGGCAGCGCAAGCGGCTTGAGTGGAAGCGCGACGTTCAGCCATTGGCGCCGTTCTTCCTGCTGGGCGCCGGCTTAGGACTGTTTACCGCCTGGATAGAACGGAGCTTCATCGCAGCGGAAGGCCCGGAGTTCGCCTTGAGCCTCCTGCAAAGAACCTTATTGGCGGGCCGCGTGATCTTCTTTTACCTGGGCAAACTGATTTGGCCGGCCAACCTGACGTTCACTTATCCGCGTTGGACCATTGACCCGGCAGAGTGGTGGCAGTATCTCTTTCCGCTGGGAGTTCTGGCGCTGGCGGGCGCGCTGGCCTTGCTGGCGAGAAGACAGCGAGGACCTCTCGCCGCTTTCCTCTATTTCGGTGGAACGCTATTTCCGGCCCTGGGGTTCTTCAATGTGTACCCTTTTATCTTCTCTTACGTCGCCGATCACTTCCAATACCTGGCCAGTCTGGGAATCCTCGTGCCGGCGGCTTACGGCTTGACGATTGCGGCCGGCCGAATTCCCACCGGAAGCCGATGGATGGCTACTCTGCCAACAGGCGCATTGCTGGCGGCGTTGTTTATGCTGACCTGGAATCAGACCCATATGTACCGGGACCCTGAAACTCTCTATCGCACTACCTTGCTGCGCAATCCTGAGTCCTGGATGGCGCACAACAACCTGGGAAGCATCCTGGTGAAAACCCCCGGCGGAATGCCAGAGGCGATTGCCGAGTTTGAAGCGGCTTTGCGGATCAGGCCGGACTACGCCGAGGCACACAACAACCTGGGGAACGCTCTGGAGCAGAATCCTGACCGGCTGCCGGAAGCCGTCGCGCACCTGGAAGCGGCCCTGCGAGGCCACTCCGATGCGGCGGCGATTCACAACAACCTGGGAAGCGTCCTGGCGCGAATTCCCGGCCGTTTGCCCGAGGCGATCGACCAATATGAAGCCGCGCTGCGCATTCAGCCCAATTTCGTATACGCGCACAATAATCTGGCCAATGCGCTGATGCAGGTCCCGGGCCGGTTGCCTGAGGCGGTGGACCATCTGCGAGCCGCGTTGACTCTGGCGCCCGATCTGGCGGAACTCCACAACAATCTGGGCACCGCTCTGGCCAGGATGCCGGGCCGGTCGTCGGACGAGATTGCCGAGTACGAAGCGGCAATTCGCCTGAACCCTGACTATCCGGAGGCTCACCTGAACCTGGGCTTGGCGCTACTGGGTGTTCCGGGCGGATTGCCTGAGGCCATCAATCATTTCGAGGAGGCTGTGCGGATCAATCCCGGCGACCTGCAAGCACAGTACAACCTGGCGCTGGCGCTGCTGAAGGCCGGCCGCATGGCGGAGGGAACCGAGCATTTGGAAACCGTATTGCGCCTGAAGCCCGATTTAGCGGTAGTTCGACAAATGCTGGAACGCCTGCACGCGGTTCAGCCACGATGAGCACCCTGGCTGTTGGCTACGGATTCGAAGAAGCCGGCGTACCGCGGAATGAGTTGGTCCGGGCGATAGATTTGGCCGGCCTGTCTTGGCGCGCCCGGATTAGCCAGGTGGAACTCCTCGGTGTCGCGGGGAGTGGTGGCAGCCGGTATTGGCAGCACAAAGCCGGCTCCGTTGCAGACTTCAGGGAGACCTCCGCGACCGCTCACCAGGGGCGGAATGCCAGCCGTCTCCGGAAGGGCTTGCGATAGAGAACCTTCGGGTAAGCTGGATGCAGACGAATGCCCGACGATCTATTTTTACTAAAGCGCCACAGGGACTTAACGCCCCAGAGCAGGGATCCAAGCGCCAGCAGCGACAACCCGGTTGGCCTCTGCGCCACTTGCGCCTATGCCAGGACGACGCGCTCGGACCGGGGATCCATCTTCTACCGGTGCCTGCTCTCCAGCGCTGACCCGCGCTTTCCAAAGTATCCGCGGCTTCCGGTGCTCTCCTGTCCCGGGTACCGGGGAGATGCCGGAAAGCCCGCGGAACGGGAGCATTCCTGAAAAACGCAGTGCGGATGGTCAGGAGCGGCGACCCCAGCCGGACCCGGCCACCCCGCTTTTGCGCTCCGGCCGCGCCGCGTCTCCGGACTGTGTATCATGAGAGCCGAACCATGCCAGCAACCGTGCCAGCCATCCGTACCGCGTTCCTCCTCCTGCTGGCCCTCCCCGCCGCCCGCGCGGCCGACCCCAACCGCCTGACGGACGCCGAACGGCAGCAAGGCTGGCGCCTCCTGTTCGATGGCCGCACCACCGCGGGCTGGGAAGAAATCACCGGCAAGCCCTTCCCGGCCAATTGCTGGACCGTCGCCGATGGCTCGCTCCACGCGCTCGTACGCAAAGACGGTTTCCAGGACATCCGCACCACTGAAACCTTCCGTTCCTTCGACCTCCAATTCGATTGGAAGATCCTCGCCGGTGGCAACACCGGCCTGAAATACCGCATTCAGAAGGTGGACGAATGGACCAATGCCGCCGGACGCCAGGCGCGCGCCCGCGGCTTGGAATACCAGTTGGCCGACGATATCGACCCCGATGCCGCCTCCGACCCCCGCAAAGTGGCCGCCTCGCTCTATTCCCTGATCGCCCCCGTGCCGCATCTTCCGCCCCGCATCGACCGGTTCAATCATTCGCGCCTGCTGGTCCGCGGAACCCACGTCGAGCACTGGCTCAACGGCGTGAAGGTGGTGGCCTTCGACCTGACCGATCCGCCCGTCGCCGCCCTCCTTCGCAAGGACCTGCCCAAAGGCTCCCCACCGGACGCCCCGCTGGCCGAGACCAGCCCCATCAGCCTCCAAAACCACAGCTCCGAGGCATGGTTCCAGAACCTCAAAATCCGCGTGCTGGGCGGGAATTAGCACACCCAGGAGAATTTAATACACCCACGGCGCCAGCCGGTAGCGCGTCCGCCGGCAGTATTCCGCATAGCCCGGCAGTTCCCGCAGCAGCACCTTTTCCTCGTTTGCCAGCCGGTACACCAGCACCGGGACAATCAGCACCGTGAGCGGCACGGCAATGTACGAGCCAAGGGCCAGCGGGGTGGCGAGTACCATCAGCAGAATTGCGGAATACATGGGGTGGCGCACGCAGCGGTAAGGACCATCCGAGATGACCTTCTGCCCCGCC
>DATJRE010000543.1:0-10355 GCA_035505095.1 Bryobacteraceae bacterium | reverse complement strand
TCATCGAAGCCGCCAAAGAGTCGGTCCGGACCGGTCGAGCGGTCATGCTGCCGCTCCCGAAGTAGATCTGGATTCGTTGCCGCCGGCTATCGCGCGGCGCCCGCGCATTCTCCGGCTGAGGAATGCGGTGATCGGTCCGGGATCGCCGCCTTCCGCCGGTCGATCATCGCCGGCCGCCACGTCCGGTGCGCGCCGGACGGCGAAACGCGGCGGGGAACGCTTTCTCGCCGCGTAGTGCGCCGGCCACTCCAGGCGCGGCCCTGCGGGAACTTCGCTTGGCTTGGCGGCAGATCCCAGGGGAACGCCATCACACCGCCATCCGCCGCAAGCACCAGCGGCCAAGCGCGACAACGGCAAACCCCTCGCTTTTCGCTCCCAGGCTTGGAATTGGAATGAAAAAGGTTCTCGATTCCGACGCCCGACGTCACATCCCGGACGCGTCGGCAGATCTCAACTACGACCGGCCGGGCCCTGAGTCCCGTGGCGGCTTGCGCCGAGTCATCCCTTCCCGCGCCCAACCACGACGATCATGAACGTGCCCGGTTTGGCGACCGGTCGTCCCCCCCTTGCTCCCGGCTTTGCCGGCTCCAATTCCGCGCTAGGGAGATAGATTTTGTCAGTGCCTGTATCGACCCCCATGGTCCGCGCGCCGTCGGGCGTTTTCACCGTCTCTACAATCGCGAACTTGCCCGGCGAGGTTTGGCCGGCCACGATAAGCGAACCGTCCCGGCAACTGGCAAATGCCTCGTCTCCCAGAATCTTGGTCGCGTCTACACCCACACCGATCGGCAGATCCGACAAGACCGGCGCGGGCTTCGGCGCTGTCATCCTGTAACCTTCAGCGCTCCGGCGGGCGACCTGCAAGCCGGCATTGGACCGCGTTTCGCGTTGAACGCCCCAGCCGGTCGCCAAATCGGCGAGCCTCTCGCCGTCGAAGGCGACTGACCAGGACGGTGACTTTGAGCTTCCTCCGGGGGAACTACGACTGCGTTCGACGCGCTCTAGCCGTTGGCGTCCGTTTCTGGTCGGTGGCGCCGGCGCCAGGTTTTACACAGGTTCGGAAACACCCGCGCCCAGACCTCTTTCGCAGTTCGGCTCGTTTCGCCCGGGAACGGACACTGGCACCCTGCTCCTGTTCGGCGGCGGCGTGGAATGGAACCACTCGACCCCTGGGAAGCGTGGAGTTTCAGGGTCTGTACCCGTAAGGTGTTCCCAACAGAATATACCCGCAAAATGGGGGGCCGTTCCCCCAATGATAGCCAAGCAAACCGGCTTCGACTCATATAAGCTATTTCAAAAGGCGGAACGGATGCGGATGGCCAGAACTGACGGTCGGATGGGAACATGTGGTTGGGCAATCCTATATCTGGGTTTCTCACTCTGCGGCGGCGCGGCCATGGCGCAGGATGCGGGCGACCCCACCGAGACGCAGGCGCCGGTGCCGCCCTACGTGCCCATGACCGGCCAGGAACGGTGGCACGCCTATCTGCACGACAATTTCACCGGCGTGGGCGCCGTGGCCGGATTCTTTGGATCGGCGGCGATCGGGCAATTGGGCCGCGAACCCCGCGAATGGGGATTGGGCGCCCAGGGATATTGGCATCGCGTGGGCAACCACATGGGCCGGGCTGCCATCCGAGGCTCAATTGAAGCCGGCTTGGCCGCCAGCCTGCACTATGACACCCGCTATCACCGCCAGCCCGGCCGCAGCGGTCTGGCCCGGGCCCGCCACGCCCTGCGACGCACTCTGTTTACGCAAAACGAGGCCGGCAAGACGGTGGTCGATCTGCCCGGGTTGGCGGGTGTGTATGGTGGCGACATCCTGGCCACCTATTGGAACCCTCGCCGCTATACCCCGCTCGGCCACGGTCTGCAAGGTGGGAATTTCGGCGTCGGGTTCCAGGCGGCCGGCAACCTGGCCAAGGAATTCGGCCCCGACCTCAAACACCTGATCCTCCGCAAGTAACCGCCAGCAGTGGCGCCGGCATCACCGCTGCCTGCCGCCAACGGCGCGCCACGCCCAGGTTGGCCGGGCTGCCAATCTATCTTCTCTGTCTTCGCGATTTCGGGCGTTTCCCGCTTTGGCCCGCCGCCTCGTTGGGCCGTCTCCCGGCACCTGCAAACCCCGGTCTCACCGGAATATCACGCAGGTCGGATCGGTTACCTCCATCGTCAGCCCAGTGGCGATCGCTTTTCCAGTGGATGGATCGCGCCGGAACACCACCACATTTCCAGAATCCTGGTTCGCCGCAAAAATGAAAGCCCCCGTGGGATCGAGCGTGAAATGGCGCGGCGTTTTCCCGCCCGTCGCTATATAGTCGATCTTCTTCAGCGTGCCCTTCTCCGGATCGATGGCAAACACCACGATGTTGTCTTCGGTGCCATCGCCCCGGTTGGAAGCGTACAGAAACCGGCTGTCCGGGCTGAGCGCGACTTCGGCCCCGTCTCTCCCGCCCAGGTAGTCGTCGGGAAGCGTGGAAACCGTCTGCAGCAGGGCGTCCAGGTGGCCGTGATCCGGGTCGTACGAGTAGACTCCCACGGTGGCCGCCATCTCGCTGATCAGGTACACCAGTTTGCCGTTCGGATGAAACACCAGGTGGCGCGGGCCGGAGCCGGCGGCCACCCTGGTAAACGCGGGATTGCCCGGAGTCAGACGGCCGGTCTTGGCGTCCAAGCGGTAGGTCAGCACCTCGTCCAGGCCCAGGTCGGGTACCAGCAGGAAGCGATTATCGGGCGATAGTACGATCTCGTGCGGGTGCGGGCCGCTCTGGTGGTCGTGATCCACGCTGGAGCCGTGATGCTGCAGGAAGGCCGAGTTCTCTCCCAGGCTGCCATCCGGTAAAACGGGGAATTCCGTCACGCTGCCGCCCGCGTAGTTGGCCGCGAACAGCCACCGGTTGGTCCGGTCCAGCGCCAGGTGGCACGGCCCGGGGCTGTGGGTGGCCACCTGGTTGAGCAAAGTCAGGCGGCCGCTGGATGGGTCGATGGCATACGCGCTGACGGACCCCGAAGGCTGCCCCTGAAACAGGCTATCTTCATTCGCCGCATACAGATACCGGCGGTCCGGGTGGACCAGCAGGAAGGAAGGGTTGCTGGTGTCGGCCTCCAGCCCCAGCGACACCAGGCGGGGGGGCGAGGTCTGAAACTTCCAGGCATAAATGCCCTTGGCGCTGTGCTGCGTGTAGGTTCCCACATACACCAGGGACCCGCCGGTTTGCGCGCCGGCCGGCACCAATAGAGCCGCCAGAGCGGCAAGGCCCACAGGAATCGGCAATCTCATGCTTCCAGTGTATAATTCGGAACCGATCCGCCACTGTGCGCCGCCGGCACGCCGTCGACCGGCGGCCCCAGCGCCATGCCGTTCCTACGCTCCACCACCGCGCATTACTGCTTGATCACCGTTCCATCCGCCCGCCGGATCTCGCCCCATCCGCCATTCAGGTTGTTGCGGCCCGCTGTGAACGGCGCTTTGGCGGCGGCCTGTTCGTCGATTTCGATACCCCAGCCGGGCTTCTCGCTGACCCAGAGGTAGCCGTCCCGCCATTCCGGGCAGCCGTGGAAGATTTCCTTGGTGCGATCGTTGAAGGGCGAATATTCCTGGATGCCGAAGTTGTAGCTGACCAGGTCGAGCGTCACGTTGGCCATGTGGCCCACGGGCGAGACATCGCCGGGGCCATGCCAGGCAGTCTTCACTCCGAAGTTCTCGGCGAGGATGGCGATCTTACGCGCCGGCGTGAAGCCGCCCGTCTGCGATACGTGCACGCGGATGTAATCGATCAGGCGCTCCGCAATCAAGGGCTGCCACTCGTGAGGGCTGTTGAACAGTTCGCCCATGGCGATGGGAGTGGCGCAGTTCTGGCGGATCTGGCGGAAATAAGCGATGTCTTCGGGCGAAAGCGGGTCCTCCATGAAAAACATGTTGAACTGCTCGGCGGCCTTGCAGAACTGTACGGCCTGGTTGGGCGAGACCCGCTCATGGACGTCGTGCAGCAATTGCACCTCGCTGCCCAGCTCTTTGCGGCAGACCTCGAACAGTTTCAGCGCGCGCGGGATGTACACGGCCGGCTCAAAGACCGGCTTATCGGTTAGCGCTTTCACCGTGGACTGGCCGCGCCCGCTACCGTAACCGGCCATGCCCGGGATGCCCACCTGCACGCGCACATTGCGGAAACCCTGCGCCATGTAACGCCGGGCCGCCTCCACCACGTTGGGGTAATCGGCGCCATCGGCGTGCGCGTAGGTGTCGGCGGCCTCGCGGCATTTTCCGCCGGCCAGTTGGTACACGGGCATCCCGGTCTGGCGGCCCTTGATGTCCCACAGGGCTTGGTCGATACCGCTGAGCGCGTTGTTCAGCACCGGCCCGTTTTTCCAATAGGAGCTGTCGTAGCAGGATTGCCAGATGTCCTCGATGCGGTCCGTAGTCTTGCCCAGCAGAAACGGCTTCAGGTAGCGTTCCACGGCCGGTTTCACCAGGTCGGCGCGTTGCGTGAAGGTGGCGCAGCCATAACCGTAGAGGCCGTCCTGGTCGGTGACGATCTTGACCACGGTGAGCCGGACTCCCGCGGGCTGGC
The DNA here is from genome assembly GCA_035505095.1 of Bryobacteraceae bacterium. Lineage (GTDB taxonomy): Bacteria > Acidobacteriota > Terriglobia > Bryobacterales > Bryobacteraceae > JOPF133. The sequence continues at coordinate 5,784 of DATJRE010000543.1, read as the reverse complement.
ACTCGATCACCTGAATATCCTTGATCTTGGGAGCGGGCATTCCGTGGGCTGCCTTGGCAGCCGTTTCCTGAGCGCGTTGTTCGCGCGCGCCGGCCAATCCCAGCAGGCCGGCGGCGCCGATGGTTTGCAGCACTTGGCGACGTTTCATAAGCGGTGTTCCTGTGATACTAGTGGTAAGCATACAGCAACCCCGCCAGCGTCACCAGGGCTGCCGCGTTGCGGAGTGGGGAGCCTGGGCACCCGATCCCATCCGCGCGCGCCGCCGCTGCGGCTGTGACCTTCCCTTCGGACCTCCTCCTGCTGCGTCGAGGCCAAAGCCTGTCGCAGGGAGGCTCAGTCCGCCGCGGCCGGGCCCTACGTGGGCTACGCGGCCCCCCGTTTGAGGCGGCGGTTAAAGTCCGTCCAGTTAAAGTCCTGTTAAGATGAGAGGCTGTGGAACCCCAGGAGATGAGCGAAACTCCGGCGGACACCGCCGTAGCGGAAGCCGATCCGGCATGGCGCCGCGTGTTGCTGGCGCGGCATCCCAAGCGCCCGCATTCGCTGGATTATGCGGAGCGCCTCCTCACCGATTTCCAGGAGATCCACGGCGATCGGCTCTATGGCGACGATCCGGCCATCGTCGCGGGCCTGGGCTGGTTCGAGGGGCGCCCGCTGATGCTAGTGGCCGAGGAGAAAGGCCACACCACCAAAGAGAAGATTCTGCGCAATTTCGGCATGCCCAAGCCGGAGGGATACCGCAAGGCGCTGCGGGCCATGCAGGTGGCCGCCAAGTTCGGGCGGCCCATCCTGACGTTTCTCGATACTCCCGGCGCCTACCCTGGAATCGACGCCGAGGAGCGCGGGCAGGCCGAGGCCGTCGCCCGCAACCTGCGCGAAATGGCCCGCCTGCCGGTCCCGGTGATTGTGGTGTGCATCGGCGAAGGCGGCAGCGGGGGCGCCTTGGCCCTGGGCGTCGGCAATCTGGTAATGATGCTCGAAAATGCCGTCTATAGCGTGATTTCCCCGGAAAGTTGCGCCAGCATTATCTACCGCGATGCCGGCAAAGGCCAGCAAGCCGCAGTATCCCTCAAATTGACCGCCGAGGACCTGCACGGGTTCGGGCTGATTGACGAAATCGTTCCGGAGCCGCCCGGCGGGGCGCAGGAGGATCCCGCGGCAGCCGCCGAACTGCTCCGCGCAGCGGTTCGCAAAGGCCTGGATTCGCTAGCTGGTATGACCGCCAGCCAGCTCATCGATCATCGTTACGCCAAATTCCGGGCCATGGGCAATTTCTTCGCCTGAAGGCTTGGTCGGGTCGCACCCTGGCCCGACCTCGCGGACTGCACCCGCCGGGCGGCCTCCGCTCTACGGGTCACTCCGTCCTACCGCGGCTGCCTGTGCCCTTCCCCGGGGCACCTCCGCCCTGCTGGGTCCCACCTACACCCTCCCCAGGCACCCTTCCACTTCGCCCATGCCGGGAGCCTCCGCTCCCAACGGAGCCGCTTCCGCTAATGTTCACAAGCCTCGTTCGTCTGTGTATCGGACCACGCGGTGTAGAATAAGGAATGAACTCCCGGTGGGTGATTTGCGTCTAAGGCTTTGACAATAAAAAGGGAGACTGGCTGTTGTGAAGAGTAAGCGGAAAATTATCCTGATTCTCGTTGGCCTGGTAGTCGCGGCTGCCGGCGTGTACGCCAGTACTGTCTATAGCAAGCGGGGAGTGGTCACGGTCCAGACCGGCAAGGTGGTACGTGAGGATCTGACCAGCGTGGTGACCGCTTCGGGTGAGATTAAACCCAAGAATTACATCAACATCGGCGCCAACGCCATGGGGGACTTGACCGAGATCCTGGTCAAGGAAGGCGACCACGTGCGGAAAGGCCAATTGCTGGCCCGCATTGAGGAGACCCAGCCCGAAGCGGATGTGAAGGCGCAGGAAGCCACGGTGCAATCGGCCGAGGCCGATTCCAGCGCCGCCGAAGCCGGAGTGCAGGCGGCCGACGATAATATCCGCACCATGGAAGCCACCCTGGACCACGACAAAGCCGACCTGGACCGCATGAAGTCCGATATGGACCGCGCGGACGCGCTTTACAAAGAGCAGCTCCTGGCCAAGCAGGATTACGAACTCAAGAAGTTCACCTATGAGGCCCAGGTGGCAGCCCTCCAGGAATCCCAGGCCCGCATCACCCAGGCTCGGGCGCAGCGCGCGCAGCAAGCCGCGTCCCTGGCGGGAGCGCAAAAGCGGATCGCCCAGGCTCAGGCCAACCTGGTCCGCATGAACGATATTCTGCACAAGTACAACTCCTATGCCCCGTTGGATGGGATGGTCACCAACCTGCCTGTGCGGCAGGGCGAATCGGTGGTGCCGGGTTTGCAGAACCAGACCGGCACAATCATCATGACCATCGCCGACATGTCGCTGATCACCGCCGAAGTAAAAGTGGATGAGACCGACATTGTGAACGTCAACGTAGGGCAGTCGGCCGAAGTGACCATCGACGCGATCCCCAACAAAACATTCACCGGCAAGGTCACCGAGATCGGCGACACGGCGATTCTGCGATCCACCGGCCTGGCTGCGTCGCAAAGCGCCATCTCCAGCCAGGAGGCTAAGGATTTCAAGGTGGTGATCGCGCTGGACAACCCGCCGGACGAGATCCGCCCGGGGCTCTCGTGCACCGCCAAGATCACCACGGCCACCCGGCAGAACGTCCTGACGATTCCCATCCAGGCGCTCACCGTACGACAGCGGGGCGATCTGGAAGTGAAGCCGCCGGGCACTCCGTCGGGCGCCCAAGCCGCTACCAAGCTCGACCCGGCCGCCGAGAAAGCCAAGAAGGAAGAGTTGCAGGGCGTGTTTGTCATCAATGGCGGTAAGGCCGTATTCCGCAAGGTGGATACGGGGATCACCGGCGCCACCGACATCGAGGTGCTCAGCGGGTTGCAGGAAGGCGACCAGATCATTACCGGCACCTACCAGGTGATTCGCACCATTCGCAACCAGACTGCGGTGAAGGTGGACAATACACCTCCCGTAGTGAACACCACATCTTAAGAAACGAGAACCACACCGATGGCAGCCGTGGCACAGAGCGAACTGACCCAACGCGGAGAGCAGCTCAAGCGGGATGGTATCGTCATCCGCACCTATAACTTATGGAAAACATACGTGATGGGCGATACCGAGATCCACGCGGTCTCGGGGGTGGATATCGAGATCAAGCGCGGGGAGTATGTGGCCATCATGGGGCCTTCGGGGTCCGGTAAGTCCACGCTGATGAACCTGATTGGCTGTCTGGACACCCCCACCAGCGGGCAGTATTACATCAACGGCAATCTGGTCAGCGAGATGACCGACGACGAGCTGGCGCGCATTCGCAATAAGGAAATTGGATTCGTTTTCCAAACCTTCAACCTGCTGCCGCGGGCCACCTCGCTGCACAACGTGGAGCTGCCGCTGATCTACGCCGGGATCTCCTCCGATAAACGCCTGGAAATGGCCAAACTGGCCATGAAAGCGGTGGACCTGGGGCAGCGCATGTACCACAAGCCCAACGAGCTTTCGGGCGGCCAGCGGCAGCGCGTGGCGGTGGCGCGGGCGCTGGTAAATAACCCTTCGATTCTGCTGGCCGACGAACCTACCGGCAACCTGGATACAGCCACGGGCAATGAAATCATGGCCCTGTTCGAAAAGCTTTACCAGCAGGGCAATACCATTGTGCTGGTGACCCACGAACACGATATCGCGCTGCACGCGCACCGCATCATCCACGTCCGCGACGGCAAGGTGGAGAAAGACGAGCGGGTGAAATAGCCGGGTCAGCGGGTTTCTCCGCGCTTGGTCTTTTGACCTACGTTGCACTGAGTAGTTTTCATGCCCTGTGGAAATCTGTAGCAATTCCTCCCGAAATCGGGAGAGCGGCAATTTTATCCTATTAGAATCAATTGGTTAGCCTTGGTAGTTGAGTTGCAACCTGTCGGCACGGGATCTTTGAAACAGAGGATTTTCCGCTTTGGTAGGTTGCCTCTCCTGGGCAATTCTCACAACCCGCGATGGTTCCATCTGCCGTCGCGGGTTTTTTTCGCTAAACTAGACCTTTCCCTACATGACCGGAATCTACGCTCGTTGGATGGACGGCTGGGAGCGGAAGCTCGCCACTCGGGATAAGAACCGGGTGGTGCGGCCGTTCGACTGGGGTGCCGAGTGGCTGAACCGCATCGGCCATCCCTTCTGCCCCGCCGAGGTGAATGGGGACGCGGCGGCCTGCGTCGGGCGGTTCATCGACGAGGCGTTAGCCGATTCCGACCGCTTCTATTCCTACGCGCCAGTTACCGATTACCGGCTGCAGGATAACGGCGCGGACGGCGCGCAGGGACCGGCACGGCTGACGTTCACCAGTCCGGTGCACTCGCCCTATCCGGAGAACAATACCGTCGAAGCGCTGTGGTTTCGCGCCGCCCGGGACCGCGGCCGGGCGATGGTGGTGCTGCCCCAATGGAATTCCGGGCCGGATGCCCACGTGGGCTTGGCCAAACTCCTGAACCGCTTCGGCATCAGTGCTTTACGGATGACCATGGCATACCACGCGGAGCGCAAGCCGGCGGAGGTGGCGCGCGCCGATTATCACGTTTCGAGCAATGTCGGCCGGACCATTCACGCCTGCCGCCAATCGATTCTGGACGCTCGCGCGTGCCTGGACTGGCTGGAGCAGCAAGGCTACCGGCGCCTCGGCATTCTGGGCACCAGTCTGGGGTCGTGCGTGGCCTGCATCGCCGCAGCGCACGATACCCGCGTGCGGGTGGGGGTGTTCAACCACGTGTCGATGTACTTTTCGGACGTAGTCTGGACCGGGCTTTCCACCCAGAATGTGCGCCAGGGCTTCGACGGATGCGTCACCCAGGAGGAATTGCGGCATTACTGGTCGGTCATCAGTCCGGCGAGTTACCTGAAACGATTTCAGGGTCGGGAGATACGCAATCTGCTGGTATGGGCGCGGCACGACAGCTCCTTTCTGCCGGTGTATTCCCAGCAGGTGCTGGCGGCTTTTCGCGAACTTCGTCTGCCGCATCAGGTGTTTACCTTGCCTTGTGGACACTACACCACCGGGCAGTTCCCGTTCAATCTGATGGACGGGCTGGCGATGTGCCGGTTCGCGGCGCAGTGCATGTAACCAGACCACTACAGGTAGTGGAATGTGCATGGAACCACCCCATTTGGCAGCGTGGCCTATGGTTTTTCATATTGACAACTCAAGGGGGGTCGTGAGAGCATAAGGCTATCACTGGAAAAGGAGGTGGTCCAGAATAATGGAAAGTAAGCAACGACCGCGAGAGGTGGCCGACTGTTGAAGTTGCGCCTCTAACGTAGCCGACGCCCGTCCCAGTGGCGGGGTCAAGTTCCTGTGGACCGGCTGCCTCACGCGTCAGCTAAAGCCTCAGGCTTCATTCAAGGCTACCACCCCCGTGGCCCCGCAAGAGCCACGGGGGTTCGTGTTTCGGCGCACTCGCCGCAGCGGCTCGCGCTAACCGTGCGGCCAATGCGAAGCCGGGAAGGGTCTCCTGGCATCTATTTGGTATACTGTTAGCTTCGAAAGGAATCTCCCCCAGAAATGAAGGAAGGTATTCACCCCGTCTACAAAGAGGTCAACGTGATCTGCGCGTGTGGCCACACCTTCGCGACGCGTTCCACGCACAAGGGCGACATCCGAGTGGAAATCTGCTCCTCTTGCCATCCGTTCTTCACCGGCCGCCAGAAACTGATCGACACCGCCGGCCGCGTGGACCGCTTCGAGAGGAAGTACA
>DATJRE010000542.1:0-26106 GCA_035505095.1 Bryobacteraceae bacterium | reverse complement strand
TCAGCAGGACCCACGCCAAGCATCCCTTCGCCTTGACGGTGGCCGCTTTTGCAGTCTTCCCCTGCATCAGCGCCGGACAGTTTGCGGTGAACCAATTCGGGTACGTCGGCGGAGGATTTCGCCGCTACCTGTTGTTGCCTGCCGAACCCGGGGCGGCGTTTCGCGCCGGCAGTTATCTGTTTGTGACGCTGGGCCTGTCGTTGATTCCGCTGGGCGGGGCGGTCTGGTGCGTGTTTTCGCGCACGCCGTTCGACGTGCGAACCCTGATCATGCTGATGGGAGTGAGCACTACGGCGCTGTTCCTGTTTCACAGCGTGGCGGTGTGGACGTCGATTTTGGGCGCCAGCCGCGGAAACTTCTACCACAGCTTCGGAAATGATCTCTCCTTAGCCGGCAACGCCACACTCATCGGCTCCGCATTGACCATGGTGCTGGTGCCGACCTTATTGGGGCCGGGAATGGTCTCGCCGGACCACTGGTGGGCCACGCCTCCGATGGCGGCGGCCGCGGCGGGGCTTTACTTTTTCTCGCTGCGGTCCGCGGCGGTGGTCTTCCGGACGCGGCGCGAGCGGTTGATGGCCATGCTGGAAGGAAGAGGCTGATTGCATGAGTCCGCAGACGGATGCCATACGGATTTCCAATTTAGTGAAACGCTACGGGGCGGTGACGGCCGTGGAAGACCTGTCGCTGAGCGTGGGCGCGGGCCGCATTTTCGGCTTTCTGGGCCCCAACGGCTCAGGGAAGAGCACCACCATCGGGTGTCTGACCGGCATTCTGGACCCGACTGCCGGGAAGATTGAGATTCTGGGCCAGCCGTTCGATACCGAAAATGCCGCCATCAAGAGGCGCATCGGGGTAATGCCGGAAACCCTGGGCCTGTTCGACCCGCTTTACGCGCACGAGTTTCTGGCCTTTGTGGGACGCATGTTTGGCCTCGATGAGGCCATCATGCGAAAGCGGGTGACGGAGCTGCTGGACGCGCTGGAACTGACCGACACCTCCAAAACTCTCGGCGAATACAGTACCGGCATGCGCAAACGGGTGGCCTTCGCCGCGGCGGTGATCCATTCGCCGGAGGTTTTGTTTCTGGATGAACCCTTCGAGAGCATCGACCCGGCCGGCGTGGCGCTGCTGAAACAATGGCTGCGGCGATTCGCCAGCCAGGGCCGTACGGTATTTATGACCACCCACGTGCTGGAAACCGTAGAGCGGATCTGCCATGACGTGGCGATCATCACCAAGCCTGGCAAACTGGTGTGGCAGGGCGATGTGACGGCCCTGGCGAACGATGGGTCGCTGGCCTGCGACGGGCAGCAATTCCGGACGCTGGAAACGCTGTTTCTGCACTTGACAGGCGAGAAGTATACCGAGCTGAACTGGCTGTAGACCTTCCAGACGGGATCGCCCGCTGTAAGCGCGCGCAGACGACCAGGGCCAATGTGGCGCCTACCGGGCGTTCGGGAGAAGCCCCTTATCCACCAGCACTGGCGGCCGCCGATGCCTGGTGGCCTGTTCGTAAGCGTAGGCCCAGCCGAGCAGGTCGCCATCCCGCCACTGCCGTGCCGAAAGCTCCAGCCCAAAGGGAAGGCCGCTGGCATAGAAGCCTCCCACCACTACCACCGCCGGAACGCCAATCCGGTTCACCCAGCCCGTGGCGCTGTGCGGCCCACTGCTGAGCCGTCCGTCCTGCGGCATGGTTTCATCCGGCGGGGCCATCTGGGCTGACGGATAAACCAGGCCATCCAGGTGAAGGCGATCGAGGGTCTGGTCATATTCCGCCAATGCTTTGCGTTGCGGCTCGAAATACATGGCATTCGCATCCGGGTCGGTTTCCAATGTCGTTTGTGGCGGGACAGGCTCGCCCGGCGCGGAGGATCGGGCATTGCCCGAATTGGAGGGCTGCGGGCGCGGAGCCCCCGTAATCGTGGCCGGCAGCTCCGAGCCAATGGCTTTCTGGTATTCCGCCGCGGACTTGTATTGTGCCGGACCGTAGCGCTGCAGAAAGCTCTCCAGTCCCTCCAGGCGGTACTGCCGGGTCTTGACATCACTGGTGGCTTCGAGAAAACCGGCGGACAAAATGGAATCGTCGAACACCACGGTAGCCCCGGCGGCGCGCAGCTCTTCAATGGCCTTCAGGAACATCTCGCGCGTGGCCGGCTGCATGGGCCTTTGGCGGGGCCCGGCCTCGGTTGCGAGCAGGAAGGCGGGCACGCCGAAACGCTTTCCCTGCAGCGCGTCTTTTTTCAGATACCGCGTGTAGGGACCCGGTTGGGCCTTCGCAGCCGAACCTTTGGTGCGGAAATCCAGCGGATCTTCGCCGGCCATCACACCCAGTGCGATCGCGGCGTCGGTCACGTCGCGAGCGATCGGGCCGGTGTTGTCCAGCAGCCAGTCGAGCGGTGCAATTCCGGCGATGCTCACCAGGCCCCGCGTCGGCAACACACCCACCACCGCACTGGTCCCGGAAGGCATGCGGATTGAGTTGGCGGTATCCGTTCCGGTTCCCAGCAGCGCGAAGTTCGCGGTGACCGCGGTGACGGTGCCGCCGGAAGATCCGCCCGGGCTGAACCGGACGTCGTAGGCGTTACCGGTGCGGCCGAATGCCGTGCTTCGGCACGTGTCGCTGGCGGCGAAATCGGGCATATTTGTTTGTCCCAGGATCACGGCGCCCGCGGCGCGCAGCCTGGCGACCACGGTGGCATCGGCCGGAGCCACCAACTCATGCCCGGGAATGACGAAGCCCTTCCAGCCATCGGAGGTTATCATTCCCTGGATGCTCGTATTCGCCTTGATCACCACCGGCACACCCCACATGGGTCCGCGCTGGAAGCCGCGAGCAGCTCTGGCGGCCTCTGCATCTTCGCGCGCCGCCGTGGCTCGCGCGCCGGGAAGATCCACGGTTGGCACCGCGCCGTAAATCGGATCGTATTTCGCGATGCGCGCCGCATACCACTCGACGACTTGAGTAACGGTGTAACGGTGTTCGGCGTACAGCTTTTGGAGCTGCGGAATGGTAATTTCGAGCAAATCGCGGTCCATCGCCGATTGCGGTCTTGTCTGCGAAGCGAGGCGAGGACTGCCGAGAAGGGACACGGCAAGAAGCAACAGGCAACGGTGGCGAAGCATCACTCATTTTAGCGTCCAGTGCCGCTTGACGGAAGCCCAGATTACGCCGCCCGAGCCGCCCCGCGACGGATCGGACACGAAGGCCGAACTGCGCTTCGACACGGTGGATTACGGCGTGGGCAACTGGCACCTCTACCACGGCGAGAAAGCCAAGGCACAGGAGTATTTCCGGCGCCTGCTCCAGGGCAAGGTCTGGGTCACCCTGGCGCTTCATCGGCGCCGAACGCGAAAATGGCCACCGCCACCGGCCGGCGCTGACGACCGGACGCCCGCCCTCTAATCGGATAGAATTGGGAGGGTTCAATCTATGGCCGAATCTGGAGTGATTACCGGCGAAGCACTACATGCCCGCGCGGCCGCCTTGCCGGGTTGGAACGTCGAGGAAGAGCAGCGCCTCTGCAAGACCTTTCGGTTTCCGAATTTTCAAACCGCGCTCGATTTCGTGAATCGCGTGGGCGCCGCGGCGGAGGAACTGGGCCACCACCCCGACCTCCATCTCGCCTGGGGACGTGTGGACGCAACCACCTGGTCGCACGACGCCGGCGGAATCACCGAGCGCGATTTTGCCCTCGCCGCGCGCATCGACGAAGCCTTTTCCCAGGGCTAGCGTTCAGAACCGCAGCTCGCACGGCGAGACCCGTCTCTCTCTGCCGCCTTGCCCTACCCGCGTTCCAGCCCATGCCCACCTGCGGCTCTGCATCGCCGTCGCCATGCGCCACTGCGATCGTATGGGATTGCCGCCGTGTCTTCCCTCCCGCCCCGCCTGACCGCCGCCGTCCATAACTGCCGCCCTAAGTGGACATACTCGCCGCCATGCGGCGCTCTGGCGTACATATCTGTCACCGCACGTAACTACGCTGGTGTTTCGATGCCGCCATCGCCTCAGCCGTGCGTGTGTGATTGCCGCCGTCCTGAGCTGTCGCCCCACCTGACCGCCGCCGTCCATAACTGCCACCCTAAGTGGACACACTCGCCGCCATGCGGCGCTCTGTCCCACTTACAAGCTTCTTTCCATTAAGAACGTAAATCTTCACCTTGGGGCGAAACAGCCGCCCGCGTGCGTCCGTCCGCTGTTGTGTCGAGACGGTTCGCCCGCGGACCGGTTTGGCAAAATCTACCATCACACAAGAGGTCAAGCATGTCCATACGGAAGTTAGTTTTGACTGTGCTCGCGGCGGCGGCGCCCGCGCTATGGGCGCAAACCACGAGCACCTATACCAACACCCAGAACCTTCCACCCATCGGTCTGGCCAGCTCGGAAACGGCGCAGATCAATGTGGTCAACGTCGCCGAGGCGTCGTCCAGCGGCACGGCGGCTTCCTGCACCGGAAGCATCTCGTTTCTCAATAGCAGCGGCACGGTGATTGGAACGGCCACCACTTATACGCTCGGAACCAATCAACTGAAATCGGTCAGCCTGCCTTATGCTTCGGTGGGTGCATCCGGCCGCACGGAAGTTCGCGGTGTGATTACCCAGACGGGAACAGCTCCGTCCGATGTGCCGTGCCAGTTACTGGTCTCGCTCGAAACCTATGACACTTCGAGCGGCGTGACGCACGTTTACCTGAGCGGCGGCGAGGGCGGATACGGAGCGCCTCAAGGAGGTGGTGGACCCGGACACTAATTCACCTCATTAACACCCACCGGCGCGGGCGGCGCGCACCGGCCGCCCGCGCCTCATAAGTCTTCGGCCAGGATATGCTCGGCAACCGCCGCGACTTCCCGTTCCATGGGCCGGTCCTGTTCCAGAAATTCGGCCCTCCCGCGGACGGCCTGGTACACCAGCCGCGACCCCGCGCCCAGCTTCTCCACTCTGCCGCCCAAATCCACCGCCTGTGCCGCGGCCAGCAGCAGCATGGCGGTCTGGTTGCGCAGGCACTCCAGCGCATCCATGGCGGTCACCGCGGCGTGCATCCCCAGGCTCACCACATCCTGGTTGTACTGCTCGGTGGGCAGTGAATGAATCGAACTGGGACCGGCCATCTGCCGCACCGCGCAGGTGAGGCTGGTAATGCTCAACTGCATGCCCTTGAAGCCGGAGTTGACCCCCGGCTGGGGCGACAGATTGGCGGGCAGGCCACCGTTGAAGCGGTCGTCGACCAGCACGGCCATCACCGCGTTGCCCCAGTTGGCCATGGCCGCGAAATCCAGCTTCCAGGTGTCCAGCAGGCGCGCCATGTGGCCGCCGTAAAAGTTGCCGGCTTTGTAGAGCCTGCCGGTTTCGGGATCGACCAGCGGATTGTCGTTGGCCGAATTGATCTCCCGCTCGATGGGCGCGCGCGATTCGGTGAGCGCTTCCCATACCTGCCCCAAGCCCTGCGGCGGGCAGCGTAGCGAGTAGCAGCTCTGGCCGCCGGAAGGCCGCGTATTGCCGGAACCGGCCAGCAGCTCGCGCATGCGGGCCGCCACGGCGATTTGTCCAGGGTGGCCCTTGCGCTCGTGAACCCAGGCATCGAAGGGCAGGTCGGGCGCGCCCAGCGCTTCAATGGAAAGCGCTACCGCGCCCAGCAGCGCGCGCAGCACACGAAAAGCATCGGTCCACAGCAATGCCGCCACGGCGGTCATCATGGTGGTGCCGTTGATCAGCGCCAGCGCCTCTTTGGGCGCAAAGCGGACTTGTGGTAGGCCCGCGGCGGCCAACGCCTCGACGGCCGGCAACACGCGGCCCTGAAATTCGGCCTCGCCCATGCCCACCAGCACCCGCGCGATGTATGCGGAGGGCATCAGGTCGCCGCTCGCCCCCACCGAACCATAGCGCGGCACCACTGGCGTGACCCCTCGATTCAACAGCTCGGCCAGCGCATCCACCAGTTGGTTGCGCACCGCCGAAGCACCGGTCAGGAAGGTGGCGATGCGCAGCAGCGTGGCCGCCCGCACCACGTCGCGCGGCAGAGGCTGCCCGGTGGCGCACGAGAGATGCCGCACGATGTTGTGCTGCAGCAGTTCCATCTGCTCAGGCGCCAGCGAAATGCCGACATTGCCGCCGACTCCCGTATTCACCCCGTAGATGCGCTCTCCGCGCGCCAGCAATTCTTCCAGGCAAGCGCGCCCCTTGGCAATACGCGAACGCGCGCCGCCCGTGAGCCGCACCGCCACGCCCCGCCGCGCCACCCGCACCACGTCCTCAATCGAGAGCGGATCCGCCCCCAGGGCCAGCAATTCAGGCATAAATTGTAGGGTAGCGCGGATCTGTATCGCGGGTCGTTGCTCGCGGGTCGCTGCCGGCGGCCGCAAGCCTATTCCAAGGTGAATGGGAACTTGCCTTCCGCCACCTGGTTGCCGATGCCGTCTTTGACCTGCACGCCAATCATGTATACCCCGGGCTTGGTATCTTTTAAGACGGTGATACCCATGCTCGCCGACACGTAGCGCTTGGGATAGAACGAGGCGTCCTTATCCACCGCGGGATCGGGCTGCGTCCACATGACTTTGCCGGTGGGCGAAATCAGCGACGTTACATAACTCACGTCGATGCTGTTCTTCTCGCCCAACTTATAACCCACGATATCGAATTTCGCCCACACCGCGTCGCCCGGATGATAGGCCGCCTTTTCGAGCGGCTGCGTATCGTCTTCCCCGCGGAAGTAGTGGAAGTTGCGCACCACCAGCGTATCGCTCAGCTCGACCGCATGCCCGCGCACCTGAAACGGCACGGACAGCTCCGTGGACGTCTTGGCGATCAGATCCTCCACCTTCACTACGATCTTATATGCGCCGGATGGGCCGAGCGGAGGGGTAGGGATCTCCGTCTCGATTTTCGGCTGCCAGTCGCGGTCCTGCGGAGTTACTTCGTCGGAAATCTCGTTCTTGTAAATTTCGCTGAGCGGGATGCCTTGCGGATCGAAGGCCTGCACCGAATAGGCCAGGTGAATTTTCTCCTCGGGCGATTTGGTGAAGTTAGCCACACGGCAGGTGAAAAACAGCGTCTCCCCCGCCACGTGCACGAACCCGCCCGGATCGGGCGGGCCCCCATCGCTCTGCGAGATGATGGGTTTGACGACCTCGATCGCCGGTGCGGCTGCCAGCAGCGCCGGTAAAATAGCCAACCACAATCGGAATCGCATTACGGACCCCCAAGTACGATTCTACGCCCGCCCGGAAGGCCGTGGGCGTCGCCCGCCTGGCTTCTACTGCGCTGCGCACGCCAGCGCCGCCCGCAGATACCGGCCGGTGTAGGACGCCTCCACTTCCGCCACCGCTTCGGGCGTGCCCACGGCCACGATGTTGCCGCCGAGCGCTCCGCCTTCGGGACCCAGGTCGATCACCCAGTCCGCCGCGCGAATCACATCCAGGTTGTGCTCGATCACGATCAGGCTGCCGCCGTTTTCCACCAGCCGGTCGAAGGCCCGGAGCAGTTTCGCGATATCGTCGAAGTGCAGGCCGGTGGTGGGTTCGTCGAAGATCAACAGCGCGCCTTTCACGCTGGCCGCCGCCAGGTAACCGGCCAGTTTCACGCGCTGCGCCTCGCCGCCCGAAAGCGTCGTGGCCGATTGGCCCAGGCGCAAGTATCCCAGGCCCACCTCGTCCAACACGCGCAGCTTCTCCACCAGCGAGTGCGTCGCATGGAAGAATTCCATGGCCTCGCGCACGGTGAGTTGCAGCACCTCGTGAATGTTCTTGCCGTTGTACTTGACTTCCAGAATGCCGCTCTTATAGCGCGTGCCGTTGCATTCCTCGCAAATCAGCTCGACATCCGCCAGAAACTGCATCTCCACCGTAACCGTGCCATCGCCCTGGCAGGTTTCGCAGCGGCCGCCCGGAACGTTGAACGAAAAATGCCCCGCGGTGTAGCCGCGCTTTTCGCTCTCACGCGTGGATGCGAACAGCTTGCGAATGGCATCGAAGGCCTTCAGGTAGGTCACTGGGTTGGAGCGCGGCGTGCGCCCGATGGGCGATTGGTCCACCATCACGGTGGTGGTCACGCGCTCGGCGCCCTCGACCTTCTTGCATAGCAGCGGCCGCGCGGCGGTGTCCAGCGCTTCCGCGGCCTGGTCGGATTCGGCCTCGCGTTCGGTCTCGCGGGCCTTGTGATGAGCCTCCATGGCACGAAAAATCACGTCGTGCACCAGGGTGGATTTTCCGGAACCCGAGACCCCCGTCACCACCGTCATCAGGCCGAGTGGGATCTCCACTTCGATGTTTTTCAGATTGTGCGCGCGGGCGCCCAGGAATCGCAGCAGGCTGCGCGGGTTCACTGCCCGCCGCGCGCGAGGCTGCGACACGCGCAATTCGCCGCGCAGATAGCGGGCTGTAAGCGAGCCGTTGGATTCCGCCAGCAGCCGGTCCAGCGGTCCTTCGAAAACGATGCGCCCGCCGTGCTCGCCGGCGCCGGGTCCCATATCCACAATGTGATCGGCGCGGCGCATCACGTCGGGGTCATGCTCCACTACTACGATGGTGTTGCCCAGCCCGCGCAATTCCTCCAGGATGCGGATCAACCGCCCGGTATCGCGGCTGTGCAGCCCGATGGAGGGTTCGTCCAGCACGTAGCACGCGCCCACCAGCCGCGAGCCCAGCGAGGTGGCCAGTTGGATGCGCTGCGCTTCGCCGCCCGATAGCGTCGAAGACAGCCGGTCCAGGGTGAGGTAGTCCAGCCCCACGTCGTTGAGGAATTTCAGCCGCTGGCGGATTTCGATCAGGATTTTGTCGGCAATGGCGCTCTGCTCGGGGGCCAGTGCCAGCGAATCGAAGAACTGCTGGGCCGCGGCGATGTTCATGCGGACCACTTCCCCGATGTTTTTGCCGCCCACCTGCACGTAGAGCGCTTCCTTGCGCAGACGCGCGCCCTTGCAATCCGGGCACAGCGCGTAACCGCGGTAACGGCTCAGAAACACGCGCACGTGCAGCTTGTATTTCTTGCCCTCCAGGTGTTCGAAAAAGCGCCGGATGAACTCGTGCAGGTTCTCGCGCTCCGCCTCCGTGAGGTCGCAATACGGCACGTCGAACCGCACCTGCCCGCGGGCGTGCTTCTTGTAGTTGGCCAGCCAGGAGCGGTACTGCGGCTTGGTCCACGGCTCCACGGCATCGTCGGCAATCGAAAGCGACTTGTCGGGGATGGCGCGGTCCAGGTCATAATCGATGGTGTTGCCGAAGCCCTGGCAGCGCGGGCAGGCGCCGAAAGGCGAGTTGAAGCTGAACAGAATCGGCTCCGGCGCAGCGAATTCCCGGCCGCAAGTCTTGCATTGGAACTTCTCGTTGAAGCGCAGAGTCTGCGGCGCCCCGCCGCCCGAGGCGCTTTCGAAAATCACCTCGCCGGCTTCCCGGTAGCACACCTCGATGGTGTCTACGAGGCGCTGGTGCCAGTCGGGGCCGGGACCTTCGGCGGGGACCGCCAGCCGGTCCACCAGCACAAACACAGGCCGCGAGAAATCCACGTCAAGCAGCGATTCCGGCGTGGAAAACTCAAACACGCGCCCGCCCTGAAACAGCCTGTTGAAGCCTTTCTTGCGCAGTTCGAACAGGTGATCGCGCAGAGCGTCGCTGGTGGGGTGCTCGCCGCAGGGAAACAGGGCGTACCAGCGCGACCCCGGCGGCAGATCCATCAGCCGCGCAGCCACTTCGTCCACCGTATCCTTGCGCACCGGCGTGCCGCACTGTGGGCAGATGGTGGTGCCCACGCGGGCGTACAGCAGGCGCAGAAAGTCGTAGCACTCGGTGGAGGTGGCCACCGTCGAACGGGGATTACGGCTGGTGTTCTTCTGCCGGATGGCCACCGCCGGGGCGATGCCGTCGATCTCGTCTACCTCCGGCTTCTCCATGCGCTCCAAGAACTGCCGCGCGTAGGCCGAGAGCGATTCCACATACCGCCGCTGCCCTTCGGCATAGATGGTGTCGAACGCCAGCGACGACTTGCCAGACCCCGACACACCCGTAATCACGGTGAGCCGATTGTGGGGAATAGAAAGCGAAATGTTCTTTAAGTTGTGGACCCGCGCTCCGCGAATCCGGATGTAGTCTTGCACGGATGTTTGGGTGAATCTCTATTATTTCAGATTTCCGCCGCCCGTGCGCCGGCGGTCCACGGCGCCGGATTGGTATCCTGCGTCACCCTCCCATTCCGCCGCAAGGGATCCCTCCGCCGGCCGCGGTACAATCGAATCAGATGCGTGTGAGTCTGTGTATGCTGGCGATTCTGGGAACGGTAGTGTGGGCTGCCGATGTCAAGTCCGCGCCTCCCAAAGCCGTGCTCAGCGGCAAAATCGTAATCCAGGAAGGCAAGCCCGCGCAGGTGGAGACCGCCGACCATAAGACCGTCCTCCTCGATGGCGACGATGACACCCGCAAGATCTTGGGCGACACCCGGCTGAATGGCTTTCAGGTGGAAGCGCGCGGCCACTTTACCGCACCCGGCCATTTCCTGATCGACCCCATCTACACTCACCACCTGCTGGTGCGCAAAGACGGAAAATTGAAGCTGATCACTTACTGGTGCAACGTGTGCGCCATCCGCGCTTACACGCCCGGGCCGTGTGTGTGCTGCCAGCGCGAAACCACCCTGGATCTTCGCGATCCGGATCAGCCCGATCCGAATCAGCCATGAGGCCTGCGGCCTTCGCCCTTTTTGTGCCCCTTATGATGTCCGCACCCACCTCCGCTGCCAACTACACGGCTCGCAAAACCGTGGTGGATGGCGTCGATATAGTGCAGCTTGCCGATGCCGCGCGCCACGCCGATGTGTCCATCGCCACCTCCATCGGGAACATGGCGTACGAATTCAACGTAGCCGGTAAAAACTTCCTCTGGTTCCCGTATCACAGCCCGGAGGAAATGCGCGAGAACCCGCGCTTCTGCTGCGTCCCGTTCCTGGCGCCGTGGGCCAATCGCCTGGATCAGGATGCCTTCTGGGCCAACGGCCGCAAATACCTGCTCAACCCCGGCCTCGGAAACCTGCGCCGCGACCAGCACCAGAAGCCCATCCATGGGCTGCTCAATTTCTCTCCGGACTGGAAGGTGTCGGCCGTCGACGCGGACGCCGATTCCGCCTGGACTACCAGCCGCCTGGAGTTCTGGAAGTTTCCCGAGCTGATGGCCCAGTTTCCCTTCGCCCACACCATCTCGATGACCTATCGCCTGCGCAATGGCGAGTTACAGGTCGAAACGGTCATCGACAACCTCTCGGGCGAACCCATGCCGGTGGCCATCGGGTTCCATCCGTACTTCCAGTTGCACGACGCGCCGCGGGACCAGTGGAAGGTCCACCTGGCCGCGCGCGAGCATATGCTGCTGAACAATCTGGTGATTCCCACCGGCGAAACCAAGCCGGTGGAGTTCGCCGACCCTTACCCACTGCACGGTTCGCAGCTCGACGACGTGTTCACCAACCTGGTCCGCGGCCCCAATGGTTTGGCGCGGTTCTGGGTGGAGGGAGTCAAGGAGCGGGTCACGGTCACGTATGGGCCGAAGTATACGGTCGCGGTGGTGTACGCCCCGGCGTCCGGGTCCTTCCTGTGTTTCGAACCCATGTCCGCCATCACCGACGCCTTCAACCTGGCGCACGACGGCGTGTACAAGGAGCTGCAAAGCATTCCCCCCGGCGGGCAGTGGAAGGAAAGCTTCTCCATTGCAGTCACCGGAATCTAGCCGGATGCCGCCGCAGGCGGGCTGCCCTGACTTGCCGCGGATGCGGGATCTTTGACCTTCACGCCCGTTGCGCGTCCCGTCACCCGCCACGCCCTCTTCAAACGCTCCGTAGCATGGTCTCCCGCCCCGCTGCCCGGTCCGCGGATGCTCGGAGCGCACGGAGAAGCGCCGCAATTAGCGCTGCATCACCGCACCGTCACGGAACCCTCCCTACCGAAGCCTCAGTAGCATGCGGGGACACGCCCGGTCTCCCACCGGGCCCGCCGCGCTGCCCGGTCCGCGGATGCTCGGAGCGCACGGGGAAGCGCCGCAATTTCGCGCGGCGTCGCCGCACCGGCGCGCGCCGCATCCGCGACCACAGCCACCACCCTCCCCCGAACGGTCTCCAGCCCGCGGAGACGCACCGCGCTTCCCGGCCGCCGCAATTCTTCTGACCGCCCGCCGCGCCGCCGATTATAATGGGACTTCCGAATCGGAAAGGCGCTGTAAGAGGATATTCATGGTTGCAAAACGAATTGGCATTCTCACGGGCGGCGGCGATGTTCCGGGACTGAATTCCGTGATCAAAACGGTGGTTTACCGTGGAAGTGAAATCGGCTGCGAGGTGATCGGCATTCGCCGCGGCTGGGAGGGGTTGACGCATGTTGACCTCCGCGACCCCGCGAGCCGGGCGCGCTACATTCTGCCGCTCAATCGCGAAAATACCCGCACCATCGATCGCACGGGCGGCACCTATTTGCACAGCTCGCGCACCAATCCATCGAAGATGAAAAAACTGCCCCCGGTGCTGGAAGGCGGAAATTTCCCGAAAATCGAGAACACCAAGAAGGGAGTCACTTCCACAGTCTATGACGTGACACCCGCGGTGAAGCAGAACATCGACACCCTGGGTCTGGATTACCTGATCGCCATTGGCGGCGACGACACCCTCAGCTATGCGGCCGACCTGGACCGCCAGGGCATGTGCGTGATCGCGGTTCCCAAAACCATGGACAACGATGTCCGCAACACCGAGTACTGCATCGGCTTCTCCACCGCCATCACCCGCGCCATGGACGCCATTGAGCGCCAGCGCACTACCGTCGGCTCCCATGAGCGCATCGGAATTTTCCGTGTCTTCGGCCGCGACGCCGGCTACACCGCGCTCTACACGGCCTACGTCACTTCGGTGCGTTGCTGCATTCCCGAATTCAAGGTGGACCTCCACAAGCTGATCGACCTGCTGGTGATCGATAAGCGCAACAACCCCAGCAATTACGCGCTGGCGATCCTCTCCGAGGGCGCCGAGTGGGAAGGTTACACGGTGAAGGAGTACGGCGAGCCGGACGCCTTCGGACACCGCAAGAAGATGAGCGTGGCCGAGGATCTGAGCAACGAAATCAAGCGCGCCACCGGCGACGAAACCATCGTCAGCGACTTGACCTACGACCTGCGCTCCGGCAGCCCCGATTTCGTGGACCGTATGGTGGCCGCCACGTTCGCCGGCATGGCGATGGATGCCATCGAGGCGAACAAGCACGGCGTCATGACCGCCATCCACGATGGCTGCTACGCTCTGCAGCCGATTCCCGATCCCAAGCTGGGGCCGCGCCATGTGGAGGTGGAAACCATGTACAACACCGAGCGCTACCGCCCTACCTACGACCAGAAGCTGGGCCTGCCCATCTTCCTGACGCGCGCGTAACAACCACCGCGGCACGGGAGGCACGCCATCGATGCTGAGCCGCGCCGACCCCGCGGCCAATGCGCCGGTGTGCTGCCTCACTTGGCGCGGTGGCAGGGGTCCCAGCGAGCCGGCTATAGCTTTTCCAGGTCCGCCGGCTCGCCGAATTTCACTCCCACGAGCGACGAGTCGATATTGCGCAACAGGCCTGTGAGCACGCTGCCCGCTCCCACTTCGATGAATCGTCCGACGCCCTGCGCGGCCAGGTAGCGGACGCTCTGAGTCCATAGCACCGGGTTGGGCACCTGCTGATAGAGTCCTTCGCGGGCTTCGGCGCCGCTGCGGATTTCGCGCGCTTGCCAGTTGTTCACCAGCGGGATCGCCAGGTCGCGGAACTCGGTGGCGTCCAGATCGGCGCGCAGGCGCTCTTGCGCCGGAGCCATCAGGGCGGAGTGAAACGGAGCGCTCACCGGTAGCGCTACGGCACGGCGCGCTCCGGCGGCTTTGGCCAGTTCCATCGCCCGGCTGACGGCGCCCGCGTGTCCCGCGATCACCACCTGGTCGGGCGAGTTCCAATTGGCGGCGCTCACGATTTCGCCTTGCGCGGCCTGGCCCAGCACGTCCGGCAGCTTGCCTTCGTTCAGCTTCAGCAGCGCGGCCATGGCGCCCACGCCGGGCGGAACGGCCTGCTGCATGTATTGCCCGCGCAGGCGCACCAGGCGCACGGCGTCGCGGAACCGCAGGCTGCCGGCAGCCACCAGCGCGGAGTACTCGCCCAGGCTGTGCCCGGCCACATACGCGGGATGCCAACTCCGTTCCTGAAGCACGGACCACGCGGCTACCGAAACGGTGAGTAGCGCCGGTTGGGTATTTTCGGTGAGCTTGAGCTGATCCTCGGGGCCTTCGAAACAGAGACGGGAAAGAGCGAATCCCACAGCCTCATCGGCTTCCTCGAAGATACGGCGCGCGGCAGGATACGCTTCGGCCAGTGCCTTGCCCATGCCTGCGGACTGGGAACCCTGCCCCGGAAAAAGGAACGCGGTTTTCGGTGTCAAAAAGAATTATAACCGGGCGCGGCGCAAGGGCTGTGCGGGTAGGCCGGGGCCGGGCCGCCCCGGTCCACGCATCAGTGAATCGTGCGGGTCTTGCGGTTCATGTAATCCATCAACAGGTACTGGCCCAGATTGAACGGCGTGGTGAAGTAGGCCTTGCCTTTGCAGATTTCGGTCACCTTCTGCACAAAGTTCACCAGGCCGAAATCGCTGGCCAGCATGAAGGTGTTGATCAGGATGCCCTGCTTCTTGCAGCGGTTGACTTCTTCCAGGGTCCGGCTGATCACCAGCGGGTCCAGGCCGAAAGCGTTCTTGTACATGCGGCCGTCTTCCAGCGTCAGGCAACTGGGCTTGCCGTCGGTGATCATGACGATCTGCCGCATATCCTTACGCTCCTGGTTGAGCAGCTTCTGCGCCAGGATCAGGCCATCGCGCGTGTTGGTGTAATAGGGGCCCACCTGCACGCGCGCCAACTGGCTGATGGCCAGTTCCTCGGCGGTATCGTGGAACAGCACGCAGCGCAGACTGTCGCCCGGATATTGCGTGCGGATCAGGTGCGCCAGCGCCAGCGCCACTTTTTTGGCGGGCGTAAAACGATCCTCGCCGTAGAGGATCATGCTGTGGCTGCAATCCAGCATCAACACGGTGGCGCAGGAGCTTTGGTATTCGCACTGGTGGACGTGCAGGTCTTCGTACTGCATGTCCAGCGGCACCCTGGCGCCCTCGCGGCGGATGGCCGAAAACAGCGTCTCGCTCACATCCAGATTGAGCGTATCGCCAAACTCGTAGCGCTTCGAGCAGCCGGAGGTTTCGATGCCGGTGGCCAGATCGCGCGTATCGTGCCTGCCGAAGCTGGATTTTCCGAGCGACCCCAGAAGGTCTTTGAGCGTTTTAAATCCCAGGAAATCCAGCGATTTGTCGGTCACCTCGAACTTGACCTTGGAGTCGCGCCCGTCGCCGGCGCCCGGCCGGGCAGGCTGATCGGCGGGGTCCTCCACGGTGATCTGGCCCTCGTCGATCATCTTCTGTACCAGCCGTTCCAGCAGTTGCTCCATCTGCTCCGGCGACAGGGACTGGAGCCGTTCCATCATCTCCTGAAGGTTTTGTTCGTCGAACAGCTTGCCTTGCTCCAGCGCCTGCTGGATGGCCTTCTTGAGGTCTTCCAGAGTGCGCTGGTTCCACTCGCTGAAGGGCATGTACTGGGTGTTGAAGCCGCTCTCCAGGAGGAAGTCCGAAAGGGCCTGTAGCAACTCGTCGGCGTCGATGCCCAGATCTTCGCCGGTGTAGCGCGAGTACTGAATCCATTTCATAGTGCGACCGCGTTTTAGTTGAACTGCCGCCGGAAATTCGGCCGCTCGCCCTTGCCTTTACCCTCTTCGCGCGATTCGCGGCGATTCTCCTCGGCGGTGTAGCCGCGCTGTTCGTTGCGGCTGATGCGCCGGTGAGCGTGCAGCCCGTCCAGGATGAATTCGGCTGCCGAACCACGCACCGCATCTTCCGCGTTCTGCCCCACGCCCAGCGCCTTGGTCTTCTCCATCAGCCCCTGAATGCCGCTGAGCTGCTTGACGATGGCAGCCGCGTCCAGGCCCTCGTCCAGTTTCAACGAGCCGCCCAGGTCGAACCACTGCACGATTTGCGAGACGTTGATGCCCTCGAAATACTGGTCATAGACCTTGCCGACGGCGGTACGGACGATCTCCCGCGCCACCGCGTCGCCGCCCTTCAACTCGCCTTCGTATTCCAGTTCCAGTTTGCCGGTGATGGCCGGCAGCGCCGAGTAAATATCCAGGATCCGCGGCACGGCCAACTGCTCGTGGGCCTTCAGCGCACGTCTTTCGGCGTTCGACACGACATCTTCCAGCACCGAAATGGGCAGCCGCTGCGAAACCCCAGAGCGTTTGTCGATGCGCTTGTCCTCGCGCGCCAGGAAGGCCAGTTGCTCCACCACTTCCTTGATGTACGTGGGCACCCGCACTTCCACCGGCGACGGCCGTTCGAGCCAGGCTTCCTGCCCGGTAATGGCGATGCCTTGCTCGAGGGTAGCCGGGTAGTGCGTGCGGATCTCGCTGCCGATGCGGTCTTTGAGCGGCGTGATGATCTTGCCGCGGGCCGTGTAATCCTCGGGGTTGGCAGTGAACACCAGCATCAGGTCGAGCGGCAGACGCACCGGGTAGCCTTTGATCTGAACGTCGCCCTCCTGCATGATGTTGAACAGGCCCACCTGGATTTTCCCGGCCAGGTCGGGCAGTTCATTGATGGCGAAGATGCCCCGATTGGCGCGCGGCAGCAGGCCGTAGTGCACCGTCAGCTCGCTCGAAATGTCGTGGCCGCGGCGGGCCGCTTTGATGGGATCGATGTCGCCGATCATGTCCGCGATGGTGACGTCGGGCGTGGCGAGCTTTTCGACGTAGCGCTGCTCCCGGCTGAGCCATCCGATGGGTGTCTCGTCGCCCGATTCCGCTACCAGGTCGCGGCACCGGCGGCAAATCGGATGGTACGGATGATCGTGAATTTCACAGCCTTCGATATACGGTGTGGTCTCATCGAGGAGAGTGGTCAGCATGCGGATCAGGCGAGTTTTGGCCTGGCCGCGCAATCCCAGCAGAATAAAGTTGTGGCGCGACAGAATGGCATTCACCACCTGGGGCACCACGGTGTCCTCGAATCCCAGCACCCCGGGGAACAGCTTTTCCCCGCGCTGTAGTTTGCAAATCAGGTTGTCGCGAAGCTCGTTTTTAACGGGCCGGTGGGCCAACCTGGATTCGGAAAAGGAACTGTGACGAAGTGCGCCGAGAGTACGGGGTAATTCCTGTGTGGCTCTAGACAAGCAAATCCCCCTCTGGTTGCGATTGTAGCAGAGGAACGGTTAGCGCCGCGCTCGATCCGATACAATGGCTGAAGTGGAGACAACTGAACAGCCGGCCAAGCTTGGCCTCTGGACCCGGTGGAACCAGATCAGCCGCGACGTGCATCGCGGCTTCGCGGCGGAATGGGCCGTCACCATTGTGCTTCTGCTCTTTGCCACTACCTTCCTGGTGCAGGCGTTCGTGATTCCCAGCGCCTCCATGGAAGACACCCTGCTTATTGGCGATCACGTGCTGGTGGACAAACTGGTCTTCGCGCCCGCAGGCACCATTTCGCGTCATTTCCTGCCGTATCGTGACGTGCGCCGTGGCGACATCATTGTTTTCCGCTACCCCCGGGACATCAAGGAAGACTACGTGAAGCGCGCCATCGGCGTGCCGGGAGACCATATCCGGCTGGTCAACAAGCAGTTGATGCTGAACGGGCACCTGGTGAACGAACCTTACGCGATCCACCGGACCTCCTATATCGATTCCTACCGCGATAATTTCCCGGCCTCGCCGGATCCTTCGCTGCCGCAGAGTGCCCTGGATATGCTGGAGTACCACGTGGTGAATGGGGAAGTGGTGGTGCCGCCCGGCTGCATCTTCGCCATGGGCGACAACCGCGACGATTCGCTGGATAGCCGCTACTGGGGCTTCGTGCCGCGCGAAAATATTGTCGGCACCCCCCTGTTGATCTACTGGTCTTATGAAGCCAGCACCCAGGATCTGACCAATCCGAATATTGGAATCGGCCACATTCTGGACGTGATTGCGCACTTTTTCACTAAGACCCGGTGGAACCGGACGTTTAAGCTGATTCGCGGTTATCCGCTGCAGTAGCCCAGTGGTTGGCTCGCGGCCGGCCTTCACGGCCGCTTACGAAAATTTACACGGTGATCCACATTTCGAATCCCAGTGCCTGGGGCCCGCTGGGATTCCTGGTAGGTCGATCCACGGGACGAACGCCTTCTCCAGACAGGCCCTGCTCCCGCGCCCGCCCAACCAGGGGCCTGAGGCGAGGGCGCAGAGTAGGGCGATGTCCTTCCTAGTCATCGTAATCCTGCGGCGCAGCGGATTGACGCGCTGGCCGGCCCCTGCGGCGTGCTTCCCGCTATGGTATGCGCACCACGGTGTAGTTAGCCAGGTTGACGGAATCGCCGGCGCCGGCCACCTGGCCTTGAAAATCGATCAGGAGACCGGCAGTGTAAGCGTCGGTAGCGTAGCCCACTCCGGCGGCAAACGGCAGCACGGCGCCCCAGGAGGTGAAGCCCAACTGCGCTCCGGTGGATGCGATGGAGGCATCGGCGTGCGCGGTGACGAGCGTTTCGGTGGCGCCGGCGGTTGCCTGAAGGACTTGGGTAGCGCCCCAGTAGACCGCCACGCTGAATCCGCCGGCGGTGCCCGCGTGGGTGGTGTCCAGGCGGATCTCCACGCGGTCGCCTGGCAGGAGCAGCCCGGCCGGGATGAGGCACGAACCCATGCTGCTGAGGCTCTGGTTGGTGACGGTGTTGCCCGTACCGCTGCAGAGCACTTCGGGGTTGGGGAAGGATTGCACGGTGGATCCGCCGGCGCTGCCCGCGAGACGGTAGCTGGCCAGCAGAGTGTCGCCGGGCTGGGGCGTCGAAACGGGCAGGAACTGGATGGAATTGTTGTTGAGAGTGAAATCCACGCCGGCCTTTTGCAGGATGCCGTTGCGGTAGAACACCAGGCTGGCGGCCGGATTTGGCGCGGCGGAGAGAGAGAAGGTGGTGTTGGAGCCATCCACGATGCCGGTGATGGTGTCGCCATCCACAAACGAGGGCGACTGGCTGCCACACGGACCCGTCGAGCCATCCACGTGGACGCAATCGCCGGCGTTGCCACTGACCGAATCCAGAAGGCCGGAGGCGTCTACCACGGCGACGGCGCCTGGGGCGAAAGCCGGGCCTTTCATGGGGCGAGCGGCTAAGTCGGACACCAGGCCGGTGACGCCGGATTCGGCGATGGGGGTGGTTTCGGTCCCGGTGCCGCTGCTGCCGCTGCCGCTGCCGCTGGTGGTGCTGATGCCGATGCGCACGTCGCGCACGTAGAGCGGCGTGGTGCTGGGCGGCACGGCCCAGAGTTCCTGGAATTGGACCTGGCCGTTGCTGTTGTAGGCCACCGAATAGTAACCCGCGGGATTGGCGGTGGTGCTGGGAACCAGGCGCACATACAGGTTGCCGTTGACCACGGTAACGGTGGTGGATTGATTGATGATATTGGAATTGTCGGCGGCCTGGAAGCTGGACCACGAGATCGTCAGGCTGCCGTTGAAGCGGGTGCCGTTGGCCATGTACAGCACGTCCTGGATGGTGGTGAGCGTGGGCGCGGCGAAAGTGAGCCTGGCCAGCAAAGCGACCGCAAAGAGCAAACGTCGAAACATCGTACCTCCGGAAATTGGAAAAGACTCCGCGCCCGAACGGGCCGGAGAAAGCGGGGGACCCCTCCTGCCGACTCCAGTGTATCGGCGCGACCGGCGGCGAACTGACGGGTGGATTTAGACGGCTCGCGCTAAGTCGCTGAAACTGGGACGGTTGTGAGTGTGCGGCGAATTTGGCGAACTTTGTGAACGGGAGGTTGGGGCGGGCTGGGATTCGACGCGGATGCTCACCATTGAAATGCCGGAGGATTTGGTTCGGAGCCTTGAGGACCTCGCAGCGGCACAGCGCAAGACCGTGCAACAAGCTGCCATAGCTGCCGGCCGCCTTGCTGTCCGGACACGAGATCTGTTTTCCAGCGATCCATCGTGATCTATCTTCTGGATACCAGCGCGATGAGCGCTTTAATGCGAGCGGATTCCCGAATGGCGTCATGGCTCGCGTCGATTCGAGCCGACGATCGCCTGGTCATCTGCACCATCTCTCGCGGCGAGATCCTGTTTGGTTTGGAGAGGCTGGCTCCGGGGCGGCGCCGAACCGAGCTGAAGGGGAAAGCCCAGAAACTGTTCGCGACATTGCCATGTGAACCGATCACCGCCACCGTTGGCGATCGGTACGCGGTGGTGAAGGCAACTCAAGCAACGCCGCGGCCTTCCCCTGGACGAAAACGACCTCTGGATCGCACTAGCTCAACCATAGCCCAATTGCATCACAAGCCCAATTGCATTACAGATAGGCAACTCATGGCCGTGCAGATCCGAGGGCCGCGCGCCTCCAGGAGCGCCCCTGCGCTATTGCGGCGGCGTCAGCGGCTCGCCAATGGGAATCTCGAAGTACAGCAGTTCCTTGCCCGTCGCCGCTTCCACGATGCCGCTCAGGTAAATCGTCGACCCGCGCTCCAAGCCCGATTCGAAATAGACGAATCCGCTGGCCGAGTTGCCCGCGGGCAGCATCTCGGCGCTGAAGGCGCGCCCCTCAATCTCCCACGCGTTCAGCGGGTTTTTCTTGCCCTTCAGGGCGATCGTCCCGATGGGCGTGGGGACCGTGCCGGGGCGGCTGGGCGGGCGGGCGTAGCGCACGTCCGAGGCCGGCGTGGCTGGGATGCGGTCGCCGTGCGGACCCACGTATTCGGCTTTCAGGCCTTTCAGGCGGAGGGTCTGGCCGCTGTCGTTCTGCATCACCACAAGCACCGGCAGGACGCCGTAGACGTACGGGTCCAGCTTGCCGAACGCGACCTTGATCTTCTCGCCGGAGATATAAGGGTCTGCCGCAATGGTCACCTGGCCATTGGTCTGGTGGTGGGGGTAGCTGGCCGCCGGAGCCGGCCGGAAGGCCGAATCCTTGTCTGCCGCGAAGGCCGCCGCTATACTCAAATAAAGAGCCAAACGTTTGAAAATAAAAGGCATCTATTTCCTCTACCGGGCCCTTCAGGCGTTTGGACTGCCTGTACTGCTATTGTATTTCCTCTACCGCGGCCTCTGGGACCGCGGCTATTGGCGCTCGCTTCCGGAGCGCTTCGGTTTTCTGCCTCGCTCGTTAAAACAGACTGGTCCGGGGGCGGTCTGGTTGCATGCGGTTTCGGTGGGTGAGGTGCTGGGCTGCGTGGAATTTCTCCGGCTGGTGCGCGCGGAACTGCCGCGAACGCCGGTGTTTGTGTCCACCACCACGCTGGCGGGACGCGCCACGGCCGAGGCCAAACTCGCGGGTTTGGCCGACGGCATCTTCTATGCCCCCGTCGATTACGTCTTCGCGGTCCGGCGGGTGTTGCGGTACCTGCGGCCGGCGGTGGTGGCGATCGCGGAAACCGAGATCTGGCCGAACCTGTTCCGCGAAAGCAAGCGCGTGGGCGCCGGGCTGGCGATCGTCAACGGGCGCATCTCCGAAAAAGCCTTCGCGCGCTATCGCCGGTTTCGGGTACTCTTCCGCGCGGTGATGCCGGCCGCCGATGCTGTCCTGGCGCAGACCGGCGCCATCCGCGACCGCTTTCTGGCCCTCGGCGCCGCGCCTGAGCGCACGCGAGCGGCGGGGAATTTCAAATACGATTTCGAGGCGCGCGGGCCGGCCGAGGGTTCGCCGGTGGTGCAGTTGGTGGCGCGCGCGGCCCCGCGGCGGGTGTGGATCGCCGCCAGCACCATGCCTCCGGCGCGCTCTGGCGACGTGGATGAAGACGACGCGGTGGTGGCGGCCTTTCGCGAGGCCTCGGCGGAATGCCCGGGTCTGCTGCTGATCCTGGCGCCACGCAAGCCGGCCCGCTTTGATGAGGCCGCGCGCAAACTGGCCGTGGCCGGCATCCGGTTTGTGCGCCGCAGCGGCCTGGAGGGCGCGGAAGTCCCGCCGCTGCCCTTTGTGCTGCTGCTGGACACCATTGGCGAACTGAGCGGGCTGTTCGCGCTGGCGGATGTGGTGTTCATGGGCGGCACGCTGGCGGAGCGCGGGGGCCACAACATTCTGGAGCCGGCCTGTTTCGGCAAGCCGGTAATCCTGGGGCCGCACATGGAAAATTTCCAGGCCATTGCGGAGGATTTCCGGGCGGCCGGGGCGGTGGTAGAGATCGCGGGCGCGGCGGAACTGCCGGCGGCGCTGATGCGGCTGTTGTGCGATCCGCAGGCCGCGGCGGAGATCGGCAAGGCTGCCCTGGCCTGCGCCGCGGCCGAGCGAGGGGCCAGCCGTAAGGCCGCCGAAACGGTGGGCGCGCTGTTCCGCGACGCACAGCCGCGCTACCGCCCGGCGCAGCCGTGGTTTGCCGTGGCCTGGCCGCTGGCGCGGCTGTGGGAGTGGGGCGGGCGGCGCAAGCGCGAGCGCGACCTGATGGCCCAGAAAAAGCTGGATGCCCCGGTGATCAGCGTGGGTAACCTGACCATGGGCGGCACCGGTAAGACGCCCTGCGTGCTGTGGCTGGCGCGGACGCTGCGGGCGCGAGGCCAAACGCCCGGCATCCTCACCCGGGGCTATGGGCGCAGCTCGGCCGAAGGCAGCCTGGTGGTGGCGCCGGGGGCGGAGGTAAGCGCGGAACTTACCGGCGATGAACCGCGCATTTTCGTGCGGGCAGGCGTGGCCCCGGTGGGCATTGGCGGCGACCGGGTGCAGACCGGCCGTATGCTGCGCGACCGCTTCCTCACCAGCGTGCTGCTGCTGGATGACGGATTCCAGCACCTGCGCCTGGCGCGCAATGTGGAGATTGTCCTGATCGACGCCCTGAATCCGTTTGGAGGAGGCGACGTGTTCCCGCTGGGGCGATTGCGCGAGCCGCTGGAAGGCCTGGCGCGCGCCGACCTTGTGGTGATCACGCGCAGCCAACTCTCGGGCACGGCGCCGATGATCGAACGCACGGTGCAGCGCTGGAACCCGCAGGCGCCGGTGTTCCAGGCGTCGGTTGCACCGGAGGCGTGGGTGGAAAACCGCACCGGCGCCGAGCATCCCATCGGCCGGCGGCCGTTCGGTACGGCGGGCGCTTTCTGCGGTCTGGGCAATCCGCAAGCTTTCCTGCGCACGCTGCGGCGGCTGGGCGTGGAGCCGGTGGATTGGGTCGAGTTCGAAGATCACCACCGCTATCGCCCGCACGAGCTACAGCGCCTGGCGCATCAATTTCAATTGGCCGGCGTGGAGGCGCTGGTGACCACCGAGAAGGACGCAGTGAACCTGGGCGACGGGGCCGACGACCTGCTGGCGCCGCTGCCGCTGTACTGGCTGCGCGTGAGCATGGCGATTGATCGCGAGGCGGAATTTCTGGACGAGGTCGAACGCCGCATACGCGCGTGAACGGCCGGCGGCCAGCGGTCCGGCCTGCCGTCAGCGATCCAGGGCGATGACGCCCCAGGGACTGGAGCCGGCCTTGACTTTGCGCACCACAGTGTTGGTGGCGACGTCCACCACGGAAATGTCGTTCGAGGGACCGTTGGCGGAGTAAAGGAACTTGCCGTCGGGCGAGAGCGCGATGCCCCAGGGCCGAGCGCCCACCTCGACGGAACCGGCCACGGTGTTGGTGGCTGTGTCGATGGTGAAGACCTGGCGGCCGCGGCCCGAGCTGACGAACAGCTTGGAAGCATCCGGCGAAAGCAGCACGGCCATCGGTTTAATGGTTCCCGGCTTGCCGAGCGGTATGGCCTTCAGCATCTTGTCGTGCACGGCATCCACCAGCACCACGGTTCCATCGTTTTCGGCGTTGACGTAGGCCTTGGAGCCATCCGGCAAAAAGGCCACCGAGCGCGGCCGATGCCCCACCTTGAAGGTCTTGACGATTTTGCCGGCTACCGGATCGAGCACCGAGATGGTGCCGGTCTCTTCCGAAGTCACATACACCAGTTTGCCATCGGGCATGACCTTGACGCCTTCCGGCTGCGCGCCCACTTTGGCCGATTTCACCACCGTGCCGGAGGCGATATCCACCACGCTGACGGCGGAATCGTCCTCGTTGGAGATGAAGATCTGGCTGCCATCCGGGCTGATGTCGAAGTTCTCGGGATCGGAGCCGCCTTTGATCACGCGCACCACTTTGTTTTGCGCCACGTCGAAGACGCCGATGCCATCGGCGCTTTTATCGGGCGGCGGCAGGGTGCTTTCATCCACGCCGGGGCCGGCGATGGGCGATCCGCTGAGCGCCACGTAGATGGTCTTGCGGTCGGGACTGGCATGGATGCCGCGCGGCCGCTTGCCCAGCGGAACGGTGGCAATCACGTTGTAAGTAGCGGAGTCGATGATGGTCATGTCGCCCGAGGCTTCGTTGGTTACGTAGAGGCGAAATGCCGTAGACTCCGGGACGGCTTTCGGCCCGGCCTGTTCCACAGGCGCGGGGTGCGAGCAGCCCACGCAGAAAACCGCCAGAGAGGCGGGAAGTAGCAGAGATTTCCAACCGGTCACAGACTATTCTCCCTTGAGCGTAAAATCGGCTTGGACTTTGCCGGACGCCGTCACGGTGATATTGCGGTCCTGAGTGCCCAGCTTTTCGTGCCAGACCTGCAGGGTGTAATCGCCCGGCGGCACGTTGCCAATCTGGAAAGCTCCATCCCCTCCCGTGACGGCGAAATACGGATGCGCCACCACCCCGATGAAGGCGTGCATCCAACTGTGGATATTGCATTTCACGGGGATCATCACTTCGGGGCGGGGGAAGCGGCGGATGATCGGAGGCTCGCCCGCGCCCTGGCTGTGGTTCCATTCGCGATTGACTTCCGCGAGCGGATGGATGTTATGCGTCACCGGGTCGGAATTGACGATGCGCAGCGGTTGCCCCGCCTGGATGCCCAGCACGCGCGGAGAAAAGGTGCAGCCGCGCTGGTCCATCTCCAGGGGCGTGGCGGGAGTCTCGAACTGCTTGCCCTCCAGGCCGGTTTTGATGTAGACGAAAGCGCCCGCGATGGCGCCATTGCGGCCCACCACCAGCGACTCGTCATAGGCTTTGCCGTGGTGCGCCTCTACGCAGGCGGGATCGCTGCTCATATCGATGGGCTTGAGGCGCGGCTTCGGGCCGGTGAACCGGATGGTCCCGGCAATCGTGCCGGCGGTGGCCGGGTCCACGAGGAAATAGGCGGGGGGCTTGTCCTGCTTGGATTCGACCGGCTGCTTTTCCGTGCCCCCCTTGGTGCAGCCGGCCAGCAGGGCGGCGGCGCAACAGAGAGGAACCGCGAGTGTTGGTTTCATCGGTCCGGGCGGAAACTCCGCGGTCTCACATTGCCAGCTTTTACGGGATGCATGCTTTACCCCTGCTATTCTACTCCGGCGGCGGCAGCGGCTGGGCGATGAACGGCTGAAGCAATTCCTGACGCCGAGCCGCTGTGTGGAACCCCTTCTCACCATGCTAAAACTTCAACCGCAACTCCAGCCAAACCCTGCGCGGGGCGCCGGGGGTGAAGAAAGTTGCGCTTTGCACGGGGTAGGTCCCGGCATAGGGACCGGAGGTGTACGCCGGAAAGGGGCGCGTGACCACCGTGCCGGCGGCGTTCAAAGCGGTGTTGGCAAGCTGCGCCGCCGTGTAATAGTGGCGGTCGAGCACATTGTCCATCTGCAGCGCCAACTGCAACCACTTCTTCAGGTCGTAATGCGCCAGGAAATCGACCACGGCGTAACCAGGGGAAACGCCGGGGCCCAGGTAGTATTTGCCGTCGGGCGCGTAGGCGTTGTTTTCGTTGCCGCGCGCGTAGGAACTCGAAACCGCCCGCAGGTCCAGGTCGAAGCCCAGCTTCGAGGTGGCCTGTATCCCGGCGAAGGCCTTGCCGTTCTGTTTTGGAATCAGCGGAATTCGATTGCCGGGGTGGATGTAGATGTTCCCGTCCAGGCCGGGGTATCCGGATAGCGCACTGTCGCTGGTATCGTTGGCCGAACCGTTCACGCTTTCGCTGCTCTCGTAAGTGGCCAGCAGAAAAGTGTAGTCGAGGCCCGTGGTGACGCGGCCGATGCGGCCCCGCACATCCGCGTCGAAACCCTCCCGGCGCGTCTGGGCGAAG
>DATJRE010000541.1:0-32364 GCA_035505095.1 Bryobacteraceae bacterium | reverse complement strand
AACTGGACGGGCGGGTCAGTGACCAGCGCCGTTAGCGCCTCCACCACCGTCACCCTCGGCGCGCCCACCACGCTGACCGCCAATTTCCAGGTGGTTGCGACGCCACAGGTTTCCTCGCTGGCCTGTACGCTCACCAGCCTGGGAGCCAACTCGTACACCCCCTGTACGGTCACCTTGACCCAGCCGGCGCCTGCGGGGGGAACCAGCGTCACCCTGACCAACACCAACACTACGCTGACGGTGCCGCCGTCGGTCACGGTGACCACGGGCACAACGACGGCTTCTTTCAATGCCAGCACCACCACTGTTTCCACCAGCGGGTCCGCCAGCGTGACGGCGACGGTCGGGAGCAGTTCCAGCAGCGTCACCATCACCCTGTCCGCCCTGGTGACGCCGGCCTCTGTCAGTTGCAGTCCCGCAAGCTTGACCGGCGGCGCGACCAGCTTGTGCACCGTCACACTCGGCAAACCGACGTCGGGCCTCAGCGTGGTCATGATGACCAGTAATAACGCCAGCTTGATCGTGCCTTCCGGTTTGGTGATCACCACGGGCAGCACCGGAAATTTCACGGCGTCCGCGGCCAGTACAATCGCCAGTAATCAGACGGCCACCCTCACGGTCACGCTGAACAGCGTTGCCGCCATTACCAGCATCAGCCTGGTGGCTCCGCCTACAAACAACAGCGCGCAACTGAGCCAGATATCCTGCGCTCCGAAATCGCTGACGTCCCACGCGCGAGGAACCTGCCGCCTCACTTTGGATAATGTGGACAAGTCCACCACGGCCACGATCCAGCTTTCCAGTTCCAGCCCGTCACTCCGGCTGCCGGAAAAGGTGGTCACGCGCCCGGGTCAATCGACGGTGGAATTCCAGGTGGACGCAGTTGGGCCTGGCGCACCGATCGTCGTCGCGGCCAATTTGGGGGCAGATACGGTTCGGGACACCCTGGCGGTTGCTTCCGATGGTTCCCTCCACGTTCCCGGACCGCGCTCGGCAAAACCCGGAACCGAGGTTCGCTTCCAGGTGTCGCCGTCCGATTCGGCTGCAACCTTATCTATTAGCGCACTCCCGGCTGGCGCCTCGTTCGATTCTTCAACCGGCGAGTTCCGGTGGACGCCGGACGCCACCCAACTGGGCGCGCACCACATCACCTTCCACGCCACCGATGCAACCGGCGCCGCAAGAGACGCTTCGGTGGCCGTCCAGGTGGATTCCGGCGAGCCGGTGGTTACCGGTATCGTCAACGCCGCCACCCGTTCGCGGGATTGGGCCTGCGGTCCTGGCGCCATTGCCGCGATCGAGGGCCGATGGCTGACTGACGGCACGGCGGCTTCCGATCCCTCGGGCAATTCCACGGAACTCGCTGGAACCAAGGTGTGGGCGGACGGGATGCCGGTTCCGATCCTCTCCGCTTCGGCGACCGAGTTGAGCATTCGGTGCCCTGATTCGATGGCGGGCAGTGAAATCCAGTTGGTGGTACAGACCGGCCAGGGCGCCGCCATGCCGCTGCGAACGATGGTCCGCCCGGCGGCGCCGGGGATTTTCTCTCTGGACGGTTCCGGTAAGGGCCAGGGATGGGTGGTGGATGAAGGCACGGGCGCCGTGGCGGTGGTCCGAAACTATCGGGTGCCCGGCCAGCCGGCGGTCGCCGGGGAGCGGCTTCTGATTTACGCCACCGGCATCGGCAACTTGACCAATGTTTCCGTG
This sequence comes from Bryobacteraceae bacterium, assembly GCA_035505095.1. Classification (GTDB taxonomy): domain Bacteria; phylum Acidobacteriota; class Terriglobia; order Bryobacterales; family Bryobacteraceae; genus JOPF133. The sequence goes on along the minus strand of DATJRE010000541.1, from coordinate 30,657 downwards.
CAGATCGGAGCATATCCGGCCCTGCCGGCGGCCGTCGCCGCCGTGCCGAACCACGCCGGGTTGTACCAGGTTGCCGTGACGATGCCGGACCTGGATTTCCAGCAGGATTCCCTTCCCGTGTTAGTCATAGGTTATGGTCCGGAAGGTACTGTTAATACTAACGTAGTTAATATTGCAGTGGAGGGGGATTTCAGGTAGCATCCGGAAAAGACTGGGAATTGGCCGTCGATGCTCCGGGTGGGTGGAATCTCCAGCCGCGGGCGGAAATGTAACGCGTAACCTGCTTCATAGGTGATTACAAGGGAGTTACAGATGCGAAAATGTTCAATCACGACCCTAGCGAAGGTATCCCTTTTGGCAGTGGCCCTAGCGGCGATTCCGCTCGACGCCAGCACCATCTTCATCAACGGAACGGACGAGCCACTGGCGACCTATACGCCATTCTCGGACACGATCGATGGCATTACCGCTACGTTCAGCAGTGGCAGCGACCCTTTAGCCTTCGAGACCAATCCGACAACGAACTATGTCGATTGGGGTTCGGAGATGCTGAGCACGAATACCTTCGGTGCGACTTTGACCATCACATTCAGCCAGTCTTTCGATTGGATCTCCATCGATTTTGGCACCTACACCGCCGACCCGCTTGAACTCGTCGCCTATTTGGGAAGGACCCAGGCAGGTTCGCCCGTAGATATAACAGGGACGCAAGTGGTGACCGATGGCTTCTATCAAAGCACTATCGGCTTAAGCGGTGTGAGCTTCGATACCATCGTGCTGAGCGATCCCAGTAGCGGTCTTCCCATTTTTGGGGTCGGCAACATTACGGTGGCCGAGGCGCCCGAACCAGGCTACTTCTGGATATTTCCGGCCGTCGGCATCTGCCTGGCGATGTGGAAGCGCCGAAGTTAGGCCCGCCACGCACCCGCAGGGTTGATCCTGCCCGATTGCCGGCTCGCTTCGCGCGGCGGTGGCCGCCCGCAAAAACTGAGAAAAACCCGCGCTGGCCACCACTAATCACTCCGCCCATGTTTCGATTCTTCCTGGCCGCCCTGCTTGCGTTGCCAGCAGTGGCGGCCGATGGGGGCGTTCGGGCCCAGTATATCGGCGGCACGGTACCCGGTCTGGCCGCCAAATCCAGCGCCTTGCTGGATCTCACCGGTGGGGATGCGCTGCTCTTCTCCAGCGGCCGGGTTCAATTGCGCATCGACTACCACAAGATCGACACCCTCGAGTACGGACAGACGGTCAGCCGAAGGTATGCCGCGGCGGTTCTGATCTCCCCCGTTTTGCTGCTGAGCAAGACTCGGAAGCACTTCGTCACGGTAGGATACGTGGACCTGGATGGCAACCAGCAGGCGCTTGTCTTCCGTGTGGAGAAAGGCGACATCCGTACCGTGCTGGCTTCACTAGAGGCGCGCACTGGCCGCCGCGTCGAGTTTCAGGACGAGGAGGCGCGCAAGAGCATAAAATGAGCAAACTGCCGCTATTCGCCTGGCTGGGTTGTGCGCTGGCCGCCCAGGCCCAGCCTTCCTCCGCGGCTATTGAGGAGAATGGCCTTCGCCAATTGCTGTCGATTCGCCGCGTCTACGTGGACCACCTCACGGGAGGAGAGACTGCCGCCCAGATGCGCGACATCCTCATCAGCGCTCTGGCGGAAGCCAAGCTGTTTATATTGACGGAAAACCAGGAACGCGCCGACGTGATTCTGCACGGCGCGTCCGAAGACCTGGTCTACACCGATACCCACCAGACCTCTGACGGAATCAACGCGCACTTGAATGGCGCGACCGGCCGGAGCGCCAGTTCCTCGTATTACAGTCACAGCAACAATACCGCCAGCGCCGGTCTGAGCGTTGGGGAGAATGAGTCCGAGCATGATACCGAGCGCCGCCACGAGGCCGTCGCCGCCGTGCGCCTGGTAAACAAGGACGGCGACGTGATCTGGTCCACCACGCAGGAGAGCCTGGGCGCCAAGTACCACGGCGCCAGCGCGGACGTGGCCGATAAGATCGCCGCGAAGCTGAAAGACGATTTTGACAAAGCCCGCAAGCTGCCGCACTGAGGGAAGCCTCGCAGAGCCTCGCGAACACCGTGGCCGGCCGAGGCTTCTCGCTCGCAGCCTTACGGCACGAACCGGTAACCCACGCCGTGCACCGTCAGGAAGTGCCGCGGCGTGTTGGGGTCCGGCTCCAGCTTCTGGCGCAGCTTCACCACGTGCGCGTCGACGGTCCGCGTGTTGGGAAAGAATTCATAGCCCCAGACGGAGTTCAGAATCATGTCGCGGGTCAACGGCCGGTCCGGATTGTGGACGAAATAACTCAGCAGGTTGTATTCGGCCGGCGTGAGCTTCAATTCCTCGCCCTTGCGCAGGACCACCCGGCGCTCGAAATCGATCTCGGTGTCGGAAAAATGAACAATCTTGCGGGCATCGGCCGAGGAGCGGCGTAGCACCGCGCGGATGCGGGCCATCAGCTCGCGAGTCCCGAAGGGCTTCACCACGTAATCATCCGCGCCGACTTCCAGCAGCAGAACCTTGTCGAACTCATCGCCTACCGCACTCAGCACGATAATGCCGGTGGCCACCCGCGCGGCGCGCAACTGTTTGCAGATCTCCGTGCCGCTCATGCCGGGAAGCCGTAGATCCACCAGTACCAGGTCCGGTTTGAGAGTGACGGCTTTCTCGAAACCGCTCTTGCCATCGCCTGCCAGAACCGCGCGAAAGCCTTCCTGCTCAAGCATTACACCGATGGTGTCGCGCAGGCTTTCGTCATCGTCAATCACTAAGATGGTCTGCATTCATTCAATCCGATTGTAACCAATCCCACCCAACTTGCCCTCACCAAATTGGTATACTGGCGCAACGGGGCTACCTGAACAGAGTATGCGCGTGGTCGTCATCGGGACCGGTTATGTAGGGACTGTGACCGGAGCCTGTTTCTCTTATCTTGGTCACCATGTGACTTGCGTGGACACGGATGCGGCGAAGATTTTACGCCTGCAACGCGGCGAACCCACTATTTATGAGCCGCACCTGGAGACTCTGCTGCGACTGGCAGCCGAGCGGGGCGGCATCGAGTTCACCACCGATCTGCGTCCCGCGGTGGCCGCCGGCGACGTGATCTTTATCGCCGTGGGCACGCCGCCGCTGCCCAGTGGAGAGGCCAACCTGGCCTACCTGGAAGCGGCCGCGCGCAGTATCGGCGCGTCCATGGATGGCTCCCGTTTTCGTGTCGTGGTGAACAAATCGACAGTGCCGGTGGGATGCAGCAACCTGGTGGAGACCCTGGTGCGCGAAGGCATCGGCGAAGCGCACCCGGCGGAAGACCGCAGCGTGCGGTTCGGGGTGGCCAGCAACCCCGAGTTTTTGCGCGAGGGCTGCGCGGTGACCGATTCCCTGTATCCCGACCGCATCGTGGTCGGGGCGTCCGACGATTCCACCATGGAGATTATGTGCCAGCTCTATGCGCCGCTGGTGGCACAGGACTTTGACCCGCCCCCCGGCGCCGCGCGCCCGGCCGGAATGACGCGGGTGCCGCTGGTTTCCACCACTCTCACCAGCGCCGAAATGATCAAGTACGCGGCCAACGCCTTTCTGGCCATGAAAATCGGATTCGCCAACGAGATGGCCAACATCTGCGAGCGCGTGGGCGCCGAGGCTACCGAGGTGATGGCCGGCATTGGACTCGATTCGCGCATCGGCGCCCGCTTTCTCAGCCCGGGCGTGGGCTGGGGCGGCAGTTGCTTCGGCAAAGACATTCACGCCCTGCTTCACACCGCGCGCGAGTACGGATACGAAAGCAAGCTGTTGCAGGCTTCGCTCGACGTGAACGCGGCCCAGCGCCACATGGTGATCCAGAAACTTCAGGAGAAACTGTTCATCCTGAAGGGGCGCACCATCGGTCTGCTGGGGCTGGCCTTCAAGCCCGACACCGACGACCTGCGCGACGCTCCCAGCCTGTACATCGCCGAGCGGCTGCTGCAAATGGGCGCGCGGGTCAAGTGCTTCGATCCGATTGCCAACGAGGCCTGCCGCGAACAGCACCCGGAACTGCGCTTGCGATACTGCCAGTCGGTTGCCGATCTGGCGTCGGGTTCCGATGCGCTGGTGGTGGTGACGGAGTGGCAGCAATTCCGCTCCATCGACCTGGCCGAGACTGCCCGCCTGATGGCCAAGCCGATTCTGGTGGATGGCCGCAACCTGTTCGATCCCGAAGCCGCCGTGGCGGCGGGATTCGACTATACCGGTGTTGGCCGCACCCCGCGCCCTCGCACCACGCCGCACCCCCCGCGCGAGGAAGGTTTCGCTGCGCGGATGCCGGTCTCCTGACCGGAGCGGGCGGCGAGAAGTTCCCCGGCGACGGCGGCAGGAGACCGAATCGCAAGCCGGAGATTTTTCCTGCGAGGAAGAACAGCAATCGAAATCGCTTCCCTGGCCCATCAAATGGAGATATCATCTAGGCATGAAGCGACTATCAAGATCCATTTATCCTTTATTGTCCTCGCTTGCCCTGCTCGCCGCGTTGACGGCCGCCGCGCAGACTAAAATCAAAGAGGTTCCCGCCCACGAGCCCGCCACGGTCGATGGAAAGGCTCTCTACCAGGAATATTGCGCCGTGTGTCATGGCGTGGATGGCAAAGGCCACGGCCCGGCCGCCGAAGCACTGAAGGCCACGCCTTCCGATCTTAGCCGGCTTGCCGGCCGCCACCACGGCCAGTTCCCCAGCGTGGAGGTGCAGCAGACCATCTCCTCCGGCGGCCGCTACCTTGCCCATGGAACGAAGGATATGCCGGTTTGGGGATCAACCTTCAGCGATTCCGGCCGCGACACCGGCTTCGGCGCCATGCGCGTTTACGCGGTAACCAAGTACATCGAGCAACTTCAAGCGCGCTAGGCTCCGGCGAGCGGCGTGCGTTCAAAATTTCTGCGAGAGGTTGCGGCGGCTGGCGTTCCGGTGGATCGCGGCCCTCCCGGCGTGCTTGCTATGCCCCGGTTCGTCGGCCTGCCTGAACCGTAGGGAGGCTGCGGGATTGGTCGTCCGGGGTCGGTTCACCGGCCGGTCTCGAACCCGCCCGCGCGAACCTGGATGCCGTGCGAAGCGTGGCAGTACAGCCACGCCGGCACTCGCGCGTATTTTCCATATCCGTATCCGGTTCCGGCGCTTCGTCCCCTTCTTCCGCCGCGATACCACGGCCACGCGGTGACTGCGCCCGTGGTGGTCGATGAAAGCGGCGCGCCCTCGGAATTCAGCACCACCGATCGCTTCGATTGCAATCCGGACCGGTCCCAAGAGCTGATCCGCCCACTGTGAATTCCGCCCACTCCAGGCTCCCTCGCTTTCAACGCGCCGCCGGGGGCGTGATCACGCCGCTACCCACGATCCTCTCCAAAATCTCCGGAATCTCCATCACCGCGCGGTTCTCGATCCGGCCCGTAGCGGCGCGGAACCGCTCATAGGCGGATGGCTCCAGCAGTTCCTCTACGGCGCCGGCAATCTGGCGGAAGTTGCGCAGCACCAGCCCCACCCCCTGCTCGCGCATCCATTCGGTGTTATAGCGCTCCTGGGGCAGCGTCCAGAGGTTGCGCTCCACAATCACCGGCAGCCGCATAGCCACGGCTTCGCTGATGCTGCCCGGTCCGGGCTTGCCAATGAAGTAATCCGCCAACTGCATGTAATGCGGCACCTCGCGGGTGAACCCCTCCACAAACAGCGGCGCCTCGTGGGGCAGTCCGCGCAAACGCGCCGCCAGTTTATCATTGTGCCCGCAGATCGCCAGAAGCTGCCGGCGGGGCAACTGCCGTGCAATCTCCAGCATCACCGCCGCACCCTGCCCGCCGAACAGCACCAGCCCCACCGGTTGTTCCGGGTCGAATCCCAGGTTGGCGCGCGCCTCCGCCCGCTCCCGGGCGCCCAGCGGCTCCAGTTCGTAAAAGCGCGGCGCCAGAATCATTCCCGAAACGCGGTACACCCGCTCCGGCTTGTGCCCCATCGCGAGCGCCTGCTCCACCGCCTTGGCCGTTCCGCAAATGAAGTACTGCTCCTGCCGCTCCATCCAGAAATGCGGCGGATAATCCGCGAGGTCAGTGAGAATCGTGACCAGCGGAACGCCCAACGTCCGCAGAGCATCGCCCATGGCGCGGTTCAGGTTGGGCACCAGCGATACCACCAGCTCGGGCCGGTCCTTGCGCCAGAACGCCTCCAGCGCGCGCACCGCCGGCCGATGGAACCCGCGGATGACCGCGTGCATCCCAATCAATAGCTGCCCCGATCCGAGCGTCCAGCCCTTCTTCAGCAGAGCGTTGTAGAGGTCCTGCAGCCGGATCCCGGTGACTTTGCGGAACACGTCGAGGCCGTCCAATACCTCCTGAAGGTTAACCAGGCGAATGCGCTCCCACGCTCCCCGCTGCTCCATCACCTGGGCCAGGGCGTTGGCCGCCGCGCGATGGCCTCCACCGGCGTCAAAGAAGACCAGGTCCAGGCTTTTCATGAGTTAAATTGTGGCATGGAGAACCGCCCGGTGCGGCCTAAACAAAACGATTCACGAATGTTTTTCCCAGGTGTCACCGAATTGTAGCCATCTTGGGCGTACAACCGTAGTGTGAGGTGCGATCTGCATGTCCACTCGTGGCACTCCGGAATGTGCGGGGTGCCCCTGGTGCGCGCAGTGTGCCGCGAATGTTACAACCATCCCCTGGCGGTGTATGATCGGTTGAAGCGGCTGGGAATGGACTTGGTCACGATTACCGACCATGATTCCATCGGCGCCGTCGAGGCCCTGCGCTCGCGGCCCGATTTCTTCCTCAGCGAGGAAGTCTCCTGTACCTTGCCCAGCGGCTGCGCCCTGCACATCGGCGTCTACGACATCGCCGAGCGCGATCACGTCGAACTGCAGCGCCGCCGCCACGATTTTCCGTCCCTCGCCGCCTACCTCCGCCAGCGCCAACTCTTCTTCAGCGCCAACCACATCTTCTCCAGCCTGACCGGTCCGCGCGCCTTGGCCGATTTCGACCTCTTCGAATCCGTTTTCCCGGCCATCGAAACCCACAACGGCCACATGCGTCCCTTGGCCAACCGGACCGCCGCCGCGCTGGCCGCCGCCGCCGCAAAAAGCCAGGTGGGCGGCAGCGACGCCCACGCCATGAGATCCGTCGGCTGCGCGTACACCGAAGTGCCCGGCGCCCGCACCAGGCAGGAGTACCTCGATGGCCTGCGCGCGCGCCAAGGCCGGGTGTTTGGCGAATCCGGCAGCTACTGGAAGCTCACCCGCGATGTCTACTCCATCGCGTGCCACATGGTGCGCGAACGGCCGTTCACCCTGTCGCTGGCGCCGTTGTTCCTGGCGGTGCCCTTGGTCACGCTGGGCAACCTCGTTCGCGAAACCGTCTTCGCCCAGGCGTGGTCGGCGCGGTATCTGCAAACCTCACGTTCCCGCACCGCGCGCCGCGCCGCCGCAGAGGCCGCCGGACCCGCTCAGGAGGCTGCATGACGCTCCCCCACGCCATGTTGACTTACATCAACCACCGCGATCAGCGGCTCATGCGGCGCCTCAACCGGTGGCCCGCGCCGCGCTGGATCCGCATCTGGATGATCTGCGCCACGCGCGGCGGCGACGGCTGGCTGTGGTACGCGATGGGCCTGGTGATCCTGCTATTTGGCGGTGACCAACGCTTCCGCGCGGTGGCCTCCGCGGGGCTGGCTGCCGCATTGGGCATCGGCCTCTTTCTGAAGCTCAAAAAGGCCACCGGCCGGCGCCGCCCCAGCGCCTTCGAACCGCATTGCTGGGCTACCCTGCTGCCTCCCGACCAGTTCTCCTTTCCCTCCGGCCATACCATCACCGGTTTCGCCGTGGCCCTCTCGCTCATCCAGTTCTACCCCGAACTGACCGCCGGATTGCTTTTCTGCGCCTTAAGTATCGCCCTCTCGCGCATCCTGCTGGGCATGCATTTCCTCAGCGACGTGCTGGCCGGCGCCGCCATCGGCGCCATCCTGGCGTATAGTTCGGTCTACCTGGTCGGCCTGCTGTAATCCCCGTGGCTCGGCCGCTACCGCTCCAGGAATCCGGAGCGCATTGGATTGCCGTCATCCAGTACCATGTACTCCGCGGCTCCAACCCCCGCATTGGCCGCCTTCACCGTGCGCAACGCGTCGTTGCCGGCGATCACCAGCACCATGTGCGCCGGGTCCAGCGGATTCTTCGCCGCCAGCACCAGCGCCTCCCGTTCCGAGGCATGCTCGGCCGAATCCAGCTTGAAACTGGCCCCCGCAAAGTCCAGCCCCAGCCGCGACGCCCATGCGGCCAGCGCCGAATTGGCCTCCGGACGCCCCACGAATACCACGTCCTTGTGCTCCAGCATTTCCGGCGTGGCCTCGAAATCCTTGTAAATCTGCACCCGGCTCTCGTACTGGTCCTGGAACCGGCTCTGCAACTGCTCGGCCGCGTAGCGGTTGGCGCCCGCCTCCCGCACCGTCCCGTAAACAATCGCCGCCGTCGCCAGCCGCCGCGAAATATCCGACGCCAGGTACGCCGGACCGTCGCCCGGCTCGGTAAACTCGAACGTTACCCCGGCTTTATCCAGGAACGACTGCGCCGTCACCGTCTTCCCCGCATTGGCCGCGAAATAATCCGTCATCAGTTTCCGGAACGCCGCGTCGCCCATCTTGTGCCGCAGGCCATCCAGAAACAGGAAGCCCTTGGCCTCCTCCATGCGGTGCCGGTTGATGGCGTTATCGGGACTCAGTTTCAGCCCGCGGTAGGTAGCCCGCTCCGCGTCCACCGCCTTCTCGATATCGTCCGACCCCAACGCCCGGTCGTACGCCGCCGATCCCGCCACAAACCACGTATCCGCCTCGGAAGCCGGCAGCACCCAGCCCTTCCACATCCGGTCCGCGTTCACCGCCCCGCGTCCGCCGCGTCCGCCTCGGCCTCCCGCCCGGCCCGCGCCCCTGCCTTCCGTTCGCGCCTCCGCGTTGTCCTCCGGTTTGGCGGGCGTCTGCAAACGTGACAGTTCATTCGCCTGCACTGCCGTGCGCAGCGTGTCCGAAGGCTGCGCATTAAACAGGTAGTAACCCGCCGGATACAGCCCATCATTGCGGGCATCCGAGTTCCTGGCGCGGCCGCCCTCGCGTGGCACCCATTCCGTCTGGTTGGGCCTGCCAATCTCGGCCCACACCATCATGCGCGAAGCCATGTCCGCCGTGGCCACCTTGGCGTCCATGGTGCTGGCCGCCACCAGCGGCGCCGTGCGGAACGCCAGGAACGCGAACTGCTCGTCAATCTGCCCGTGGTAACGCTGGTACAAATCCTGCCAGGCCAGGTCGCGCGGCATGGGCACGTACGGCACAAACTCCGGCGCCGAATGCGTGTCCGGCAGCAGCTCCAGCCGGATCGCCAGGTCTTTGGCATTGTTGTCGCCCCAATAAAAGCCCGGCGTCCCCCCGAACCATTCGTTCTTCGAGCTGCGCCACAGCTTGGTGTGGTTGGTGCCCAGCTCGTACATGGCGATCTCGTTGTTCTTGGCGTCCCCGATCAGCCACTCGTTGGTATACAGCCCGTTATTGCGGGTGCCAAGCTTGGCCACCACTTCGTCGATGTTCCCGCCGTACTGGATCGCCTCGCGCGCCCGGAACGCCACCGGCGTCCCCTCGGCGTTGAACGGCGTCTGCCGGATGGTGGTCTCCGTCAGCACCACCCCCGCATCGTTCTGGTACCAGTCCGTGCCGCTCTCAATGCCCCCCGCATAGCTCTGCATCAGCAGCCGGTGGCCGGACGCCGGCTTAATGTCCAGCAGGACGTTGGTGCCTTCCGCCAGGGTCAGCGGCCACCACGTCACGTGCCCGATCACCATCTTCCCGTCGCGCGTCGCCGGACCAGTCGCCGCAAACGCGCTGCAATGGTCCATCACCGAATCGCGCCGCGCGCTGCCCGGCGTCTGCCCGTACGCCGGCTTATCGAAGTTGAAGCTCTCCAGGCCCGTCGGCGTCACATCTACCGCCGAGCGCAGTTCGCCCATCTCCACGGTGACATTGGCCACCACAATATCCATCAGGTCGATGCGGCGGTTCTGCCACTTCGCCCCCGCATCCGCCGCCCCATCCGCAATGCCCCGCATCTCCTCCAGGATTTCGCGGTCGAATCCCCGCAGGAACAGCGCGTTCGCCGTGGTGCGGTACTCATTCCAGTTCTCCGGGCCGCCCAGGTCGGACGCGCACCGCGCCAGGTATTCCGGAATCTCCCGCGCCATCAGGTGCCCGTGCTGGTAGCCGCGCTCATACGGCTGCCCTTCGATATGCAGATAAATCCACCCCGCCGCCGGATACCGGTACGCCGGGCCGAACGTCTGCACCGCCTCACGCGTCGGCCACTCATCCTGCGGCGAAACCTCGTCCAGGCTGACGCCCTCCACCCACGCCTTGCCGCCGGCGATCGCTCCGCCATCGGCCACCGTAAACAGGATCTGGTCCTGCGCCCGGCTGGCCACGAACCGCAGCGAAAGCCGCGTCCACGGCCGGGTGCCCCCCAGCGCCTCCGAGTGTACGTCGATGGGCATCGACGCCATAGTCAGCGCCGCCCCCACCGCAATCGGCGACCGGTCCAGGTCGCGCACCGTCAGCCCCTCGGTCCGCACCCACCCGCTCACCTCGTAGCGTTTCCCGATGGTGAGCGAAACCGGCGCAAACCGGATGCAGGCGTCCGGCTCATTCTTGACCGCTTCGACGCGCAGCGACCGATTGTTGTTGTGGGTTACCGAAGCATCCGGAGTGGCCGCCCCGCGAACGGCGGTCCAGCCCTGGTTCGGTTTGTCGAAAGATGTTTGGAACAGGGGCGTAGCGGCATGCGCGGCAACCACCGCAGCCAGGCAGCAAACCAGACGGTGCATGAGTATCTCCTGTGGAATCAGGATACCGGATTTTGATCCCCAATATCATACCCAGGCCCCTCTGTCCGGGGCGAATCGCCCCAAAACGCGGCGGCGAATCGTCCCGACCGCCTCAACCGCCGAGGTTACGTGGTGATCCCACCCCACAACTCAGCCGGCCGCCCAATACGCAGCCACCTGGCGGCGCGGCTGCGCCATCCAGAACCGAGGATTTGTGGACCACCGCGCGCGCAGCCGGCGGCACAGGCGACCAGCACCGCGGGCAGCAGGACGCGAGTAAGTTGGCCTAAGTGTTAAGCCATGTTTACCGGAGGCAACTGATTCACCTGGCGAGCAGCTTATGCGCCTTGGCCGCCGCGGACGGTAACGCCGGCGCACCGAGGACCTATTGGTATTCGCCACCATCAAAGCCACGCTGATCGCGTCCTTCTTCATGCATGCGCTGTTGGAGAAGAAGCTGGTCAAGCTGGTCATCGCGGGCGCAATCGCCTGGTTTCTGATTCTCGTCACTCTCACGCTCGGCGACTATATCACCCGCGGATGGCTTCCGTTCCCCGGTAAGTAACCGGCGCCCGGGCTGAGACTCGGCTTAGACGGCGCAAAAGTGTTTATAGCGTCTTCACCTTCAGATTCCGGAAGGTCACCTCGTATCCCTCGGCCTCCAGGCCCAGGTATCCACGACGCAGGCCCACGCCGGTCAGTTCATTGACCACCATTCCATTGACCGCCAGAACCAGCCGGTCGCCCTGCGCGGTGATCTCGTAGTGGTTCCACTCTCCCGCCGGCTTCACGCGGTTCTCCTTCATTTGTTTTCTGAGGTCGAATTTCTGGATCGCGCCGTCGGCGAAATTCTCACCGAACAGGTAGCCGCCGGTGAGGCCGGTCTGTGCCTGGTACCAAATCTCGCCGTACTTCGACAGGCGAATCCCAATCCCGCTGTTGTAGCGCTTTTCAGTAGGGCCGCGTGGGGTGAAGCGCCAGTCCACCTGAAAGATGAAATCACCCAATTCCCGGTCGTAGCGCAGCCACTCGTGGCCCCCATCGCCACTGCAGATCAGGACGTGCTGGGCCGGATCCACGCGCCATTGCAGCTTGGGCTTCAGTCCATCGACTGGCGGAATCGGGATGCGGGTCCAACCATGCAGGTCGGCTGGCGGAAGGATATCGGTCCACTCTGCCGTGCCCTCCTGCGCCAGCATCAGCGTCGCCACGCTGGTGAGCAGCGCCAATCCCGCCAGAGCCGGGAGGGCGCGCACTCGAAACCGTGAAATCTCCATGTCACCCACAATTCTAGGTCCTGGCGCGGGACGAAGCCAGCGCGGTGCTGACCAACCAGCCGGTGGGCCGATGCCATCCATCTTCCTTCTGTTCCGCCGGCAGGAGCGCCAAGAGGTGCCGGACCGTAACGGATTCCAGACCAGGCCGCGCTTGCGGCGCGAACTACGTCCGCCCGTTACAATAGTGCCGATGAATCGCCTCGAGGAACTGCGGCGCCGCCACGAAGCCGCCGAGCAGGGGGGCGGCCCCGAACGCCGCGCGCGCCAGCACCAGGAGGGCAAGCTTTCCGCTCGCGAGCGCATCGAATTACTACTCGATGAGGGCACTTTTGAGGAGATCGACAAGCTGGTGACGCATCGCTGCCGCGATTTCGGCATGGATGAGCAGGTGATTCCCGGCGATGGTTTCGTCACCGGCTACGGCCGCATCGATGGCCGCGTGGTATACGTCTTCGCCCAGGATTTCACGGTTTTCGGCGGCTCACTTTCCGAGGCCAACGCGCAAAAAATCTGCAAGATTATGGACTTGGCCCTGAAGACCGGCGCGCCGGTGATCGGCCTGAACGATTCGGGCGGCGCGCGCATCCAGGAAGGGGTGGTTTCGCTGGCCGGATATGCCGACATTTTCCTGCGCAACACGCTGGCCAGCGGCGTCGTGCCGCAGATCTCGGCTATCATGGGGCCTTGCGCCGGGGGCGCCGTTTATTCGCCCGCTATCACCGATTTCGTCTTCATGGTGGACCACACCAGCTACATGTTCGTCACCGGTCCCGACGTGATCAAGACCGTCACCCACGAGGACGTCACCAAGGAGAAACTGGGCGGCTCCATGACCCACAACTCGGTCAGCGGGGTGGGGCATTTCGTGGCCGCCGACGATGGCGAATGCCTCCGCATGATTCGCGAATTGCTCAGCTACCTGCCGCAGAACAACCGCGAAGACCCGCCGCGGCGCCCCACGCGCGACCCCATCGACCGCATGGACAAGGCGCTGGATTCGCTGGTGCCGCCGGAATCCAACCTGCCGTACGACATCAAAGACGCCATCCGCCGGGTGGTGGACGATGGCGAGTTTTTCGAGGTACACGAGTTCTGGGCCAAGAACCTGGTGACCGGTTTTGGGCGCATGGACGGGCGCTCCGTCGCCATTGTGGCGAATCAGCCGGCGTTCCTGGCGGGCTGCCTGGATATCAACTCGTCGGTGAAGGGGGCGCGCTTCGTGCGCTTCTGCGATGCCTTCAACATCCCCATTCTGACGTTTGAAGACGTGCCCGGATTCCTGCCGGGCACGGAGCAGGAGTTCGGCGGCATCATCCGCCACGGCGCCAAGTTGCTGTTCGCGTACGCCGAGGCCACCGTGCCCAAAATCACCGTGATCACGCGCAAGGCGTACGGCGGCGCGTATTGCGTGATGGGGTCGAAGCACATCCGCACCGATATCAACCTGGCGTGGCCTTCCGCGGAAATCGCGGTGATGGGACCCGAAGGCGCGGTGAACATCGTTTACCGGCGGGAGTTGGCGGCCGCCGCCGACCGCGAGGCGGTGCGCCGTGAAAAGACCGACGAATTTCGCGAGCGCTTCGCCAATCCCTTCGTGGCCGCCGAGCGCGGCTATGTGGACGATGTGATCGAGCCGCACGAAACGCGCCCGCGCGTGATCCGCGCGTTGCGCATGCTGGAAACCAAGGTGGACACCATGCCCCGCAAGAAACACGGAAATATCCCGCTATGAAATGGCTGCTTCTACTGCTGGCCCTTCCCGCGGCCGCCCAGGACCGCTATCCCGTGGACTGGAACAAGCTGCAACCGGAGATTCTGGACCGCTTCACCACCCTGCTGAAGATCGACACCAGCAACCCGCCTGGCAACGAGACGCGCGCGGCCAAGGTGATCCAGGCCATGCTGGAGCGCGAAGGCATCGCGGTGAAGCTGTTTGCCGCGGAGCCCAACCGCGCCAACCTGGTGGCCCGCATCAAAGGCAGCGGGCGCAAGCGTCCCATCCTGCTGATGGGGCATACCGACGTCGTGGGCGTGCAGCGCGAGCGCTGGTCGGTGGACCCTTTCGCGGCGGTGCGCAAAGGCAACATGATTTACGCGCGCGGCTCCAATGACGACAAAGACCATGTAACTGCCGGCATCATGATCCTGCTGCTGCTCCAGCGCCTGCACGTGAAGCTGGACCGCGACGTGATCTTTCTGGCCGAGGCCGGCGAAGAGGGCAGCATGGCGGTGGGGATCGACTACATGGTGCGCCAGCACTGGCCGGAAATCGACGCCGAATTCGCCATGGCGGAAGGCGGCGGCATTATGGAGAGCGCGGGCCAAGTGCAGGACGTGATTGTGGCCACCACCGAAAAGACGCCCCGGCGGCTGCGGCTGGTGGCGCACGGTCCGGCGGGGCACGGCTCGCGGCCCATTCCGCAGAATGCGGTGGTACACCTGGCCGCGGCGGTAGAGCGCGTGGGCACCTGGCAGACGCCGATCCGGCTGAACGACACCACCCGCACCTATTTCGAGCGGCTGGCGGCCATTTCGCCGCCCGACGCCGCGGCCCGCTACCGCGACATTCTGATTCCGTCGCGCGCCGCCCAGGTGGATCGCTATTTCTACGAACACGAACCCGGCCACTATTCGATTCTGCGCACTTCGGTCGCGCCGACGATGGTGCAGGCCGGCTTTCGCCAGAATGTGATCCCCTCTCAGGGCGAGGCAACCCTGGACGTGCGTGCGCTGCCGGATGAGGACATGGCCCGGTTCGTGGCGCAGATGAAGCGCGTGATCAACGATCCGGCGGTGGAGATTTTGCCTCCGGCCTCCGGCGAGGAGCGGCCCGCCGCGCCGCCTTCGCGGCTGGATAGCGAGATGTTCCGCGCCCTCGAAAGCGTGGGCCGCCGCATGTTCCACGCACCCACGATTCCCAGCATGATGACCGGCGCCACGGATAACGCCGAACTGCGCGCCAAGGGCGTCCAGGCGTATGGCGTGGGCGAGGTGGTGGACGCCTCCGCGGGCCCTTTGGGCGGCGCGCACTCCGACGATGAGCATATTTCGGTCCACGCCCTCACCACCTTGATCGAGTACATGTGGAATGCCGTGATCGAAGTGGGGGCCAGCCGGTGAAGCTGCAATTCCGCTGTTAGAACACGCTCACTATCAATCGGCGGTTTGTGGTATCTATGGCTCAGGCCCGCCAAGGGAATCGCTCATGAACTGTACACATACGAACCTGATCCAGGATGTTCATCCCCACACCCATGGTTGCGAGGAGTGCCTCAAAATGCACGATACCTGGGTGCATCTGAGGCTGTGCATGATCTGCGGCCACGTGGGCTGTTGCGATTCGTCCAAGAACCGCCACGCCACCAAACACTTTCATGCCACGAAGCACCCCATCATGAGGTCCATCGAACCGGGTGAGAATTGGGGCTGGTGTTTCATCGACGAGGTGGAACTTGACTTCGAATGAATGGCCGCCGCTGCACTATTGCGAATGGGAAGCTACCTGCGACACAGTCCACATGTGGGCGCAGATTGTGGGCAAGACGCGCATGATGCTTTCGCCGCCGGAGAACCACTGGTGGCACGTGGCGCTGTATGTGACCCCGCTCGGCCTGACTACCTCGCCCGTTCCGTACGCTGCGGGGACCTTCGATGTGGAGTTCGACTTCGTCACCCACAACCTGCGTATCCGCACTTCGAACGGCGGGCAGCACGCTATCCCGCTCTACCCGCGGGCGGTGGCGGATTTCTACGCGGAGTATATGGCCTGCCTCCATGCGCTGGGGATTGAGGTGACCATCCGTACGGCTCCCGAGGAGTTCGACGACACCACGCCTTTCGACCAGGATCGCCACCATGCTTCCTATGACCGCGAGCCGGTGGAGCGGTTCCGTCGGATTCTGATTGGCGTGGATCGCGCGCTGAAAAAGTTCAAGGGCGGATTCATAGGCAAGCAGAGCCCCGTGCAGTTGTTCTGGGGGTCGTTCGACTTGGCGGTAACCCGTTTTTGCGGCCGTGCGGCGCCGCCGCGCGTGGGGGCCAGCCACGTGATGGCGGAGGCTTACTCGCACGAAGAGATCAGTTTCGGCTTCTGGCCCGGCGACCGCCGCTATCCGCACGCCGCGTTCTACGCCTACGCGTCGCCATCGCCCGCCGGTTTCGAGAAACAGGCGGTGCGGCCCGCCGGCGCCTGCTGGGATCCGGCCATGGGCGAGTTTCTGCTGCGTTACGAAGATGTGCGCGCCGCGGCGTCACCCGAGGAAGCAATCTTCGATTTCTGCCAGAGCACGTATCAATCCGCGGCGACCTTGGCGGAATGGGACCACGCGGCGCTGGAGCGGCGCTGAGGCCGGGCCGCGCGTCAGCGCAGCGGGAAAGCTACTCCGGTTTCCGTTACTGCGCGGCGCCGGTGGCTGCCTCGCTCGGTTTCAGATACTTGGCATACCACGCCAGATATCGCTCAATCCTATCGGTCTGGTAACTCGGCCGGGTAATTCCGTGGAACGAGTTAGGATACACGATTAACTCGGCCGGGACGCCCAGGCTGGCCAGCGCCTGGTACATCTCTTCGCCGCCGACTAAGGGGACGTTGGCATCCTTTTCGCCGCCCAGGAACAGCGTCGGCGTGGTGATCTGGTCGGCGTGCAGGAAGCCGTAGGAGATGCGCTCCCAGGGCCCCAAACCCACTTTCCACACCGGGCCGATTTCTTCGTCGTACTGCATGACGTACTGGTCTACCCCGTAAAGAGCCAGGGGGAAGGCGGTGCCGGCGCCGCTGGTGGCGGCCTTGAAGCGGTGGTCCTTGGCGATGATGGCATCGGTCAGAATGCCGCCGTAACTCCAGCCGCCTACGCCCAGGCGGTTCGGGTCGGCGATGCCGGCAGCCACTACGTAATCCATGGCTGCCTGTAAGTCCACTACTTCCTTGTCGCCCCAATCGGCTGAAATGGCAACCTGGTATTTCTCGCCGCGTCCCGCGCTGCCGCGGTAATTCACCACCACCACCACGTAGCCGTTAGCCGCGAAGATCTGCCGCTCGAAGGCGAACGAATGCGCATCCTGGCCGTTAGGTCCGCCGTGAATCCGCAGCAGCGTGGGATAGCGGTGGCCGGGCTGGTAATCGGGCGGCTTAATGATCAGGCCATGCACTTCGTTGCCATCTTTGGCCTTGCAGGAGAATTCTTCGGTCTCGCCCAGCTTCAACTGGGCCATCAGCGGACCGTTCTGGTGGGTCAGCGGGCGCAGGCTGGTGTTCTCCAGCCGGAAGATTTCCGCGGGTGCGTTGTCGCTGGAGGCCAGCACGGCCATGCGCCCGTCCTTGCCCAGCTCGATCGACGAAATCACCCCCGGCCCTTTGGTCACGCGCTCCACCTCGCCGCCCGCGGCCGGAACGGTGGCGGGATATTCCCAACGGTCGTCCGCCACCAGGAAAAGAATCGACGCGCCATCGTGCGAGAAGCGGGGCGCGGAAACGCCGCGGTCCAGTTTCTCCGCCAGCAATTTGGGCGGGCCGCCGGCCACCGCCACCACGGCCAGGCGGTTCATGTTGTAAGCGCTCTGTTTGGCGCCGGTGCTTTGCAGATACACCAGGCGGGTGCCGTCCGGACTCCACTCGGGCCGCGCCCGCGACGCCGAACCGTGAATGCCGTCGTAGTCCGTGATCCGCCGGGGCGTAGCGCCGGCTGTGGCATCCACCACGTAAACGTTCCAGGTGTTGTAGCGCTCGGCGTCCTTGCCCTCCTTGCCCAGAAACGCCACCGACTTCCCATCCGGCGACCACGAGGGCGAGGCTACTTCAAACCCCTCGGCGGTGAGGGCCTCGGCTTTTTTGGTGGCTACGTCGAACAGGTACAGCCGCGCGGGCTTCTGCGTCAGGTACCCCGCCACATCCTGTTTGAACTTGTAACGGTCAACCACAATCGGCTTGGGGGCTTTGGCGGCGGCCCCGGAACCGCCGGCGGGGCGGTCTGCGTCCGGCTCGTTGGGGTCGCGGTCGGCCATCACCAGGAGCAGGTGTTTGCCGTCGGGCGACCAATCGTAGGACGAAAGGCGCCCCTTCACATCGGTAAATTGTTGCGCTTCGCCGCCGGTCCGGTCCAGCAGCCAGACCTGCGAACCCTTGGCCTTGCCGGGGCGTCCCGAAAGGAAAGACAGGTACCGGCCGTCGGGACTCCAGCGGGGCGCGTTTTCGCTCTCCGGACTGGAGGTCATGCGAAGCTGCCGCGTGCCGTCCCAACTCACCATCCAGACATCGGTGTCGCCTTTGTCGGCGGCCGTATCCACCGAGCTGACGGTGTAGGCTACCCAGTTGCCGTCGGGCGAAATCTGGGGATCGCGCACATCGTGAAACGCGTGCATGTCTTCGACTTTGAGCAGGCGGCGCGCGGGTGCGCCTTGGGGCGGCTGGGCGCTCACCGGGAACAGGGCGGAGGCCAGCCCGACCGCCGCCAGCATTAGCGTGATTCTGCGGATCATGGCTTTCGAGTTTATCAGTAATTTGCCTCCGCTCGCCTTAGGGCGGATTGACACCATGGTGCGTTTCGTGGTACCCAAGATGAAATCCTTTAAAAATTAGGGAATGCTCCAAGCAGAGCGCCCAGCGGACCTCGCCGGTTCGGAGTCAGGGGTTCTTTAGGGATACCATGGGCAAATTTACAGGAGCAATGGGTGTGCCGTTGCCGTTGTCGCCCGCTCTTCGCAACCAGCGGAGCTTCGGGACAGCGTGCGTGTTCTCCTGCCCCACCATCCCCAGCCCGTACTTTGCGTCCAGCGCCTGGCATCCATGCCGCGCGCGGCACTTTGAGAACTACAAGGGGGTTAGTTTCATGCGAACGCTCGCGAGTATTTTGACGCTTTTTCTGGTTCTGGCGGCCGGACTATTTGCCCAGACCACCATCGTCACCGGAACGGTCATGGATCCGTCGGGAGCAGTCATTCCGTCGGCCTCGATTACGCTTACCAACATAGGCACCGGCGCCCAGCGCACTACGGTCTCCGACAGCCAGGGGGGCTACACCATCACCCAGGTGCCTCCGGGTAAATACAGGATCAACGCGCAGGCCCCTGGGTTTGCCGAAGCGGTGATCAACAACATCGAGCTGCTGGTCAACCAGCCGGCCACCATCGAGGTGAAATTCGAGAAGGTGGGCAGCACCAGCCAAACCGTTCAGGTGGAAGCCACGGCGACCCAGGTGAACACCACCGACGCTTCGCTGGGCAATGCCATCGACAATAACGCCATCATCCAGATGCCCATGTATGCCCGCAACGTGGTGAGCTTGCTGGCCTTTCAGCCGGGCGTCACGAGCTACAGCTCAAGCGGTTCGGTGGGATCGAACGACGGCGCGGTGAATGGCGGCAAGCCCGACCAGGGCTATGTGACGCTGGATGGCGCCGACGTGATGGATCAGAACGCGCGTGCCGCCTTCACCAGCGTCCTTCGCGTCACGCTCGATTCGGTGGAAGAGTTCCGCACCACCACCACCAACGGCGACTCCGCCACCGGGCGCGGCTCCGGCGCGGACGTGCAGTTGGTGACCAAGTCCGGAACTAATAGCTTTCACGGCTCGCTCTATGAGTACCGGCGCGGCACGGAGATGGCCTCGAACACGTTTTTCAACAACCAGGCCGGCGTGCCGGTCGCCCCGCTGCTGATCAACATATTCGGCGGATCGGCCGGCGGCGCCGTCAAGAAGAACAAGCTGTTCTACTTCATCAACTACGAGGGACTGCGGAACGCCAGCGCCGGTAGCGCGAACCGGACCGTTCCGAGCGCCAACCTGCGGCAAGGAATCGTCACTTACCTGAACACCTCCAATCAGCCCGTGACGCTTTCCCCCGCGCAGGTTAAAGCTACCGACCCCGGGGGCATCGGCGCCAATGCCAATGCGCTCGCGGCCATGCAAGGCATGCCGCTCCCCAATAACACCACCATCGGGGATGGGTACAATACGCAAGGCTTTTCGTTCAACGCCCCCGCTCACGCCGTTCAGAACACGTATATCTCGAAGATCGATTACCACCCGAACGATAAGAACTCGATGTTCATCCGCGGCAATCTTCAAAACGATTGGGCGGGCGGTACCCCCGAATTCCCTGGGCAGCCTTCGGCCTCAACCACCCTGGCGAACAGCAAGGGTCTGGCGGCCGGATGGACGGATGTGATCTCGCCGAACCTGGTAAGCACGCTGCACTACGGGTTCACCCGGGCTGGCAATGAGACCGCCGGTGTGCTGGACAGCAATTACGAGTGGTTCCGCGGGCTTAGCAACCCTTATGCCACCACTACTTCGCTGACACGAATCATTCCGGTGCATCTGATTGGCGAGGATCTGTCCTGGAATAAAGGCGCCCATAACTTCCGCTTCGGCGGTTCCTTCCGCAACGTTTCCAACCAGTCGGCAAGCACCGCCAACTCCTTCAGCTCCGCGAGCTCCAATCCTTCCTGGATCGAAGGTTCGGGAAACGATTTGCTCAACGGGATCAGCGTGGCGAGCGCATTCAAGACCAACTACGAATACGCCATCGCGGCGGTGCTGGGATTGGAAGCGCAGGGCAGCGCGGACTACAACTACCTGGTGAATGGTACGGTGTTGCCGTTTGGTGCCCCGGCCTTACGCGATTTCGTCAATCGTGAAACCGAAATGTACGCGCAGGATACCTGGAAGGCCACGCAGACTCTGACGATTACCTTCGGCATTCGCCTTGGCCTGGAGCCGCCGGTGCATGAAATCAATGACCAGCAAGCCTCCACCAACGTGCCGCTGGCATCCTGGCTGGGCGAGCGTGCCGCCTTTGCCGCGCAAGGTTTGTCCCAGCAGAACGCCGGCCTGATCGACTTCATTCCGCTCAGCCAGGGAACCCAGATGTATCCCTTCCATAAGAACTGGGCCCCGCGGCTGGGCATCGCGTATTCGCCCAGGGCGGAGAGCGGGATTTCCAAGTTCCTCTTCGGCGGTCCCGGCAAAAGCTCCATCCGCGCGGGCGCCGGCATGTACTATGACTTGGTAGGCCAGCCGCTGGCGCAAACGTTCAGCTCCACCACCCCCGGCTTGTCGCAAAACTTTTCGAATCCGGCCAACATTCTGACCTCCGCCCAGCTTCCACGCTTCACCAACTTCTTCACGGTTCCATCGCAGATCGTGCCACCGGCGCCTCCGGGCGGTCTGCCGTTGATCTATCCCTACCAGGCCGGCGCATCGGGATCGTTCGCCATCACCAACAGCATCGATTCGCAGTTGGCCGCGCCCTACACCGAAAACTACGATTTGACCTATGGCCGCGAGCTCCCCAGCGGTTTCTTCCTGCAGCTTTCCTACGTCGGCCGTTTTTCCAAGCACTCGTTGCTCGATCGCGATCTGGCCATGCCGACCGCGCTCACCGACCCTGCGTCGGGCCAAACTTATTACCAGGCGATGACGCTGTTGATGCAGGACATCGATTTCGACGGCTACACCCCCGCTACCATCCCCCAAATCCCCTTCTTCAACCACATGTGGGCGACTGCCGCGGCCAACGGAATGACGCCGACCCAGGTCTGGGCCAGCGATTACATCAACAACAGCGCCACGGGCGACGCCACCAACACTCTGAACAACGCCGATAATGCGTCCAACTGCATCAACGGCGGCCCTACCACCTTCACCTCGAAGGGCGCGGTAAACCACATTGCCTGCGGGATTTATGGCCCCTGGATGGTCTTCAATCCGCAGTTCTCGGCGCTGGCCGCATTGAGTTCGATTGGGATGGGCAGTTACAACGCCATGCAGTTGACCGTCCGCAAGCGCCTCAGCTTTGGATTGCAATTCGATGTAAACTACACGTGGTCGAAGTCGATTGACCTTGGCTCGGCGCAGGAAGCCGCCGGCGCCTACAGCGGGTTCGTCCAAAACACGTGGAACCCCAGCCAGATGCGAGCCGTTTCGACTTACGACACCACCCAACAGGTAAACCTGCTGGGCGTCTATTCGCTGCCCTTCGGCCGCGGCATGAGGTTCGGGACCGGCATGAGCAAGATCCTGGACGCATTTGTCGGCGGCTGGCAGCTTAGCGGCAACTACCGCCAGACAACCGGCCTTCCCCTAACGGTCGGCAACGGCCAGCGCTGGCCGACCGACTGGAATGAGGACGCCAACGCCACGCCGGCGGGGCCGGTTCCCACCAGCATCACCAACAACGCCATCGGGATCAAGAACGGAGGTCCGAATCTGTTCACCAACCCGCTTTCCATCGTGAGCCAGCCCGGAGAGCCGTTGGGCCAGTACGGAGACTTTATCGAAACCTTCGCCGGCCAATCCGGGCTGCGCGACAACATTCGCGGACCCGGCCTGTTTAACATCGACACTGGCCTGTACAAAGTGTTCACCATGCCGTACAACGAGCACCATAAGCTGCAGCTCCGCTGGGAAACATTCAACCTGACCAATACGCCGATCTTTTCCGGCGCGTCGCTGACCGACAATTCGTCGAGCAACTTCGGCAAGTTCTCGGGCACGCTCACTTCGCCCCGGCAAATGCAGATCGCCGCGCGCTATACCTGGTAAGCCCGCCTCAGATCCGTGTATCCTTTAAGGGACGCCCCGCTCAAAAGGCGGGCGTCCCTTCTTCTTTCATGGCGCCGTTACGCTCCCGCAGATGACCCGTCACCGCCCAGGACCGAGCGCCGTGCCTGGCCGGCCAGGCGGCACACAGTGGCTGGATTGGGGCATCGCCTTCGCCCTGGCTGCCGCCGTTCTGGCCATCTATTTCCAGGTCTTCCATTTCGAGTTCACGGGTTACGATGACCCCGAATTCCTCCTCAACAACCCCCACATCCGCCAGGGGCTGACGCCGGCGTCGGCCGCCTGGGCGTTCACCACCGGCTACGCCGCCAACTGGTTTCCGCTCACCTGGCTGTCGTACCTGCTGGGCATCGACCTGTACGGCCTCGCGCCCGGCTGGCATCATCTCACCAACGTCCTGCTGCACGCGCTCAACAGCGTGCTGCTGTTCGCGCTCCTGCGGCGCATGACCGGAGCGCGCGGGCCCAGCGCATTCGTTGCGCTGCTGTTCGCGGTGCATCCGCTGCACGTGGAGGCGGTAGCCTGGGTCTCCGAACGGCGCGAGGTATTGAGCGGCCTGTTCTGGCTTCTGTCGATCTGGGCCTGGCTGCGCTACGTGGAGCGGCCGCGCGCTGCGGCGTACCTGCTGGTGGTGGCGGCGTTTGCGGGAGGGCTGATGTCGAAGCCCATGATCGTGACGCTGCCCTTCGCGCTGCTGCTGCTGGATTACTGGCCGCTGGGGCGCTGGAATACCATCCCGCTGCGGCGCCTGATTCTGGAGAAACTGCCCCTGGTGGCGCTCTCGGCGGCCGGCTCGCTGATCACCCTGCTGGTCCAGCAGGGCGCCGGGGCCACTTCCTCCCTGGCCGAGCTGCCTTTCCGGTTCCGGCTGGAAAATGCGCTGGTCTCTTACGTGGCTTACGTCTGGCAGTTTTTCTGGCCGGCGCGCCTGGCGGTCCTTTATCCTTATGCGAGCAATCTGGCCGCCTGGCAGGTAGCCGGCGCGGCGGCGGTTCTGGCGGCGCTCACCGCTCTGGCGGTGGCCGTGCGCCGGCGAAGGCCGTACCTTTTCGTGGGATGGTTCTGGTTCGCCGGCATCCTGGTGCCGGTGATTGGCCTGGTGCAGGTGGGGGTGCAATCGCGCGCCGATCGCTACATGTACATCCCCATGATCGGCCTTTCGATGGCGGTGGTTTGGGGGCTGGCGGAAATCGCCAGCCGGCGCGCCGCGCTGCGTTCCATTACGGTGGCGCTGGGCGCCACGGCCTGCTGCGCTTACGGCGTGGTGGCCTGGTCCACCGCGGCTTACTGGCGCAATACGGTGGATCTGTTCCGGCATGCGGTGGAGGTGACCACGGATAACTGGGCGGCGCTCGGCACCCTCAGCGAGACCCTTCTCACCGCCAACCGTGCGGGGGAAGCCATGCCCTATATCGCCGAGACTCTCCGCCTGCGGCCGAATCTGGCGGAAGCCCACGTCAATTACGGCGCCGCCTTGAGCGCGCAGGGCAACTTCGATGCCGCCGCGGCCGAGTACCGCCGGGCGCTCGCATTGGATCCCGGCAGTCCCGATGCGCAGGAAGGCCTGGGCGCCGTGCTTACCCAGAAAGGCCAGTTCACGGAGGCCTTCGCCAACCTGGACGCGGCCGAAAAAAGCCGCCCCGGCGACGCCGATATCCACTACAACCTGGGCCGCCTTTATGGCCTCTCCGGCCGTCCGGACCTGGCTGTGGCGGAATTTCTGGAGACCGTCGAGCTGCAGCCGGAGAATGCCGCCGCGCACTTCAACCTGGGCACCGCCTACGCCGCCCAGGACCGGTATGCGGAAGCCTGCGACCAGTTTCGCGAGGCCGTGCGGCTGAAGCCGGATTACGTGGCGGCGCACTTCAACTGGGGCAGCGGGCTGGCTAACCTGGGGCGCTTCGACGACGCCATAGGCCAGTTTCAGGAGGTTCTGCGATTAAAGCCCGATGCCGCCGATGCGGCCGAAGCCATCCAAAACTGCCTCCGCTTGAAGCAGGCGCCGGCGCGCTGAGCGCGGGCGCATGTTCGGCAGCCCTGAGCCGGCGGCGCGCCGCAACACGCGGTGCGACAGGCTGCGGCAAACCCTGGGTGGGCGAGGCGTCCCGGTAGTGGCTCAAAACAGGAACACCTGGGCGCGATCCGCTCCGGCACCCGGCCCGGCGACTGTGCTAAGTTGAGAGAAAAATGCGTATTCGCAGTACATGGGTGAATGTGATCTGGATGGCGGCCCTCTGCTTCTGCCTCGCGGGGCAAACCCCACCCGCCCAGGATACGGCGGCCAAAGAGGCGGCGGCCAAGGAGGCGGCGGCCAAGGAGGCAGCCAAGAAAGACGAGCCTCCGCGCCTGCCGCCCAGAACGGCGCCCACCGATTACCAGGCCCACGCCAAAGCCGGCACGGTGACGATTGCAGCCGATTTTCAGGTGCATGCCGTTCCCACGCCGCTGGCCACCTTCAACAGCGAAGATTACGTGGTGGTGGAAGTGGGCTTATTCGGACCTCCCGGCGCGCGCCTCACGATTTCCACGGGCGATTTTTCGCTGCGCATCAACGAGAAGAAATCCCTGGAGAGCCGGCCTTACGGAATGGTGCTCAGCTCCCTGAAAGATCCCAGTTGGGAGCCGCCGGATACGGGGGAATCGAAGTCCAAAACCGGCATCAACACCGGGGGCGGCGGCCAGGATGCCACGCCGGTGGTGGTGCATATGCCCTTCCCGCTGCAGCGCGCCATGGAGCTGAAGGTGCAGAAAGCCGCTATGCCCGAGGGAGACCGCGCGCTTCCCGAGGCGGGCCTGATTTTCTTCTCCTACCACGGCAGGGAAAAGGGCATCCACTCGGTGGAGCTGACTTACGCCGGGCCGGCCGGCAAGGTGATTCTGCGGCTGACCCCGTAACGGGCGCGGCGGGCGGTTTCAGAAGGTCACTCCCACCAGAAACTCGGCTTGGTTCTGATTGCTCGAAAGCAGGCCCGGGGCGAAAAACTGCCTGGCGCCCCAGCGGGTGTAGCGGAGCTCCGGCGTGACGTGGACGAGCAGGGCGTGGATATCGATGCCCGCCCCCAGCACGAAACCGCGCGTGGAGCTGTTCGACAGCTCCGAGGGACTCGATGTCGAGGAAGAGGAAGTGACTATTCCCGCTACCGTGGTCTTCACTCCCTGCGTCAGGCCTTGCAGCGTGTCCCAGGCCACCCCCGCCTCCACGTACGGGCGCACCAGGGGCGCCTTGAATTTGTACTTGGCCACCAGGGGAAATTCCCAATCGTTGCTGGTGGTGTTGGCGGTGGTGATCGAGGTGGCTGCGGAGATGGCGTTGGCCGTGGTGGTGGAGCTGAAATTCACGTGCCGGTAGAGCACGTCCAGCTCGATCCCCAATCCGAAAGGCAGGCGCAGTTCTCCCTCCACCCCGACAATGTAGCGGTTGGTAATCGTGGAATACGACGTATCGCCGGATTCGGTGGCGCTCAGAAAATCGCTCAGCGGCACGCCCAGCTTGACGCCCGCCGAAAACGGCTGCGCCCACGCGCCGCCCGCCACCGCCAACAGGAGCAGGAGAGATCTCATACCGGTTCATACGGACGGCTGCGCATCCGGGTTTCCCGTGCCACCGCGGGCGGCGTCCGGCGCCTCACACCCGCAGGCTTCACACCCGCAGCGAAAAGGATTCGCCCAGGTAAATGCGCTTGACTTCCGGGTCGCGCTCCAGCGCCTCGGGGCTGCCGGCGCGGAAAATGCGGCCGTTGTTGATGATGTAGGCGCGGTCGGTCACCACCAGCGTTTCGCGCACGGCGTGGTCGGTAATCAGGATACCGATGCCGGAACGTTTGAGGTCGAAAATGATGCGCTGCAGCTCCAGCACCTGGATCGGATCGATGCCCGAAAAGGGCTCATCCAGCAGCAGGAAACTGGGATTGATCACCAGCGAGCGGGCGATTTCCACGCGCCGCCGCTCACCGCCGGAGAGCATGTAGCCGTGGCTGCGGCGAACCATTTCCAGGCCAAGCTGATCGATCAGCCGCTCCATCGCTTCGCGGCGCTCGCGCGCGCGCATGGCGGGTAGGGTTTCCAGAATCGCCATCAGGTTTTCTTCCACCGTGAGCTTGCGAAAGACCGAAGCTTCCTGGGGCAGATAGCTGATGCCGCGGCGGGCCCGCTGGTACATGGGCAGGTTGGTGATGTCCTGCCCATCCACCAGGATGCGGCCGGAATCCGGGCTGATGAGGCCCACGATCATGTAGAAGGAGGTGGTTTTGCCGGCCCCGTTGGGTCCCAGCAGGCCGACTACCTCGCCCTGCTGCACGTAGACCGTCACATCGTCAACCACGCGCCGTCCGCGATAGGTTTTAGAGATCTCCCGCGTTTCCAGTTTGCTCATTGGGAAGAGGGGGCGCCCGTCCGCCTTAGTGGCCTTTCTGCTTCATATGACTGATCGCGGGACTACCGTTAACCAGCAGCCTATCATTGTCGGCATAGTAGGTCAATTCGTCCCCTGTGGTATCGCCTTCCTTGGAGTCCACCATTTTCGGCGAACCGCCGCGCAGAATAACCTTCTGGTCGCTGGTGTAGTATTCGCCGTGCTCCCCGGTTCCGGTGCGCTGGCGGCCCGGCGACGATTCGTGAATCTCCACCGCGCCATCGGCGAAGGCCTTGTCCAGGCGCGAATCGGCCTCCGAATCCGCCAGAAACGCGCGCAGCTCGTGGCATTTCACCTGCATATTGGGGCGATTCAGCAGCACGCCGCCGGTGTACACCGCCAGGCGGTTGCCATCGGTATAGACCAGGTGTTGGGCGCGGACTACGGTCAAGATGGGCGGCCTTTTGGACGTCTTCTTGGCGGCGGTCTTCTGTGGAGCGGCCGGCCTTTCCTTCGCGGCAGCGGGCTTGGCGCCCGGCGCGGGGGGCTTGTCGTCGCCGTCTTTGGGTTGCTCCCACAAGTTCGTGATGACGTGTCCGTCGGCCACCAGGTTGCGTTTATCGGGGTTGCGGTCCAGGTCCACCACGTCGGCCTGGATGCGGTTGGCGCCCTGCCACATGGTGACCGCACCCTCGTAGTGGATCTTGTGGTTGTGGTCGGAGGACTCCATTTTATGGGCCTGCGCCTGCAGCGGCTCGTCGCCTGAAAGCATCTGCGAGTTCTTCTTCTGGTCCTTCTCCGGCAGGCGGCTGGAACTGACGTTGCCTTCGGCGATAAAGTCGCCGGTCTTCTGGTCCAGGCGGATGCGGTCGGCCACGGTGGCGCCGGTGGCGTCTGACATGCGGGCGCCGTTATCCAGCAGGATCAGGTTCTTGGCCTGATCGAGCGAGGCCTTGGCCGCCCGCGCGTGCCGGTCGCCGTCCTGGTAGGTGAAATCGCCCGATTGCTCCATGCTGGCCAGTTGGCTGGTCTTCGGGTCGAAGTGCGCCACCATTTCTTTACTGGCGGTGAAGGACTGGCCGCGGTTGTGCTTTTTCTCCTCGGCGGTAGGGTCGGTTTGGGTGCGCACGTTGAGCGCGTGGAAAGATTCGATGCGATTCTGCGGCCCGTAGGTGATGGCGATATCCTGGCCGTTCAGAATGCGGTGGTGCTGCGCGGGCAGGTTGGGCAGGAATTCCAGGGTGCCGGGCGCATTGGTGGTGACGCTGGCGATTTCGCGGCCGCCGGAGCGCATCTTCAATTCCAGGTGCTGGCTGCTCAGAATGTGGGTCTCTCCCGGCTGGCGGCCGGGCGCCGGGAGCGGCCGCGAGGTGACCACGGCGTTTCCGGAAGCGTCCGTGCCGTTGCCGGAGGCGACCGCGCTGACCAGGGCGCTCTGGCTCTCGCCCGGCTCGAAAACCATGTCCACGTGGTAGGCGTCGATAGCCGTTTCCGTGGTGGCGGCGGTATTCACCAGGTGGGCGTTGCCCTGGGCGGTCATCCGCTCGATCTGCCCGTCGTCGTCGAAGCTGATCCAAAGCTGGTCGGCCGAATATTGCAGCTTGCGGTTGGGATAATTATCGGTGCCGTGGGCCTTGCCGGTTTCGATGTTACGCAGGATCTTGTTGCCGTGCCCGTCATCCTGCAAATGGATGACCGGGTTTTCTCCCTCCACCACGGTGTTTTCGCGGGTCATACGGCCCCAGGGCGTGAGCAGGATCAGGTTGTCCGACTCGCGGTACTCCAGGCTGCCGGCCTCGATCTTCATGAGCTGGGCGTGCGGCCCGATGGGCTTCCAATCCACCTCGACGTCGCTTTTCATCAGAAGCTGATGGGTGTTGGGGTCGTAAAACGCGCCGGTGGCCTTGCCATCCCCGTTTTCGAACACGAAACTGGAGGGCCGGTCGGTCTGGGCCTTTCCACTGGCCGTGTCGAAGGTGACGCCGGAGGATTGGATGGACACCAGCTTATGCCGCGGCTTGCCTTCCCGCGGCACCTTGAGGGTCATCTCCACCGCGCCATCCGAGTACAGCCGCTCGTCGTTGGTATAGAACGTGGCGGCGGCGCTCTTCACCAGGTTGTAGGAGACGCCGTCTTTGCAGCTCAGGCTCATACTGACGTTCTTGAGGTCCACGTAGGACGAGTCCTTGACCTGGCGGAAATCCTCGGCCTGGATATCGGCGATTATCCGTCCGTGGTCGGTGACCTGGTGGTGGTAGTTGGAGGCGGTGGAATTCAAATCCGCCGGGAGGACGGGCGGCGCCGCCACAGCCGTATCCTGCAGGTATTTCTTTTGCGACCGGTAGGTAATACCGACGCCGTACACGATGGCGGCAATCGCTACCAGCAGAATCCAGCGGGTACCTCGCATGGAGATAACTTTATGATAGCGCGCTATAGTGGCAGAGGCCCGACATGCCCGAGCGGATCCGGATCCTGGTCACCGGCGGCACCTTCGACAAGGAATACAACGAACTCACCGGGGAATTATTTTTCCAGCAGACGCACGTGGCCGGCATGCTGCAACTGGGGCGCTGCCACCTGGACGTGGCCATCGAAACGCTGATGATGATCGACAGCCTGCAGATGACCGACGCCGGGCGGCGCCTGATTCTGGAGCGCTGCCTGAAGTGCCCGGAGCGGCGGATCGTCATTACCCACGGCACCGACACCATGGAGAACACCGCCGCGGTGCTGGGCCGCGGTGTGGCGGGCAAGACCGTGGTGCTGACCGGCGCCATGATTCCGTACCAGTTCGGCAGCTCCGACGGCCTGTTCAACCTGGGGACCGCGCTGGCCTTCGTGCAGACCCTGCCGCCGGGCGTCTACGTGGCCATGAACGGCCGCTATTTCCCCTGGGACCACGTGCGGAAGAACCGCGAGCGGGGGATTTTCGAAGCGGCGGAGTAGGGGAGGGTGCCGCGTCCGATCGCGGCTTGCCGGCCGAGGTGTTTGGCGAACGGGTCGAAATCCCCGGCGTTGTGCCACAATTCCTACCCGCTCTCGATGCATCGATAGCCACCTGGCCCGATATGACGTCCCTGTAATCTGGTAAAGGCAATTCTCTCTCACGCCGGAACTGGAAAAATTCGTCAGCGCGAAAGTGCACGCGCCGCCCAACTGGCGGAATTCAATCGGCATCTCGGCCGCCGCCTCGCTGCCCTCGATCGCGGCGCGTCCGCCGCTGATGAGGCGTCCGCGCAGGTTGCCGGGGCCGTCAATTGGGTGTGGGAATCTTCTCGACTCGATCGACGATCAAAATCTCCAGCGGTCCTTTTTTCGGTTCGAGCTTCAGCCCCAGTTGAGCTTGCACGGCGGTGAAGATCGAGAGGCTCGCATCGGACATCACGGACGTGCTGTGGACGTCGATTTCGTCCGGCGGCGGATCGGTTCTGGGGATGCTTCCTCCGGCGCTCTCCACGGTCCATGCGAGCGCGAAATCGTATTGCCCCGGCAACGCCGTCTCATCCACAACGGCCCGGTTCAATTGGCTGCTCAGACGGTCCGCGAGCTGTGGCATGGTCTCGCGCCGGGCCCATAACTTATACATAA
>DATJRE010000540.1:0-2302 GCA_035505095.1 Bryobacteraceae bacterium | reverse complement strand
GATGGGATAAGGGCACAGTCTGCCGCCCGGTACAAGTCTAAATATTGAGAATTACATGGCTACGTCTTGGACGGCAATCAGGGGGTGAGTCGAGTCTTTCCAAGGGCTTGGCAGTATTCGACTGTAGGAAGCTCGGGTTAGCAGCGAAAGGCGCGAGTTTTCCAGGATCGTGGGTTTGCTGGAGGATGTTTCAAGAGGTCCGCACTGCGCGGTGGGCCGCTTTAACGGCTTACGTGACGCTGTGCCGGCGCCACCGCACGGCCGCGCCAAGCCCGAGCAAGGCCGGCACCAGCAACGCCAGGCTCTGCGGTTCCGGCATCGCGGCGGCGAACAGCGACCCGTTCGAAGGGATGGTGGTGCCGTTCGGCACGTTCGGTAACGGCTGCCACTGCGGATCGTTCGACGGGTAGTAGTTCTCGTTCAGGTTGTCGAGCGGGATCTGCGTGGGGCTGACGAAGTAACTGGCGTCGGATAGCTGGACCCCGCCGTCCGACGCGAGAAATGACAGGCTGTAGCTGCCCTGATAGGGCAGCTCGAACCAGTTTTCCGTGGCCGGGCCACCGCCGATAGGTTCCACGTCCACCAGCACCATGAGGAACTGCAGGACTCCAGCGTTACCGGAAATGAAGTCGATGCCGAGGCCAGGCACCACTGTCGTCGACGCGCCGACCGACCATTCCATGGTCACCGGCGGCAACCTCTCGCCGCCCGTGGTGGCGCCCGGAACGACGCCCGTGAAGCCGAAATGCGGCACCGGGCTCAGGCCGGGACCATATGGGCCGGTGCCGGCGAGGCCGCTGCCGGAGAATGCGATGGTGGTGTTCGTGCCATCATACGTCACGCTGCTGGTCGGGCTCATGAACGAGTTGTAGTTGGCGGTGACGATGCCCGTTTGATCGCCGGGGAGGATCACCTCGAAATTGTTGGCCCCGGCGGGAGCGGTGGGAGGATTGAAGTTCCAGCCGGTCGCACAGGCGGCAACGGTGGTCCCGCCGTTGAGGCACACTGTTGCCCAGGCGGGCGCGGCGGCGAGGCCGACAATTGCGCCAACCGCGGCCAATAGCCCGACGATGCGACTTGCCTTGCCAGCCATGTTGCTGCCTCCCGATTGCGCGTTTCCCTGAGCTGTCGTTCCGGCGCTAGCGGAAGCAAGGTCGAACGATACCGTGTGGCGCGATATGGCGCGACGCGTCCCCGTTCCGCCGACTCGGGGTATGACGCATCATAAATCTGAACAAAGTCAATAAAAATCATTTTTTGGACGTTGGCGCTGCTGGCGTCGTGGCACCGGAAGTCGGACGTGCCATCCCGCGCTCCGGTGCGAGTGGCCATGCGGGTGGCGGTGGGGCGGTGCCGCTATCCTGACATTCTTGCCCGCGCTGCGACGGGCGCATGGTGGTCATCGCTCGCAATCGTTACTGTCTCGACGGCGAGCGGATTGCGCGGCCTTCGCATCATTTCGCGTGTTGCGGCAACAACGTCGGCTACGCTGATGTCATTCATGCACTGGCGCTCCAGCTCACAATTGTTGGATCGCCAGCATGGGGCGCACGAGATCGTTGAGTGGATATTGATGTTGCAGACATAACCTAACTGCCAGGGTGCCGAGCGACCTCCAAAGACGATTACAGCCGGACATTCGACAGCTCGCGCCAGGTGCATCAGGAAACCCTCGAGCCCGATGTACAGACGGGCCTGATGCAAGATTGCCGCAGACTCCCGTAGGCTCGTGGACCCGCGCAAGTCCCTGGTGTTTTGAAGCGGCGGGTCTTCCCTGGAGCCTAGCTGGACAAACGAGAATTCCTTCTGAAGGGCCTCTATAACGTGCTGAAAGCGCGCTGGATACCATTCCTTCAATCTGGCAGGGTGACGAGCATTTAATCCGCTGCTTTGAATTACGATGCAGTCCCGTGCCCAACTTGCCGAGGCTTTCTCTCCGTCGCTCAAATTCAAATAGGGCCTGATACTCGCTGGTCCGGTAATGCCGACTTTTGCGCACATCTCGGCGATTACATGGCGCGAGGGCGGCCTCCGCCGATCCTTGCCGCTGGGTGGGGCGTATTCCGGCCGTATGAACCTGCCGCCCCAAATCCGCACGAATCGCCGGCAGATGGCGACGGTCGAACCATCCCGATAGTAGCGATTCCAGAGGGGGCGGAGATAAGTGAAATCCTGGTTTCCCACAAATAGATCGCGATGGTCCGAGACCATTAGAATGCGGTCGTGGCCTCGGTTGCGGAGTTCCCGCAGAACCGCAGTACAAAGCAGATCGTCGCCAAGGGCGAATCCAAAATACAACAGG
>DATJRE010000539.1:0-7050 GCA_035505095.1 Bryobacteraceae bacterium | reverse complement strand
GTAGGCCGCCATCACTGCGAAGTCGCTGTTGAATGCTTCCGGGCTGGTGAGGAAGTCGTCCGCCATGGTGCCTAGCTGCGCACCGCCTCCCCCGCTCCAGAAGGCGAACCCGCCCGCATCCGGATCGCGCCCGAGAAGTTGTTCATACAGCACATAGATCTGCCGGTAGACTTCGCTATCGGCGTTCCCGGTTTCGGTGATGGAGTAAGTGGCCGAGGCCGCGCCGCTGGCCACCGTAATCGAATCATTCTGCGCCGCGTTATGGGTGTTGGTAAGCCGTGTGTAACTCACGCTGCCCGCGCCCGTCCCGGTTGCGCCGGCAGTGATTTGCAGGAATTCGGGATTGGAGGATGTCGCCGTCCATGCCCCGCAACCGGCGCTCGCAGACACGGTGAACGACCTAGCCGTCTCCGGCAGCACGCCGCAACTCGGCTGACCGGAGTTGTTGGGGCAAGTCTCGATTGTGGAGGTTCCGGTGGGAGGCAGGCTCGCGCCGGGGGCGCCCAGCGTGAGCGAACAGGATCCCGAACTGCCGCTGAAGCCGGCAATCACCGTTTCGGGCGCGCTCATGGTCACCGTGGTGGAAGCGCTGGAAGCGCTGGAGGCCGGCCCCGTCCAACCGCTGAAGACGTATCCGGAGTTGGGCGTAGCGCTAATGTTCACCGCCGTGCCCGCATTGTAGAAGCCCCCCGAAGCCGGTGTGACGGTTCCGCCGCCCGCGGGCGAGGCGGAAATGGACAATTGATACTGCGTCTGGAAAGTGGCCGTGTAAGTGGCCGGCGAAGATCCCACGGTGATGGAGTGCGAAGCCGCACCGCCGTCGCTCCAGGAAGCAAATACATACTGCGTTCCCGCCGCGCCCGCCTGGGGCGAAGTTACCGCGATGGTGTGCGTGCCCTGCGAAAGATTCAGCGTCTGCGCCGTCGTGTATGCCGTGCCATCCACGCTGAACTGCAGGCCGGCGGGACTGGTCTGGATGGTAATTGGGGTTGTAGCCGTGACCGTGCCACTGATGTTCACCATGGCGGCGGCGAAGGTGCTGGGCATGGTGAAGATGGCGTCCGGCTTGCCGTCCCCGTTCAAATCGGCCACCCGTAGATTCTGCTGTCCCTGGCCGGATACCAAATAGGCCTCCGGCTGAAAAGTACCATCCCCGTTGCCTACCAAATACCCCATCGACACGTCGCCGCAGCAGTGGGCCACCAGCAGGTCGACCTTGCCGTTACCGTTGAAACTCGCCGCGCCGAGTTCCCTCGGGCCGAAGTCGGTCGTGTCGATTTGAGCAGCCCCGAAAGCGCCGTTTCCCTGATTCAGCCGCACACTTACTCCGGGAGCGTCATTGGCGGTGGTGGAGGTGACCAGATCGGGCTTGCCGTCGCCGTTCACATCCGTCACCAGTGTAAATACCGGGTTGGCGCCCGCGGAGTATGGCACCGGCGCCTGGAACGTGCCGTCACCATTGCCCAGCAGGACCATCACGTTTCCCGGATCGCCGGCCGAACCTGAGGTGCCGCCGTTGGTGACCACCAGGTCAAGCTTGCCATCGCCATTCACGTCGATGGCTTGGGCGTATTCGGGTCCCGACCCCACCGCAATCGTTTTGGGATTCTGGAACGTTCCGTCGCCATTGCCCAGATAAACGTAGGCATTGGAATTGGTTCCACCCTGCGAATCGACCACCGCGAAATCCAGCTTGTTATCCCCGTTAAAATCACCCACGGCGGCGCCGGTGATGCCCGTCGAAACCGTGGAGATCAACGACGGCGATTGAAACGTCCCGTTCCCGTTGCCCAGGAAGACGGAAATTCCGGCGGGATTGGTGGCCACGAAATCCGTATGCCCGCTGGTGGTGAACTGACCCGCCGCCAGCGAAGTGCTGCCCTGCTCGGTGGTCACAGGCTGCGGCGTGAAGGCGCCCTTTCCGTTTCCGGTCAACAGGGTGATTTCGCCAAGCGTACTGAACGGCTCGCCGGACCCTACGACCGCATCCGGCACCCCATCCCCATTGAAGTCGCCGATGGCCAGACCACCGGGCTGTCCAGTTCCGGCCGAGTATGCGGGGGTTCCGTTGAATGTCCCATCGCCGTTTCCGAACAGCACCAGAATCGCATGGGAGTATGGCTGGATGGTGAGCGCATCGGGGTGTCCCTCGGCGAATACGATATCGGGGTTGCCATCCCAATCGAAATCCATGATAAAGAATTGAACGTTTTCCCCGAAGTATCCGGTGACGTAGCTTGCGACGTTTGGGAATGTGCCCCCGCCGGCATTGAGCAGAACCAGCACCACCGACTGGTTGGCCAGGGACGCTACAATATCGGGCTTGCCATCGTGGTTGAGGTCGGCGACGGCGATTCCATACACATTCGAAGGCGTGGAAATGATTTGGGGACCCTGAAAGGTCCCGTCGCCGTTCCCGAAGTGCACGGCGATTCCCGCCGACGTGGAAACCACCAGATCGGGTGCGCCATCGCCATTCAGGTCCGCCGAAGCGATGAACTCGGGGAAACTGCCGGTGTTGACGGTGATGGGAGAGCGGAAAGTTCCATCTCCGTTGCCCAGAAGAATAGTGATCGAACTGGTATTGTCGGTGGTCACCGCGAGGTCGATGTTTCCATCGTGGTTGAAATCCATGGCGGTCGCCGAGAGACTGCCTCCCGAGGAAACCGGAACGGTGGTGGGTGTTCCCAGGGTTCCGTTCGCCTGCGTCAGATAAACCGACAAGGTGGCGGGAGTGTCGGAGTTGAGCACAATCACGTCGGGACGGCCGTCGTTATTCAGATCGGCGATCGAAACACCGTAAGCGTTCTGGCTGACGGTATAAGGGGTCTGCGAAGCCAGACTGCCCGCCAAGGTTCCGATTCCAAACTGCATCTGGCCTCCGCCGCTGTTGCAATACTGCAGGCAGACGCCGGCCGGAGTGCTGCTGTTGTTCAGGAGGTTGGCGGCGGCGGGATCTCGCGATGTCGTCCCCAGAAGAGGATCGCCCAAAAGGCTCCAATTTGTTGGGGGAACCAGTGAGCCTGGCGTGTGGCCGCTGCAGGCGATGAAATTCTGCTGATAACCGGCGACCGGCGTGCCCTCCTGCACGCTCCACGGCTGGGTGCCGAGACTGTAGCTGTAGGGGTACAGAGTGAATGATCCGTTGGCTTGCCGCGCGATTCCAGAGATACTCCCCGGAAGCAGCATGGTCTGGCTGCTGGCAGTGCGGAAATTGACAGCTGGACAGGTCTGCGCCGCCACCGGAACCGCGGAAAACAGCAAACCAACCAGCAAATGAAGACGACCCATGGGACCCCCTTTGCTACTGTGTCCGGCGCAAACCTTTCAATTAATACCCAACGCTCCCATGGCTTGTCAAGAACGGATTGAGCCGATGTGTGCCAGGGGACCCTCCCCCGCCGCGTTATGATGGGCGGCGGATGGAATCCTGGCGGGCGGTGACCAAGCTGGCGTGGCGGGACTTGCAGTTGTCACGGGTGCGGACCGCTTATCTGCTGGCCGCTATGGCAGTCAGCGTGGCCTCCATCAGCGGCGTCCGCAGCGCGGCAAATGTGGCTCGTTCGGCTCTCCACCGGGAATCGCGCTCCTGGCTGGGCGGCGACCTGGCGGTCATGACGGGCGAACCGCTGGATTACGGCCAGATCGAGGAACTGAACCGGCTGAGGTCGCGCGGCATCGATTGGACCGCTGTTACCACCGCGCTTACCATGGGCGCGTCGAGCGAGTCTCCCGATGCCTCGGTGATGGCGGTCAAGGCCGTCGATCCGGCACGCTATCCGTTTTATGGCGCCTTGACGGTCGCGCCGGCGCAGCCGCTCTCGTCCGCTCTTCGGCCCGGCACGGCGGTGGTTTCCCAAGATGCGCTGACACGCTTGCACGTCCGGGTGGGCGACCAGATTCAGGCCGGCGGCACAAACTTCCGAATCGCGGGAGTAATCGTCCGCGAGACCGACCGATTCTCGGATGTGATGGCCCTCGGGGTGCGGTGTCTTCTCTCGCAAGCGGGCTTCGCGCGCAGCGGCATCGCGCGTTCGGGAGATGCACCGCGTCTGCGAATCCTGTTCCGCCTGCCGCCTGGCGAAGATCCGGCGAGGTTAAGCGGCCGGTTGCGCGAACTTTTTCCCGAAGCGGACCTGGTCGACTTCCACGATGCCAACCGGAACGCGGCTTCGATCCTCGAAACGACCACCCTCTGCCTCAACCTGAGCGCGTTCGTGGCGGTCGCGCTCGGGGCAGTCGGCATGGCGGTGGCGGCCCGCCAGCATGTTCAGGAACGCGCCTATACCTTGGCAGTCATGAAGATGATTGGCGGCCGGAATCGCCAGTTGTGCTCGATATTCCTGCTGCAGATTGGGTGGCTTGCCGCGATCGCCTTTTTGCTGGGATTACCGCTGGGCTGGGCGGCAAGGGCTACGGTGCTTTCGTTGGCGGCCAAATATGTCACCCTCCCCCCGGCCGGTCTTTGGAATTGGGCGGCGGTCCGGGATACCGCAGCCGCCGGCTTGGTGGCGCTGGTGCCCGCGCTGGCAGGAACGGCGCTGGCGGTCAGCCGGCTGAAACCGGCCATCCTGCTACGTAAGGACTTCGAAGCAGCACCCATTCCGCACTCCCGCGCGCCAATGACTTTGGCTTGGCTGGGAGTTTGCGCCGTATTTGCCGCAGTCGCCACACCGCTACTGGAATCCTGGAACCTGACGGCGATTCTGATTGGGTCCCTGGCAATCGGCCTGCTCCTGGCTTATGCCTGGGTGCACGCGCTGATGGCCGGTGCGCGGCGCTTTACGCAGAGTCGCGTGTTTCGGAACGCTCCGCTTCTCCGCCATGGAATCGCCAACCTGTGCCGGCCGGGCAACCGCGGGCAAGCGTTCATGCTGGCTATGGCATTCGGGCTGATGGGGATGATGGCCACATTCCAGATGAACCGGGGCGTGAGCCAGGCGGTGATGGAAGCGGTGCCGTTTGATCATCCGGACCTGGTGGTTCTGGAGACCGAAGCCGGACTTCACCCCCTGGTGCGGGCATTCCTCGAACAGCAGCCGGGTGTCGAGAGGGTCCAGGTAAGTGCTCAAGCCTGGGGCCGGTTGGTCAATCGCGATGGAGTCCGCATCGCCAGCCGCGTCGGCTGCGGCGCTGAAAAATCCGCAAAGGGCGAGGCGCAAGCCACCGTTGCCGAGGACGTGGCACGGCGCTTCGGTCTGCGTGTGGGATCGCGTCTCGAACTGGACGCCCGCGACCGGAAGATTCCGGCGGTTGTATCCGAAGTCCGGCGGATGACTTTGATTGAGGAAGTCTGGAACAGTGTACGGATGGATTGCAGCGCGGTGGATCCAGCGAGTCTGTTCTACCGTTTCGCCGCGCGGATTCGGCCGGATCGGGTGGCCGCCGTGCGCCGGGCGTTCGTCTCCAATTTTCCGGCGCTTCCGGTATTCGCGGCGGACGATTTGTCGGATATCGTCGGGCAGATGAGCCACGATGCGGTGTTCCTGGGCCGCTTGGTGGAGTGGTATGCGCTGGCATCGAATCTGGCGGTTCTGGTCGCCATCGTGGCCGCTTCGAGGGGGGCTCGGCTTCACGAGATGGCGGTACTTTCGGCCCTCGGCGCGCGCGGCGGCGCGGTGATCAAACTTTACACCATCGAGTTCGCCGCCATGGGCATTCTGGCGGGTGCCATCGGCTGTGTGCTGGGGTGCGGCTTTACCGCGGTGATGGTGAGTGCGGTGTTGCGCGGAGTGCATTGGACGGTGGAGTGGAGATCGCTGGTAGCCGCCATTTTGGTGGTCGCCGGTTTGAGCATCGGCGCCGGTTGGCTGCCGCTCTACGGTCTGCTGCGGCGAAAGCCGATGGAAGTTCTGCGCGGCGAATAGAGCGGATGGGCTTTTTCGCATTGCTAAAATTCAGAGGCATGTCTGCGTGTCGTGCAATGATCGCCGGGGTCGTGCTTCTTTCTGTGATGCTGGGGGCCGGCCCTCCAGCCATACGCCGCCAGGGAGTAGTGAATGCAGCCAGTCAAAGGCCGGCGGCGTTGGGGGGCGGAATCTCGCGCGGCTCGCTGATTTGCATTTATGGCGTCCGGTTTGCGGAAGGCGCGCAGGCGAATCGCGTGTCCATCGAAAGCGCCGGCCGGACTCATTCGCTGAGCATTGTGCGCGCCGATTCCCAGCGCCTGGAGGCGTGGATTCCGCCCGATGCTCCACTGGGGCCGACGCGCCTCACGGTGACCTCCAACGGCCTGGAAAGCGCACCGGAAGAGATTGCCCTTGTCCAATCGGCTCCCGGGCTATTCAGCGTCAACGAGGCAGGTTGGGGCCCCGCCCGTTCCTCGAACACGCCGGAAAATTCCGTCACGCCGGGCGGGCGGGTGACCCTCGAGGCCACCGGCCTTGCGCCCGCGGACCGGCCGGAAATGCGCGTGGGCAATTCGCGGGCGCGGGTGGTTTCGATTCGCGCCGGCACCGCGCCCAACTACACCGCCCGGATCACCCTCGAAATACCTGCCGATGCGCCGGAAGGATGCTACGTTCCAGTCTCCGCGCGGCCGCGAGGCGGGCTTGTGAGCAACACCGTCACCATCGCCATTCACCGTGGCGGGGGAGCCTGTGTGCACGCGCCCAACGATCCGGCTGGGGGATGGAAGGGCGGAAGGACCGCGCTTCTGGCGCTCTCCAGAACCGTACGGCGGCCGGCCGAAGCGCCACAGGATCGCATGGAGGACGAAGTGATCGCCGGCTTCAGCGATGTTCCGCCCGGGAAAACTCGAGCCAGCCCGCTGCTGGCGATGCCGCCCGTGGGTACCTGCGTGGCGTACACCACGGTGCTCACCGCGGAGACGCAACTGGGCAGCTCGGTGTGGAACCTGTTGTTTGGGGAAATTCCCGGTAAAGAATTGGATGCCGGCGCCTCAATCGACGTCCGCAGCCAATCCGTGCAACTGAAGGTTCCCGTGGTAGCCGGTGTGACGGGTCTGTACCGCAGAAACCTCTCGGCGACCATCGGCCGCGTACCGCCGCGCAATCGTGTGTCGCTCGATTCCGGCAGGATTATGATTGC
>DATJRE010000538.1:0-22704 GCA_035505095.1 Bryobacteraceae bacterium | reverse complement strand
CTGGTTTCCGGCAATTACTTTCAGGCTCTGCGCATCGGGCCGGCGGTGGGCCGGGTGTTCTCGCCCGAGGCCGACGACCGCATCTATAAGGGACACCCGTCGGTAGTGCTGAGCTACCCGTACTGGCTACGCCGCTTTGCGGGCGATCCAAATGTGGTGGGACGGAAGATTCTGGTCAACCACTACCCCATGGAAATCGTGGGCGTCTCGGCGGCGGGCTTCGCGGGGCTGGACCCGGCCCGCTCGCCGGACATTCGGGTGTCCATCCAGATGGCGCCGGTGATGACTCCGGGCCGCGACGATCTGGGCAACCGCCGCAGCCAATGGGTGCAGGTGTTCGCGCGGCTGAAGCCGGGGTACACCGTGGAATCGGCGCGCGCCTCGTTGCAGCCGCTGTTTCACCAGGTCCTCGAAGAGGAACTCACCGAGCCGGCGCTACGCGGTATTGCGCCGCGGGATCGCGACCGGTTTCTGCAACGCACGGCGCTGGTGGAAACCGCCGCCGGCGGATACTCGGGCATGCGCCAGCAATATTCCACGGCGCTGATCGTGCTGATGTGGATGGCCGGTCTGATCCTGGCGATTGCCTGCTCCAACGTGGCCAGCCTGCTGGTGGCGCGGGCCGTGGCGCGGCAGAAAGAAATGGCCGTGCGGCTGGCGATCGGCGCGGGGCGGAGAGCGCTGATCGCGCAACTGCTGGTGGAAAGCGCGCTGCTCTCACTGGCGGGCGCGGCGCTGGGGCTGGCATTGGCCGTAGGGGCCACGCGCGCGCTGTTGCGCATGCTGCCCGCCACAGGCGCCACGCTCATGCTGCGCGCCGAGCCGGATGCGCGCATCCTGCTATTCGGCATCGGGCTGGCGCTGGCCACCGGGCTGTTATTCGGCGTGGCTCCGGCGCTCCAGGCAACCCGGCTCGAACTGGTGGCCACGCTAAAGGATCTGGTGGGCGCGGCGACTGGCAGCAGCGGCTCGGCGCGTTTCCGCAAAGGGCTGGTGATGGCCCAGGTGGCGCTCTCGTTTTTGCTGCTCATGGGCGCGGGGCTGTTTGCCCGCACGCTGGCCAATCTGAAGAACACCCGCACGGGCTTCGAGAGCGCCGGAAACCTGGTCTCGTTTCAGATCGACCCCGCCAAAAACGGCTACCCGGCGGGGCGCACCCGCGAGTTCTATACCGACGCCCTGCGGCAGATTCGCGGCGCGCCGGGGGTGCAATCGGCCGCCTATGCCATGTGGCCGCTGCTCAACGGGCGTGAGTGGGACCTGACCGTTGCGGTGGAAGGCCACACGGCGGCGCCGGGCGAGGACATGCAGGTGTTCTACAACCTGGTTTCGCCGGGCTACTGGCAGGCCATGGGCATCCCGCTGCTGGAAGGCCGCGATTTCGACGAGCGCGACCGCGTGGATGGCGGCAGCGATCCGCAGCCCTGGAACGTGGCCATCGTCAACCGCGAGTTTGCAGACCATTTCTTTCCGGGCCAGGACCCCGTGGGGCGGCACATCGGCTGCTGCCACGGCACGGCCACCCGGCCGGTGATCCGAATCGTCGGCGTGGTGGAGAATTCGCTGTTCGCGGGACCGCGCGCCGGTGTGCGGCGGCAGGTATTTCTGCCGTACCTGGAATCGGCCAGCCCGGCGGCGGTGACGTTTTACGTGCGCACCAGCCAGCCCTCGGCGGCCATGTTCGCCACGCTGCGAGGCATAGTGGCCCGGATGGATGGCTCGCTGCCGATGTACGATCTGATGACCCTGGAAAACCAGCTTGATGAGACGCTCTCCACCGAGCGGCTGATTGCGTCGGTGGCGGCGGCGTTTGGCGGGCTGGCGACCGTGCTGGCGGCGCTGGGGCTGTATGGCGTGATGGCCTTCGTGGTGGCGCGGCGCACGCGCGAGATCGGGCTGCGCATGGCGCTGGGAGCGCCGCGCTCGTGGGTGCTGTGGCTGGTGATGCGCGAGGTAGCGGTCCTGTTGGGCGAGGGATTGGCTGTGGGTGTGCCCGTCGCGTACGGGCTGAGCCGCTACGTCTCTTCGCAGTTGTTCGGGGTGACCCCGACGGATGTGTGGACCGCCGCCGCCGCGGCAGCGCTATTGGCGCTGGTGGCGGCGGTTTCGGGCTTTGTGCCGGCGCGGCGCGCCAGCGCCATCGACCCGCTTACGGCGCTGCGCTACGAGTAAACTGCGCCGCCACGCCGCGCACCTCAGTTGGTGAAGTTCTGAACGTAGGTGCCGTGCGGCATTCCCTTCGCCAGGGCCTGGCGTTGTAAGATGCGTGCCTGGGCGCGGGTCATGCGGCCGCCTAAGGCTACCAGATAGGGCGGCTGGCCGCTGCCCTTGGGCGAAAAGACCTCCGGC
Source organism: Bryobacteraceae bacterium (assembly GCA_035505095.1). Taxonomy (GTDB): domain Bacteria; phylum Acidobacteriota; class Terriglobia; order Bryobacterales; family Bryobacteraceae; genus JOPF133. The sequence continues at coordinate 20,355 of DATJRE010000538.1, read as the reverse complement.
ACAAAGCCGGGATAGCGGGCGTTGATCTGGGCCACTTTGTGGTCGGCATCCTTGCGGTGCATGTAGGTGTAGGCCACCACGCGCCAGTTGGCCTGTACGGACGGCAGGCTGGCCGGCTTGACCGTCGGGGCGGTGGGGACCTCGGCCGGAACGTAGGCCGTGGCCACTTGCGGCGAACGCGTCTGCGCCGATTTGGGCCGCACCATCACCACCAGCAAAAGCAGCACGGCCGCGGCGATCGCGGCGTAGCCCCACACCGGCAGGGTGCGGCGCGATGCGGGCGGTTCCGGGTCCTCTACCGGAACGGCGGGGCCGCCGGCTTCTCCCAGCAGCCGCCGGCGCAGGCCGCCGCAGGCCTTCCAATCGGCGGCTTCGGTGGCTCCCAATCCCAGGGGCTTCACCGTGTCGGCCGAAAGCAGAATGCGGTCGCCCACCGCGACGATGTGGCGCGCATCCACGGAGGTGTGCGCGAGCCCGTGGGCGTGCAGAAATTCCAGCGCCGCTTCGGCCGCCGCCAGCACGTCGCGGGCGTCGGAATCGGAAAGCGGCGCGGCTTCCACCGCGGACTCCAAATGGTCGTCCGGGTACTCGAATACGGCATAAAGATAGTGACCGCCATGGGGACCCAGCGGACCCGCGCGGCCGCAGTCAAGGACCTGCTGCAGGTTCGGATGCGACAGTGCCATCAGCCGCTCCCAAGCCGTCAGTTGGCCCGCCACGGCTGAATGGCCAGCCACCAGTTTCAACAACGCCTGGCGAGGGACGGGCGGCGCCGTCTGCGCGATGTCCGGTTCCTCGGGCGCCGCAGCCTGGCCGGCTGGCTCGGCGTACGAGGTCAGGTAAAGTGCCGCACCTTCCTCTTCTCCCAGGTACTTCTCCAACACATATCCCCGCGGCAGGGACAATCCTACAAGTTGATCCCATGCACCCATAAACCAACTCGATAACCTTGGTTATCTGCGCTCGCTTCCATGTTAAATCAATCCGCCAAAAAAGGAACACGTAAAAGTTACCGCCCGAACGGGAAAAGAATGCCCTTTCGGGCGGCGGATGGCCAAAACGGACGGCTTGCCACAATGCCGCCAGAGCCACCTGCACGGGTTGGGCCGAGAGCCGGCGCCGGGCTGCGCGATGGCCCTCCACATGCTCCGTTTGGACCACTGAACCTGCCCCAGGAGGAAAACCGCACTTGTGGAATAAACGTGAGGAAGGAATGCCTGTAAGACCGCAACCGGAGCCGGGCCGCAGTCCCACGTTGGCCGGATCGGCACAGCCAGCCGCGCCCCCGCCGCGCCCCGAACCTGCCGCGCCCGCACCGCGCACTCAGCCGCCCGCACCGGCACAGCGCTCGCAATCGGCCGCCATCGGTTCTTCGATGCACATCAAGGGGGACATCCGCACGCGCGAGGAACTGCTGGTGGATGGCGAAGTGGAAGGCACCGTGGAATCGCACAGCCTGCTCACCGTGGGACCCAACGGAAAGGTGCATGCCGACATCAAGGCACGCGAGGTGGTGATCTTCGGCGCGGTGGAAGGCAACGTCGAGGTGGCGGAGAAATTGGCCATCCGTGGGCAAGGCAGCCTGGTAGGCAACATCAAGACCGCCGGAATCAGCATCGACGACGGAGCCTACTTCAAAGGCAGCATCGACATCGTGCGGCCGGAGCCTCGCGCGGCGACGCGGGCGATGCCGGCCCCCGAGAGCGATTTGGAAGAGAAGCTAGGGTAGGGCAGTAAGACAGAAGCTGTAAACAGGGCTGGAGCGCGGACCGCCGGCGATGGGCAGGCGGCATTCACTCCCCTATAGCCCGCTGCTCCACCGCATGACCGGCGAGTTGCGCTACCTGGGGGCGCCGGAGCCGCCCGAGCCCTACGAGGCCGGCTGGAAAGACACCGTGCGCGCGCACTCTATGATGGTTACGCGCTTCATCGTCCGCTTCGATGGCTACCCCGGCCGCTACGTCTGGCATTGTCACATTCTGGAACATGAGGACAACGAAATGATGCGGCCGTTCGAGGTTGTAGCGCCTTGAAAAACGGCGGCGCGCCAAACGATCTATAACAATCTGTAACATCTGGTGATACTTGTTACGCCGCCGGTGCTACAATGACTCGATGAAAAGGGTTGCATCAGTCTGAGGAGCGGCCACTTGGGAGTTGTTTGGCGTATTTAGCCACGGCGAGCCTCGTGCCCGAATCGCGTAACGGAGGGCACCGCCCAGGTGGGTTCACCAATGTGCCGGAATTGAACGGATGAGATGAGAGCGGCAGCCCAAAGGCGAAGGGTCCCTGGTGCCCTGTGCCTGGCGCTGGCGGTATCGGCGGCGGGCACGGCGCGGGCGCAGTGGATCCCCAGCGGACCTTTTGGCGGAGCGGCGGAAATCGTGCGCGTGGTGCCGCGCCAACCGGGGTTGGTGCTGGCGGCAACCGCCAACGGGCTGCTCTATCAATCGCACAACGGGGGAGCTTCCTGGGCGCGCCTGCCCTTTCCGGCACAACTCGCGGGAACCCTGCACGCCCTGGAGGTGGACCCGCACGCGCCCGGCACCTGGTACGCCGGCATGGAGAGCGACACTCCCTCGGTGGCCGGCGTGTACAAGACGGACGACGCCGGCGCCACCTGGCGGCAGCTTGCGGGGCTGAAAAGCCGGTCGGTGTGGGCGCTGGCGCTGGGGCCCGGCGGCGGCAACCGCATCGCCGCCGGCACCGATCATGGCGTCTTCCTCAGCAGCGATGCGGGCGCTACCTGGCGGCGCATCTCGCCCGAAGCCAATCATGAGCTGATGCCGGTGGTGGCGCTGGCCTTCGATCCCGTCGATCCCCAGACCCTCTACGCCGGCACCCTGCACCTGCCCTGGCGCACGCGCAACGGCGGTGCCGATTGGGAATCCATCCACACCGGGATGATCGACGATTCCGACGTCTTCAGCATCGCGCCGGAGGCCGGTTCGCGCGACTCGGTGTTTGCCAGCGCGTGCAGCGGCGTCTACCATACCGGCGATGGCGGCGCTTCTTGGAGCCGCCTGCCCACCCCGCGCGGCGCCTTCCGCGCCTACCTGGTGGCCCTGGACCCAGCCCACGCCGGGGTGGTCTTCGCCGCCACCAGCGCGGGCTTGCTGCGCTCGGTCGACCGTGGCGCCGCCTGGACCACCGTCACCCCGCACGTCATCCGCTCCATCGCCTTCGATCCAGTCAACCGCGAGAAGATCTACCTGGCGTCTTCGACCGGCGGCCTGTTGATCAGCCGCGATGGCGGGCGCACCGTGATGGAGTTCAACACCGGCTTCGTCAACCGTAACTTTACTTCTATCGCCGCGGCCGGCCCCCTGCTCTACGCGGCCAGCGTGTACGAACCGGGATCGGGCGGCATCTTCCGCTCGGTGAACCGGGGCCTGCGCTGGGAAAGGCTGGCCGGGCCGGGAGCGGGCGAGAACATCCTTCACCTGGCCGCCGCGCCCGACGATCCCAAACTGCTTTTCGCGGCCGGCTACGCGGCCCTGTTCCGCTCCACGGACGGCGGCGCCACCTGGGCCAAACCGGTGCCCGGTCCAGGCGGCGGTGCCATTAAAACGCTGGCCGCGATGCCCGGCGGGAGGCTTCTGGCCGGAAACGCCGCGGGCCTGTTTGCGTTTTCCGCCAATACGTGGAGGTCCCTTGGCCTTCCGGGCCACGGCGCGGTGGACGAATTGGAACCCTCGCCGGGCGGCATGCTGGCAGCGCTTACCGCGGCGGGCGCGTTTCGCAGCCAGGATGGCGGTGACTCCTGGACGGCCTGCGGAAAGCCGGTCGCCGACACCGTCTGGTACGGCCTGGCATTCGATTCGGCGCGGGATGGGATCGCCCTGGCCGCCACCTCGCGCGGGCTGTTCCGGTCCACCGATGGCTGCAGTTCGTGGATGGCGGTCCGCGGCGGCCTGGAAGCTGCCACCGCAACCGCCGTAGTGTTTCATCCCGAGCACCGCGGCGAGGCCTACGCGGCGCAATCCGGGCGCCTCTTTCGCACCACCGATGGCGGCGTCACCTGGACCCCGTTCGCCGCCGAGGGCCCCGCCGACGCTTACCCCGATCTTTTGTTTTTTCTGCCCGGCGCGCCCGAGCGGCTGTTCGCCCTGTTTCCGCGCCGTGGCGTGCTTTCCCACTCCATCGGCCGTGCCGCAAGCATCCTACCGGCCGGCATTTCCCACTTCACATCCAGAGGAGCAAATTGATTTCGATGCAGCCCGACTCTTATACCGGCCCATTCCGAAGACCAAGCCTGATCGCGCTGGTGGCCCTGGCGCTGGCCGCGGCGGCGCCCGCGGCAGCCCAGACCAAACCGTCTTCCCCGCCCTCCACCCCCGACGACTATTCCATCTATGAAGTCGGGTTGTTCGGCGGCTACCAGCACTTCCTGATAGACAACCGCGATTCGGGGCGCGTAAACCAACTCGATGGCGGCGGCGTCACCGGCTTCCGCATCACCGAAGACTGGTGGAACTACATCGGCATCGAGGAGAGCCTCACGGTGGGGTTCAACAATCTCTCCGTCTACCCGTTCGGCCTGACGCAGCAGGTAACCGCCGGCGAACATAACTATACGCTGGTCTTTAATCCGATGATCTACTTCACACCGCGAACGTCCAAGATCCGTCCGTTCGTCACGGCGGGGCCGGGCGTCACTTGGTACAAGACCGACCAGAACTTCGACACCAGCAATGTGCCCGCGGCCGTGCAGCAGGTGCCGTTGACCAGCGAGTCGAGCGCGGCGGTGATCTACGGCGGCGGCGTGAAATATAACGCGTCGAAGTGGGTGGGGCTGCGCTTCGACTTCCGCTTTTTGCGCACCTACGGCAAGGAGTTCGGCGAGCCCGAAGTCCCCACCGGACCCGGCACCATCTACATCCCGGCGCACAACTCCGAGAATGCCTGGTCGGCCACCGGTGGAATTTATTTCCGCCTGGGACACCGCTCCGGCTATGTGCCGCCGCCGCCCGCGCCCACCGTGCCGCCGCCGGTTGCGCACATCGCCATTACCGGTGTGACCGGCGCGCACGACGTATGCCCCGGCGATAGCCTCGAACTGCAGGTGGCCGCCAGCGGCTGGCTGACCGGCCAGACGCCTTCCTACCAGTGGATGGTCAACGGCCAGCCGGCGCCCGGCGCCACCAGCTCCACGTTCAGCGTGCCCACCCTCAGTTCCGGCACGGATAACATCACCGTGCGGGTGAGCGTGCCGGACAGCTCGCAGACCTCCAACCCGGTCACCGTGACGGTTAAGAATTACGCGCCGCCCACGGTGCAGTTCACGCTTTCGCGGAACACCATTGCTTTTGGCGACAAGCTGCCGCTGGAAGCCACTGCCAGGGCCTCGGATTGCGGCGGCAACACCACCCTGCGGTACACCGCCAGCGAAGGATCGATCAGCGGCAACACCTTCGATTCGAGCACCATGACCTTCGACCTCAACAACCGGCTCAAGCAGCAGACCAAAGTGGTGCACCTGACGGCCACGGCCACCGACGCCAAGGGCGGCACGGGCAGCGCCACAGCCGATCTGACGGTCACGCTCAGTCCGGAAGCGCGGAGACTGGACGACATCATCTTCCCGCTCAACAGCGCGCGCGTGAACAACTGCGCTAAGCGCCTGCTGCTGGAGCAGCTCACCCCCATGCTGCGCGACGATCCCAACGCGACGGTGATTCTGATCGGCCATCGCGACGAGCGCGAGAGAGGCCGCGGCGCCGCCACGCTGGATCGCCAGCGGACCCTGAACGCCGCCGCCGTGCTGAGCGCCGGCACCGGCATCTGCCCGATGCTGGAGCTGAGCCGCGTGAAAGTGAAGTGGGTGGGAACCGACCAAAGTGACCCGACCCGTCCGCTGATGTGCGGCGCTTCCACCGAAGTGAAGGAGCGGCCCGGGCAAGCCATCCGGTCGAACGACCAGCGCGCCCAGTTCCGCCGCGTGGAAGTGTGGATCGTCCCCGGCGGCGCGGCCATGCCGCCCGGCATCACCGGGTTGGAAGATGCGCCGGCTTCCGACGTAAAGAAGCTGGGCTGCCCGAAGTAGTTCGCGTGCGGGACGCAGGCGGCAACGTTGCGGGCCGCCTGCGCCCGTTCCGCGAGCCGCCGCACCGCGCTCACGCCGGACATGGCCTTGCGCATTGAAAAAGCCTTCGGCCCCGACAGGACCACCCGCCGCGCCCCGGCGTCCCCCGGCTTGCAGGCAGCCCATCGCCCACCAGCCCGATGGGATAATGGGTATGTGATCGATTTCCATGTCGGAACCAATCGGCATAGCGACTGACGTCTCGCTGCCGGAAGTCCCTGCCCCATCCAGCACTTTGCGCTGGCTGCTTCTGGTAATTTGCGGGGCGCTGCTGGCGCTGTTGTTCGGGTCCGGGCTGGTCGCCGTCCAACTTCTGGAGCAAATGTACGGGCAGCAGCAGGCGGTGACGCACGCCTTGGCGGAGCGCACCCAGATGCTCTCGGGGCTCTGGCTCTCCATCCAAAGCTACAACCAGGCGGTGCAGCAGTTTGTGGCGCAGGCCAACGTGGAGCGGGCCAACGCGGAGCAGGCCGAGAAGACCCGCCGGCGGCTGGATCAACTCACTGTGGAAATCGACGAAGGGCTGAAGAGCTACCCCAGCGACCGCGACGCGGCCGAAACCGCGCTCCTCGACGGAATGCAGGACGTCTTTTACCAGCAGCGAACCTTTTACATTTCGGTGCTGGCGGCTAAGCCCGAGCAGCGCCGCCGGGAGGCCCAGGCCCTCATCTCGCAGAATATGGTGCCGCTGCAAAAGCAGACCCTGAACTGGTCCGAGCGGTTGCGCACGTGGAACGGGCAGCGGCTTCAGCAGGCCGATCAATCGCTGGTGCGGGAATTCGGAACGCTCCAGGGCCGGCTTTCGCGGACCCTCACCATCAGCTTCGGCAGCGGCCTTTTGCTCATGCTGGTGAGTATGGCGTACATCCTGCGGCTGGAACGCCAAACCCAGAACCGCTACGTGCAGCTTGCCCGCAGCCAGCACGAATTGCAGCGCCTCTCGGCCCGCCTGCTGGACGCGCAGGAGACTGAGCGGCGGTCCATCTCGCGCGAGCTGCACGACGAAATCGGGCAGTCGCTGGGAGCGCTGCTGGTGGATATCGGAAGGCTGTCGGCCACGGTTTCCAATCCCCCTTCACAGGTCAGGGCGCAACTTGACAACATGAAGTCGGTGACCGAGCGGACCGTGCAGGCGGTGCGCAACATCGCCCTGCTGCTGCGTCCCTCGATGCTCGACGACCTGGGGCTGGCCGCGGCGCTGGAGTGGCAGGGCCGGGAAGTCTCGCGGCGCAGCGAGATCGAAGTCGCGGTGGAGTCTGACAACGTGCCTGAGGAACTGCCGGATGAGTACAAGATCTGCATCTACCGGCTGGTGCAGGAAGCCCTCAATAACGCCGTGCGCCACTCCGGCGCGCGCAACGCCAAGGTGAGCCTGGAACACTCCGCCCAAAGCGTCGCCGTGCGGGTGAGCGACGATGGGCACGGCTTTGACGCCGGCCGCACGCGCGGGCTGGGAATCCTGGGGATGGAAGAACGCGTGAAGCGCCTGGGCGGCACGTTTACGGTGGAATCCAAGCCGGGGCACGGGGCCATGCTCAAAGCGGAGTTGCCGCTCCCTCCCGCCAGCCCCGACTCCCTATGAAGATTCGCGTGCTTCTGGCTGACGACCACACGCTCATGCGCGCCGGTCTGCGCATGGTGGTGGACGCGCAGCCCGATCTCACCGTGATCGGCGAAGCCAACGATGGGCGGGAAGCCGTGGCGATGGCCCGCGAGCTGAAGCCGGACATCGTGGTGATGGATATCGGCATGCCAAGCCTGAACGGCATCGAGGCGGCCCGCCAGATTCGCGCCGGCCTGCCGGAGACCCAGATCGTCATGCTCAGCATGCATTCCGACGAAGGCTACATTCTGCGGGCGCTGAAGGCGGGGGCCAAAGCCTACCTTCTGAAGGATTCCGCCGAAGCCGATCTGGCACGGGCGGTGCGCGCGGCGGCCGCCGGAAAATCGTTCTTCAGCCCGGCGGTGGGCAAGGTCCTGCTGGAAGACTACATGCGCAAGCTTGAGAGGACCGGCGCGGAGGATTCCTACGAGCTGCTTTCGCCCCGCGAGCGGGAAATCCTGCAACTGGTGGCGGAAGGAAAATCCAGTAAGGAAGTCGCCCATCTCCTGAATCTCAGCACCTACACCGTGGAGACCCACCGCGCCCGGATCATGCAGAAGCTGAACCTGCGCGGCATCCCCGAGCTGATTCTGTACGCGGTCCGCAAGGGCTTCATTTCCTGACCCTGGGGCGCCTATACCGACTCTCCGGTACCCACAATACCGACTTCCCGACAACAACCCTGGGGTAACTTCTCCGTCCAATGTATTGGAGCCACAACCTGGGAGCTCATCAGGCGCAGTGGCCCGACGAAACACAAGCATTGGAGACTGATATGAGTAAACAGAGTTTTTGGAAGCGGCCCCAGGCTGTCCTGCTGGCGGCGGCGATGACACTCGCAGTTGGCGGCGTCGGGTTCGCCAGCGCGAGCCGCCTTGGGTATGTCCACCCGTTGCTGGCCCTGAAACTGGCCAACCCCGACGAAGGCCCCAGCCACACCGGCTTCGCGCCGGTAGTGAAGAGGGTGCTGCCGGCGGTGGTCAATGTTTCATCCTCAAAGGTAAGCAAGGTTCCCACAGAATTCTTCGGGCAAATGCCCGATGACCCGATGTTCCGGCAGTTCTTCGGCGATGGTTCCGGCAATGGTTCCGGCCGCCGAAACACTCCGCGCCAGGCCCCCGAGCAGCGCGAGCAGAGTCTCGGTTCGGGCATCATCATGAGCCCGGACGGTTACATTCTCACCAACAACCATGTAGTGGATGGCGCCAGCGATGTGCGCGTGACGCTGGCCGATAAGCGCGAGTTCAAGGCCAAGGTCGTGGGGACGGACCCCAAGAGCGACATCGCCGTGTTGAAGATCGACGCCACCAATCTGCCCACCATCACGGTGGGCGATTCATCGAAGGTCCAGGTTGGCGATTATGCGCTGGCCGTGGGCGATCCGTTCGGCGTGGGCCAGACGGTCACCATGGGCATTGTGAGCGCCACCGGCCGCACCAACCTCGGAATCGAAGACTATGAGGATTTCATTCAGACCGATGCGCCCATCAATCCCGGAAATTCCGGCGGCGCGCTGGTGAACGACCGCGGCGAACTGATCGGCGTCAATACCGCCATCATCGCGCATGGCTCGGAAGGTAACCAGGGAATCGGCTTCGCCATTCCGTCGGACATGGCGCGCAGCGTCATGGAAGAGATCGTCCAGAACGGCAAAGTCACCCGCGCGTACCTCGGGATTGTGCCGCAGGATGTGACCCCGGCCATTTCGCAGGCGTTCAATGAAGCGGTGCCCAGCGGCGCGCTGGTGGGCGACGTCAGCGCCAACAGCCCGGCTCAGCGGAGCGGCCTGCAGAGAGGCGACATCATCGTGGACCTCAACGGAAAACCGGTGGCCGATGCCAACGATCTGCGCATGAAGATTTCCATGGCGACTCCGGGAACGGACGTCAACCTGAAAGTGATGCGCAACGGAGAGGCTCGCGAAGTCACCGTGAGGCTGGGTGTGCTGCCGACTACCGAAGCAGCCGTCACCCCGGAGGGCGGCGATTCCAACAGCAGCAGCGCACTGGCCGGCGTATCGGTGCAGGACCTCGACACCGGCACGGCGCACGACCTCGGGCTGCCTGCCAGTACCCAAGGCGTGGTGGTAACCAATGTGAATCCCACCAGCGAAGCGGCCGATGCCGGTCTGCGCAAGGGTGATGTAATTCAGGAAGTCAACCGGCGCCCGGTGAAGAATGCCTCCGATTTCGAGCGCGCCGTTCGCAGCTCGAATGCGCAACCCCTCCTGTTGGTAAATCGTAACGGCAGCACTATGTATCTCGCTGTCTAAGTCGAAAACAGCCACAGGCATTGCCGGTCCCGGCACTCCTCCGAGCCGGGACCGGCTTTTGCGTTTTTGCGCGTTTTCGTCCGTTTGCCGCGTGGCCGTGCTGGAGCGCAGGATTAAAATGGGTAACAGGTACCACCAGGAGATCCCATGAGTAATCCAGACTACACACAGCATCCTTCCGAGTCCCAGGGGTCGGAGGCACTGGCGCAGTTAGGATTGGATCTGCGGTGGTCGTGGAACCATGCCGCGGATCAGGTCTGGCGCCGTTTGGACCCCGAGCTTTGGGACCTGACCCATAACCCCTGGATCATCCTGCAAACCGTCTCGAAGCAGAAATTGCAGAGCATCGACAACAACCCCGAGGTGCAGCAACTGCTTCGCGATCTCCTGGAGGACCAGCGCCATGCGTTGGAGTCGCCGGGGTGGTTTCAACAGGCGCATGCCGATTCGCGGCTCAGCGCCGTGGCCTACTTCAGCATGGAATTCATGCTGTGCGAGGGTCTGCCGATCTACTCCGGCGGTCTAGGCAACGTGGCCGGCGACCAACTGAAGGCGGCCAGCGATCTGGGAGTGCCGGTTATCGGCGTGGGGCTGCTCTACCAGCAGGGCTATTTTCGCCAGGAAATCGACGCCGACGGGAACCAGCTTGCGCGCTACCCGTTCAACGATCCCGGCCAGTTGCCCATCTCGCCGGTCCGCGACGCCAGCGGAGAATGGCTGCGAATCCAGTTGGAGCTTCCCGGCTTCCGCATGTGGGTGCGCGCGTGGCAGGCGCAGGTGGGCAGAACCAGGCTTTACCTGCTGGACACCAACGATCCGGCCAACCTTCCCGCCCACCGCGGCATCACCAGCGAGCTATACGGCGGCGGCCCGGACCTGCGGCTGAAACAGGAACTGGTGCTGGGCATCGCCGGCTGGCGGCTGCTGCGGGCCTTGGGACTCCGGCCCGAGGTGTGCCACCTGAACGAAGGGCACGCCGCGTTCGCCATCCTGGAAAGGGCGCGCTCGTGGATGGGCGAAAACAAGCAGCCGTTCGAGGTGGCCCTGGTTGCCACGCGCGCCGGGAACCTCTTCACCACCCACACGCCGGTGGCAGCGGGCTTCGATCGGTTCGCCCCTGAGCTGGTGGAGAAATATCTGGGGCAGTACGCCGAACGCCTGCTGGGAATTCCGTTCCGTACGCTGCTGGGGCTGGGACGCCAGAATCCCGACGATCCCTCGGAGCCGTTCAACATGGCCTTCCTCGCCGTGCGCGGCAGCGGCCGCATCAACGGGGTGAGCCGGCTGCACGGCCAGGTGAGCCGGCGGATCTTCCAGCCGCTGTTTCCGCGCTGGCCGCAGGATGAAGTGCCCGTGGCGCACGTAACCAATGGCGTCCACGTGCCGAGCTGGGACTGCGAGGAAGCCGACCGCATCTGGACCGCGGCCAGCGGGAAGGACCGCTGGATTGGCAGCCTGGAGGGCCTGGAGAAGGATTTCCGCAAGGTCAGCAGCAGCGATTTGTGGCAGCTTCGCACGGCGGCCAGGGGCGAGCTGATCGAGTTCACGCGGGCGCATCTCGCGCGCCAGTTGGCCGGCCAGGGCGTCCCGGCGGAACAGGTGGCCCAGGTGGAACAGATCTTCGATCCGAACACTCTGACGCTGGGCTTCGCGCGGCGCTTCGCCACTTACAAGCGCCCCAATCTGCTGTTGCACGACACCGAGCGGCTGACCCGCATTCTGACCAACCGGCAGATGCCGGTGCAACTGATTCTGGCGGGGAAGGCGCATCCCCAGGACTTGGCCGGGCAGGCGATGATCCGCCAGTGGGTCCAGTTCGTGCGCCGGCCGGAGGTGCGCGCGCACGCGGTCTTCCTGAGCGATTACGACATGCTGTTGACCGAGCGCCTGGTGCAGGGCGTGGACCTGTGGATCAACACGCCGCGGCGCCCCTGGGAGGCTTGCGGCACCAGCGGCATGAAGGTGCTGGTGAACGGCGCGCTGAACCTTTCCGAGCTGGATGGGTGGTGGGCCGAAGCGTATTCTCCGGACGCGGGGTGGGCGATCGGCGATGGGCGCGAGCATGGCGAGGACCCCGCCTGGGATGCCGCCGAAGCCGATGCGCTTTACACCCTGCTGGAGCGCGAGGTGGTGCCGCAGTTTTACATCCGCGACAGCCGCGGCATCCCCACCGCCTGGGTGGCGCGGATGCGCGAAAGCATGGCCCGGTTGACGCCGGCATTCTCCACCAACCGGGCGGTCCGGCAGTATACCGAAGAGCATTATCTGCCCGCCGCGGCGGCCTACTGCGCAAGGTCCGCGGAGCACGGCAAGCTGGCGATGGGCTTGCTGGAATGGACCCGCCAGGTGGAGCGGCATTGGCCGGCGGTCCGGTTCGGCTCGCTCACGGTGGAGAAGGAAGACGGCCAGTTCGTCTTCGTGGTTCAGGTTTACCTGGACGAACTGGACCCGGATGCGGTCTGCGTGGAGCTGTATCGGGACACCGCCAACGGACCCTTTCACCAGTCCATGCAGCGGGGGCAAGCGCTGGTAGGGTCTATTCACGGCTACCAGTATTCGACCCGCGTACCGGCCGATGGCGCCCCGAACGACTACACGCCGCGAGTGGTCCCGTGCAAGGCCGGAGCCGTGATTCCACTGGAGACCAACCGCATCGTCTGGCAGCGCTGACGTGATATATATGTTGCGGTGACTCCCGCGCGCATCGCGAGCTTGGTAGCGCTGCTGATGGCGGCGGAAGGGGCTTCCGCGCAGCCGCAGCCCGGCGGTCAACCGGCCGAACCTGTCATTCGGGTCACCGTGGACATGGTGCAGGTCGATGCCGTGGTAACCGACTCGAAAGGCCACCACGTCGCGGACCTGAAGGCCGGAGATTTCCAAGTCCTGGAGGACGGGAAACCGCAGACGATCACGCATTTCTCCTATGTGCCGGGCAGCGGCGCGGCGCCTTCATCCGTTCCGGCGGCGGGAAGACGCGCCGGAGCGGCCGCGGAGCCGGTGCTTGCCGCCGCGCCATTGCGTCCCGATCAGGTCTACCGCGCGATCGTCCTGATGGCCGACGACCTCGCCCTTGCCCCGAGTGACATCCCCGACGTGCGCAAAGCCATGCGCAGCTTCGTCGATGGACAGATGCAAACCGATGATCTCGTATCAGTCATGACGACCTCCGGCGGAATGGGAGTGATGGCGCAACTCACCAACGACAAGCGCCAGCTCCATGCCGCCATCGACCGGATCCACTACGTCCCGGAGAGCCGTATCGGTTTCACCTGGTATGTGCCGATCGAACAACCTACTGCGGACCGATTGTACCGGAAACAGATCAACGAGCGTCTCGGCGCCGTACGGTCCCCCGGTCTTGTGATGGGCACGCTGACCGCCCTGGCGTATGCCATTCAGGGATTGCGGGAGATACCGGGACGAAAAGCGATGGCATTTTTTTCGGAGGGATTCCCCCCATCGACGGCCGGAATTATCCAGCTCGCCAACCGTGCCTCAGTGACTATTTACACGCTCGACCCGCGCGGATTTGTGTCTTTTGATGCGACCGCCCTGGATGCCGGTCCGGCGGCGGGCGGGCTGAGAGCGGCAAGCGCGCGGGAAGCGCCCTATCGGGCGTCGCAGACAAGCCTGGACCAACTCGCCCGCGGAACCGGTGGCATTTTCTTTCACGACAACAACGACCTCATCCAGGGCCTGACCAACGCGATGGACGACATGGGCAGCTATTATCTGATCGGCTACCAGCCGCATCGCGAGGATTTCGCCCCAGTGCGCGGCAAGCCGCAGTTTCACAGGATCCAGGTGAAGGTCTTGCGGGCTGGCCTGGAAGTGCGTTCCCGCAACGGTTTTCTGGGAACTCCCGACCCACCGGCGGCCGCGGAGCCGTTGTCTCCCGGATCCGCCCGGCAGGCGCTCTTCTCGCCATTCCAGGCCAACGGATTTCCCGTGCGGCTGAGCGCTTTTTATTCGGCGGCGGCGCACAAAAATCCCCGGACCGGACACCCCGCGGCGCTGGTTCGCACCATGCTGGCCATCGATGCGCACGGCCTCGGGTTTCAGGATGTGGCGGACGGAAAGAAACAACTGAACCTCGACATCGTGGCCGCGGCGTTCGGAGAGAACAACCAAATCGTCACCGTCAGCGACAAGACCTTCAACGCGCCGGTTACCGCCGGAGAGAGGGAGCAGCTTGTCGCATCGGGCCTGGTCTACGGCCTGGATGTGGAGGTTCCCAAACCTGGGCCGTGCCAGTTCAGAGTAGCGGTGCGGGACGCCAACTCCGGGCGGATTGGGTCCGCCACGCTCTTCGTCGAGATCCCCGATTTCAGCCGGCCGGGCATTGCGCTTTCAAGCGTGCTGCTCTCGGATTCCGACCCTGCGCGGAATGCCGCGCTCACCCGCGCCGGTGTGCTGGGCGCGGGCAGCGCCGTGACCCGCGAGTTCGCGTCCGGCGCCGTGCTGCGATACGAGTGCACGGTGATGGGAGCGGCGCTCGACCGGCAGACTGCGCAACCGAAGGTCGATCTCGAAGTGCGTTTGTTCTTCGGCCCGGAGCCGATCTTCACCGGCCGCGCCATCCCCCTGGCCGTGCCGCGGGGCGCGTCGATGGAAGCCATTCCGGCAGCCGGCATCATCAAGCTGCCGCCCACCTTGCCGCCCGGACAGTACGCCGTGGAATTGATCGCCACCGAGCACCTGCAGAATCCGAAGCTGCAGCGGGCCGCCCAATGGACCGATTTCACGCTGGTGAAATGAGGCGCGGCGCCCTTGAGAGAATGCAAGGCCTGCTCTCCCACGCGCGCCAATCGGGCGTCATTTTAGGAGCCGCGCGCTCAGCAAGCGCTACGGGACCACACACTACCGCCCGGGCCTCTGGCTGGATGCGCTACTGGAAGCCGGTTGCAAATCGAACCTCTTCCCGGTCACCGATTCCACCTTCGTCCGCGAATAGAAAATCGGGAAGTACCGCCCGCGGGCCCACAGCGGGTACAGATCGCGGTAGTGAGGGTCGCGGACGTCTCCGGATTGGCCCGGGTTGTTCAGCCCCACCGAGTTGTCCCAGTCCTCTGTGTCCACAATGATCTTGAACGATCCCCCGGCCGTCTGGTTCTCGGCGCCGCCGGTGGCGTCCACGGTGTAGCTGTCGCCGCCGCGCGGCAGGTCGCCCACGTCGAACCTGGCACGCTCCGTCGGCTTCATCGCGCCGGCCATCGGATGAACGATCAGGGCGTGATGGTATGCGCCCAGTTTCCATTTGTCCGCATCCGCTCCCAGGCGGCGGGTCAGCTCGGCTACCGCTTCATCCAGGCTCTTCAGCAGGAGCGCGTCGCGCCCGGCAAGGGGGTCGGCCCCCAGCCGCCCATCGGGAGCCTCCATCCAGTGGACGATCTTCGAGAGCGGCGGCATGCCGATGAAACTTTGCGCTGCGCCGGGCACCACCGCCGCCCGGACGTTGGCCTGTATCCGCCGCTGCCACATCTCGTAAATGCCGGCCGCCGCCGAATCTTTGTCCAGGTTGCAATCCCAGTGCACCAGGCGTTGCCGCGCCTGTTCGGTGGCCTGATTCGACGCCGTGATTTCGCGCAGCAGCGGCACCAGTTCGCGGGCCGGAATAGAAAACACGCTGTTCTGCAGCTCCATCATGTCCGCCACCGTAAACATCCGCCCGGAGCGCAGGAACTGCTCCACGCTGTCCGCGCGATAGGGGTCGGTCCAGGTATAGTGCAACGCCTCTGGATACGGCCAGCCAGGGGGAATCAGGTAGTTGTTGGATGTGTTGAAGTAGCCTTTTTCCGGGTTCTCCACGTGGGGCAGCGCCTTGATGGGGAGAAAGCCATCCCACTCATAACGCCCGTCGCCCGGCACCGGAAGCAGCCCGCTCCAGTTGGGGCGCTGGGGCGCGATGCCCACGGCCTGGTAGCCGATGTTGCGGTCTTTATCGGCCCACACCATATTCTCGGCCGGAATGCGGCTGTACGAGCAGGCGTCGCGAAACTCTTCCCATGTTTTGGCCTGGTCCATGCGCAGGCTGGCCAGATACGGCGCTCCGCCCACCTCGCGCCACGCCGCCCGCACGGCGTAGGCTTTGTGGTGCGCTTTGTCTTCGAAAACCACTGGCCCGTGCCGGGTGTATTTCAGCTCCACGCGCGCCGGCGATTCGCCCTTTACGGGAATCGATTCCTCAATCACCGTCATGGCCTCCCAGCCGCCCTGGTACTTGTACTGCGACGGATTTTGGGGGTTGGTGTCGTAGACGTACAAATCCTCGCTGTCCGTGCCGAAGATGGTGAGTCCCCAGGCGCCATGCTCGTTATGGCCGATGGAGACGCCCGGCAGCGATGGCTCGCCGCCGCCCAGCACATTCCACCCCGGCGCGACCAGGTGCACCCAGTAGCGCAGCGAGGGCGCCTCCTGCACGCGATGCGGGTCGTTGGCCAGCAGCGGATAGCCGCTGGCGGTGAGTTTCCCGCCCACCACCCAGTTGTTGCTGCCGATATCTTCGCGGCGCCGGCTCAGGTCAACCGCCGATGGATAGTCCGCCGATTCGTCCAACTGCGCGGCGAGCTGCTGCCCGCCGGCCGCCTGGTTGCGATACCCGGCCACCAGTTCATCGGCGGTGAAGCGCAGTGGCGAGCGGAACGCCGAGTAGAGTCCCAGCACATCGCGCGAAAGCAGCGCAACATCGATGGCCGGGTCCAGGTCCAGGTTCGGATTGCCGGGCTGGAAATAGTCCAGGTCCTTCACCCGTGCGGCGCCGACGGCGCGAATCGCCAGCGCCATGTTCAGCTCCTGGGTGACGTTCCCCAGCAATCCGTTGAACCGCGAGATGACCACGGCGGGGGTCCAGTTGCCGGGCCGGATGCCGAGCATCTGGAACTCCGGGGTCAGCAGCGCCGGATTGCGCTCCGTTTCGGCAATATAGGCGTTAATTCCGTTGACGAAGGACTCGACGATGGCCGCGCCGTGCGGATGATACCAGTTCAGTTCCTGCGTAAGATCGCCGCGAAACATGAAGAGACGATTGCCCACGTCGCGCCGCAGTTCCTTCTTCCCCAGGATCTCCGCGACCGTCCCGGTGGCCTGCCGGCGCCACATTTCCAACTGAAACAACCGGTCGCGGGCGACGTTGTAGCCCTGCGCGAAGAAGAGGTCGGACTCGTTCCGCGCGTAGATGTGCGAGATCCCCCAGCGGTCTTTGAGGATCTCCACAGGTTCCTTCAGCCCCGGAACCCGCAGCGTCTCGGAGGCGCCGCTCACTGGCGCGGGCGGCCTGTCTTGGGCCGCCGCGGCCCCGGCGATGGCGGAAAAGCAGAGCAGCCATTTGGCGAATTTCATCCCGGTACCTCTCCCTTCCCTGCGCGTTGGGTGCCCTTTCGCGGGTTTAGATCAGTGTAACCGATCGAGGCGTAAGTCCAGACGCTACTCTGCGCGCAGCGACTCTACCGGGTCAACCGAGGCCGCCCGGCGCGCGGGGATGAGGCTGGCCAGCAGCGCTGCCAGGCTGAGCACTCCAGCGACGGCGGCCAGGGTCGGGACGTCCCACGAGCGGATGCCGAACAGCAGCCCCCGCATCAGGCCCGCCGCGCCGATCGAACACCCCACACCGATGGCAATGCCGGACACAATCAGCCGCCCGGCTTCGCTCAGAATCAGCTCGTAAATGGACCGGGGCCGCGCCCCCAGAGCCATCCGGATGCCGATTTCCCGGCTCCTCTGGCCGACCGAATACGCCACCACACCGTAGAGGCCGACCACGCCCAACAGCATTGCCATTGCGGCGAACCCTCCCACCAGCCAGGCCAGCGAACGATGCAGGTAGGCCGATGGCGAATCTTGAATCTGGGCGGTCATGGTCATGCCTTTCAGGGGAATGATGCTGGAATCGATGGCCCGAATCGTGGCCGCCAGCAGTGGAAGCAGCGGCCGTTCGTCCTGCGCGGTCCGAACCACCAGCGAGAAGTAATTGTCGGGACTTTGGTCGAAAGGAAGATAAAGCACCGGCGGGATGGCAGTGTCCAGCGGGCCTTCGCGGATGTCGTCTACCATGCCGACAATCTGTGTGATCACTGGCGGCGTGGAATTGCTGGCGATCTGCTTGCCGACGGCGTCTTCGCCGGGAAAGTAGCGCCGGGCAAACGCGCGGTTCACGATCCCTACGCGCGGGCCGGCCGCGTCGTCCCTGTCGTTGAAAAAGCGGCCCCGCAGCAGCCTGGTGCCCAGGGTGGTGAAGTAGCCGGTGCTCACGTCGCGTTCGGGAACGTCGTTATGCTCGCCGTGCCACGGCCGGCCCACCACATGGAACCAGGCGGTGTTGCCGTTGCCGGTAAGCGGGATGCCGTTTTCCACGATGCCCACCGAGATCACGCCCGGCAGGGCTTCGACGCGGGCAGTCACCAGCCGCGCCAGGGCGATGGCCTGCGCGTCTTTCCCGTAGTTCTCCTGCGGCGCGTAGACTTCCATGGTGGCCAGGTGATCGGGGCGCAGGCCGATCTCCACGTGCAGCAGGCGATACAGGCTTTGGCCCAGCAGACCGGCGCCGGCCAATAACACCATGGCGACGGCCAGTTCCATCACCACCAGCCGGCATCCCAACCTGCGCCATACGGTTCCCGCGGAGCCGCGGCTGGCTTCCGCCATGCCGCTGTGCAGCTCCGGCGACCAAATCCGCAAGCTCGGGGGCAGCGACAACAACACCGCGGCCAGCACTGCGATGGCTATTCCAGCGGCCATTACACGGCCGTTCAAGCCGGCCGCGTCCAGAAACGGAAGGCGGGCCAGGAAATCGCCGGAGATGAGCCCGTGAAGAAGCTGGATCGCCACCGAGGCCGAGGCCAGACCTAGCGCGCCACCGGCGGCGGCCAGCACCAGCGCTTCGGTGACGAACTGGCTGGCCAATCGCGTCGAGGACGCACCCAAAGCCTTGCGCACGAAGATTTCGCGCTGGCGCCCTTCCGACCGCACCAGCAGCAGGCCGGCCACATTCACGGCAGCGATCAACAGCAGCAACCCCGCGCCGCTGAGCATCACCATGAGGATGGGGCGGACGTTACCCACGATGCTCTCGGACAGCGTGGTCAGGTCCGCGCCTTGATCGAGATTGGAACCGGGATACTCTTTTTCGAGTTGGCTGGCGATGGCCTTCACGTTGGCGCGTGCGGCCTCCACGGAAACGCCGTCCCTCAGCCGCGCCACGCCGAAAATGCCGTGGCAGCTCCGCCGCAGATCGCAGGGTCCCGACGCGCGAAACGGAACCCAGAACGCGGGACGGCCCACCGGCGCGAAATGAAAGTCGCGCGGCAGCACCCCAATGACGACGTACGGCTCGCCATCCAGCGCAACTGTCCGCCCCAGCACATCGCGTCTGCCGCCATACTGCTCCTGCCAGGCGGCGTAACTCAGCAGGGTAGTACGCGCCGCGGACGGCTGATCTTCGCCGGGATAGAAATCGCGTCCCAGCACCGGCGCCACGCCCAGGGTCCGGAAGAACCCGTCGCTCACCCGAGCGCCGCGTGCGGGCTGCGCACCGGCCGGAGTGTCCAGGCGGAAGCCGCGCGATTGATAGATATCCAGCGAGTCAAAGACCCGGTTGCGCTGTTTCCAATCCAGGTAATCGGGGTAAGAGAGGTTGCTCAGCGGAAACATCCCGTTGACCTCGTAGAGGGCCACCAGCCGCGCGGGGTCGCGGTACGGCAGGGGCTGGATGAGGGCCGCGTCTACAAAAGAGAAAATCGAGAGGCTGGCGCACATCCCCAGAGCCAGGACGAAGATGGCCGTGCAGGTGAATCCGGGGTTTTTCTGCAACTGGCGGATGGCGAAGCCCAGGTCTTGGCGCAGGTTGTCGATCAGGTTCAATCCCCGCATGTCGCGGCACTCCTCTTTGCGTTGTTCCAGGCCGGAAACCAGGCGGAGGGCGGCGCGCCGCGCTTCGGCGGGGCTCATGCCAGCCCTTATGCCGGCCGCCGTGTGCGCCTCAATCTCGCGGTCCAGGTGATACTGCAGTTCCTCGTCGAGTTCCTGCTCCACTTTCCCGCGGGAGAAAAGGGAGCGCAACCGCAGGCGCAAGATGTCATTTACGCGCATGGCGATTCCCCCCTTTCACGCGGTCCGCACAACCATCGAGATCGCGCCGGACAAACGCTCCCACTGGGCGGCTTCCTTGGCCAGGGTCTTGCGCCCCGCCCTGGTGAGCGTGTAGTATTTGGCCCGCCGGTTGTTCTCGCTGGCCGCCCATTCCGAGCGAATCCACCCGTTCTGCTCGAGTTTGTGCAGACACGGGTAGAGCGCACTCTGGCCCACCTGCAGAACGTCCCCGGAGATCTGCCGGATGCGCTGGGCAATCGCCCACCCGTGCATAGGCTCCAGCGCGAGCACTTTCAGGATGAGCAGGTCCAG
>DATJRE010000537.1:0-15120 GCA_035505095.1 Bryobacteraceae bacterium | reverse complement strand
CCGGTGATGCTGCTGACGGTGATGGCCTGGCAATTGCGGCAGGCCGCCCGCCAGGCGCTGGACGCGGGAGATGCCGGCCGCGCCCTGGAATTCGCCACCGAGGCGCAAGCCATCCAGCAGACCGAAAGCGGCGCCGCGCTCCGTATGCTCAGCGCCTGGCTGAAGGCCGAAAGCGCGTCCTCATCCCCGGCGCGATAGCTCCCAGAAGCCTACCCGCTATTGGATTGCTCCCGCGCGGCCCGCGACGCCAACTCATCGCACCGGTTATTGTCGTCGTGCGAGGCGTGCCCTTTGGTCCACGTCCACGTGGTCTGGTGCCGCGACACCTGCTCATCCAGCGCCTTCCACAGGTCCTGATTCACCACCGGCTTCCGCGCTTTGGTCATCCAGCCGTTGCGCTTCCAGCCGTTGATCCATCCGGTGATGCCGTTCTTCAGATACTCCGAGTCCGTCACCACTTCCACCGCGCAGTCTTCCTTGAGCGCCCGCAGGCCCTCGATGGCCGCCTGCAGTTCCATGCGGTTGTTGGTGGTGTGGGCCTCCGATCCCCACAATTCTTTCTTATGCTCGTTGTAGCGCAGGATGGCCGCCCAGCCGCCCCGCCCGGGGTTGCCCAGGCAAGCCCCGTCGGTGATCACCTGGACTTTCTTCACCGCGCCAGCACCGGGTCCGGCTCCACGGCGGAGGGGGCGCCCTCGCCCCGCTCGAAGAACTCGTCCACCAGCTCCAGGATGGCCGCCGCCTCCTGGGCCTTGTAAATGGAGGCGCGAAGCTGCGCGCCGTGCCGCACGCCATGCGTAAAGTAGGTGGCGAACTGCTTCATCTTGCCCACGCCATCTTTCTCCCGGTGCTCGATCAGCATGGCGTAGTAGCGCCGCATCATTTCGTAGCGGTCGCGCTGGGTCGGCTCGACATATGCACCGGTCTCCAGGTACTGCTGAATCTGCCGGAAGATCCACGGATTGGAGCTGGCCGCGCGGCCGATCATCACCGCGTCGCAGCCAGTCTCGGCGGCCATGCGCAGGGCGTCTTCGGGGGTCACAATGTCGCCGTTGCCGATCACCGGAATTTTCACCGCCGCTTTCACTTCGGCAATGCGGCTCCAGTCGGCCCGCCCGCTGTAGCCCTGGTCGCGGGTGCGCGGATGCAGCGCGACCGCCTGCAAGCCGCAGTCTTCCGCCAGGCGCGCCATCCGTACCGTCACCAGCTCATTGTCGTTCCAGCCGGCGCGGTACTTCATGGTGAAGGGAATCGAGATGGCCGCCCGCACTTCGCGCAGCAGCCGCTCCACCAGCGGCAAGTCGCGCAGCAGCCCGGAGCCGCCGTTGCACTTCACCACCTTGTTCACCGGGCAGCCGAAGTTGATGTCCAGGACGTCGAAACCGAGGTCCTGGCACACCCGCGCGGCGTCCGCCATCACCCGCGGATCGGCCCCGAAAAGCTGCGCCGAAATAGGATGCTCCTCCGGCTGGAAGGCCAGGTACTTCAGCGTCTTCGAGGGTTTGCGCGCGCCCAGCGAAGCGCTCACCCCGTGGGAGCTGGTGAATTCCGTCATGATCAGCCCGCACCCGCCCAGGTTGCGGATGAACCGCCGGAACACCGTATCGGTGACGCCCGCCATGGGCGCCAGCACGGTAGCCGGGGCGATCTTTACAGGACCGATGGAAAAGCTGCTGGGAAACGGGTTCATGACGTTCCAATTCTTTTATTCTAACCGGTGCGGTCCGGCACTGCCGCGCCGCCGCCCGTCTTGAGCCGGCCGTCCCAATCCGATACAGTGATCGGTGGAGATCCCGTGTCCGCACCCATTGCCACCTCTCACCGCGCCACCGACTGGGACCGCTACTACCAGAGTGTCCCGGCCACCGCCCGGCTGACCCGCCAGTACACCACCGCGATGCTGGTCGGGGCCATCCGGCGCTACGCCCAGGCGCCGGCGGGCCAGCCGCTGGCGATGGTCGAAATCGGCGGCGCCAATAGCTGCTTTGTGGACCGCCTGGTGGCGGAATTCGCCCCGCGTTCCTACGATGTGGTGGACACCAACCAGTTCGGCCTGGATCTGCTGGCGCGCCACGCGGCCGCCGGCGGATCGTTGGGCCAAACCCTGCGGCTGCACCGTGAAAGCGTGCTCGCCATGTCGCTTCCGCCCGTCGCAGACGTGGTGTTCAGCGTGGGCCTGGTAGAGCATTTCAGCCCCGCCGATACGCGCGCCGCCGTGCTGGCGCACTTCAATGCGGTGCGCACCGGCGGCCTGGCGATCATCACTTTTCCCACCCCCACCGGCCTCTACCGGGCCACCCGGCGCTTCCTTGAATCCATCGGCCAGTGGAAATTCCATGACGAGCGCCCGCTCCTGCCGCCCGAGGTGCTTCAGTCCGTCCGCGAGCGCGGCGAGCTGCTCTTTGAGAAGACCCTCTGGCCGCTGATGCTCACGCAACACCTGGTGGTTGCGCGGAAGCTGCGGTAGGGGCCAACAAGCGGCGGGGCGTCACTCGGCGATGAAGCTCATCTGCCGCGGGTCTGCCACCGGCTGCTTGGCCATCGCGGGGCGTTTCAAATCGTCATGGCTGGGGTCGAACTTGCGGATAAGCTGGTTCAGATTCAGCGAGGTCTTCCAGATTTCGAACAGCAACTGGCACCGTGGGCATCCTCCGCGGATGCCGCCTTGGCCGTCGACGGCGGGATTGTACCCCTTATGCCTGGCGCAGCGGCCTTCGAATTTTCGGGACCGGATCTTCACAACGCGTTCGAATCAAACCTTTTCGGCCGGTTGCTCTTCCGGCGCCGCCTCGGCCGGTTTTTCCGCCGGCGCAGCGGCTGCCGGCTTTTCCTCCGGCGTGGGGCCTTTCAGCGCCGCCTTGAAGCTCTTGATGCCGTCGCCCAACCCCTTCCCCAACTCCGGGATCTTCTTCGTTCCGAAAAGCAGTACAAACACCAGGCCGATCACCAGAAGTTCCGGCCAGCCAATCGTTTCCATCGCTTACCTCATTGCTAACGACGCTAACATTGTAACCCGCGTTACGCCCGGACGTCGCGGCGGCGCCTGAAACTGGGTGCGCCACATAAAAGTGACCGCCGCGCCCGCTATCGTGGTGGCAACTCCAGTTCTGATCGAATTCGGTTCGAGACGGGCGCCGGGTTGGAATGTTTCGCGACGTCGTCCCTCTACCTGGTTCCAATTGTCGTGCCATCGCCCCGTGACCTTGGCCTTCCTGCGCAGGTTTTGCGACAAGATCCCGCTGGCGCCCGGCAAGCTCGGGAAACGCGTGCCGCGGGATCTTTGGCCGCGCCCGGTTTCGCCGGGAAGCCCCATCTGGCCGCTGGCCGAAAGTCAGGCCGCAGAGGAAATCTGAAGCGGGTTTCGCCACAAATGGGCGCCGTCACTCAGGCTTTATGCTTGTTGCGTATCCACCGGACAATCGAGACGACGCTGCCGCCGATAGCGAGCGCCAGCAACAAAACGATCGCATTCCGCGCCCAGCGCGCTTCCCCAAGCCGGAGTATCTGCCTGCCGAAGATTATTCCGAGGATTCCCTCCGCGGAGAACCGGAGATACCGGGCACCTGCGATGACCGTGAAAAGCCGCCTGCGCGGATACTGAAGGGCCGCAGCGGCGATGACGAACGGAGTGAAGGGGAACGGAGGCGGCATGAGGGAAGCGAACGCCAGGCCGAATCCGGCGCGGCGCCTGACCCTTGCCTTTATGTAGTCGGCCTTACGCCCGGACAGGTGTTTCTCCAGTTCGCGTTCGCCGCCATTGCGCACAGCCAAATCAACGAGCAGGCACCCGAGCACGGAACCCGCCGCGGCCATCGCCGCGTAAAAGGGCAACCGCGCGTGATCGCGGGCACACAGCGCAAGCACCAACAGATCGTTTCCGAGCGGCATGAAGAGAAAAGAGGAATCCATCACGCCCATGAGCAGCAAGCCAAAGCCGCCCAGGCTCACAAAAAACGCGTACAGGTAAGGTGCAAATGAGCCGAGGTCCACCGCGAACAGACCTTCGTATGGAATCCGGCGAGTTCGGACTCGCCCCGCTCCTTCATGTTAGGCGTCCGCGCACGCCGATAGCAACCGCGGATTCCTCAGAATTACGCGGCCTCTGCGCCAGGGACGAATGGCCGTGGACGGCTATGTGACGATGCAATCTCAGGAGGCTACGCCGGGTAAGCAATCCAGCGCCGGATTCGGGTACGTAATCGCTCAGGATGGGGCTGCTTGGATTGTCGGTTGAACGCGCGAGCGTAGGGGAAATTGCACTATCAAATACTGACGGCGCTCACGCTGGCGCGGGGTCTATCGTTTTGGTGCACCGCTCTATGCCAATGCTAACCGTTCTTCGGAAGAGATTCGCGGTCTCAGTTCCCGCCGGCAATGTGGAGGCTGATACTTCAGAGTGACTTGTCCACTTGACCCGCCATGGCCATCGCCGCGCGTTCGCAGATGTGGGGTCAGACTTAAAGGCTGATCTGGATCGGCGCCAACTGACTGATGCGATTAGTCCCGCACGCCTCTTCTTTTCCAGGCTCCTGGCAGCGGCTTCGTGAAGTTGCGGATGAATTCCCGCTCTGCTTCCACCGCCGGGAACTGCCGGCCCAGCCAGGCGCGATCAATGGTGCGCGCCAGCCGCTCGTAGACGAACGGGCCCGCCGGCGCGGGAAGCGCCAAGCGCCTGATTGGGAAGAGAAACCAGCGGCCACGATGCGATCGGGACGGCCGATCCGCCAGAGGCCGCTCCTTACCCCCGCACCACGGGCCCCAGCAGCGACTCTATTTTCTCCCGCAACGCCTCCACCGTGAAGGGCTTGGCAAGCAGCGCGTGGCCCCTTTCCACCACGTACTTGCGCACCATGTGGGTGTTGTCGTAACCCGAAATGTACAGCACCTTCAGATCGGGCTGAAGCGCCGCCAGCTTGTCCGCCAGCATGGGGCCGCTCATTCCCGGAGCAACCACGTCGGTAATCAGCAATTGTACCGATTCGGGGTGTTTGCGAAACAGCGTGAGCGCATGCTCGCCGCTATCGGCGGTCATAGCCGTATAGCCGAACTGGCTGACCATGGCGGCCACCAGCTTGCGGATTTCCGGCTCATCGTCAACCACCAGAACGGTTTTATTCTCCTGGCCAGCCATCGCACCCTGATTCTACTGTCTATCCGCTTTGTTAGCAATCGGTTACTGTGCTCTAAAATGCACAACCAGGGCCACCCCCAAGCCCAGCAGGCTCAGCCCCGCTCCCCACCACACCGAGCCGGGCTGGTAGCGGAACTCCACCCGGTGCGTTCCTGCTTCCAAAGCGAGCGCGCGCGTAACCCCTTCATACTGCTGGATTCGCACCCGCCGCCCATCCACCCACGCCCGCCAGCCGGTGAACCACGGGTCACCCACCACCAGCAGTCCCGGGCACCCCGCCGTAGCGTCAATCCGCGTATCTTCCGGCGTGCGCAGCGTCACCCGCAGTTGGTCCGGCGCGCAGCCGGCCACCGCCGGCCGCTCCAGCCACATCGGCGGGCCCACCGCCGGGTCGCGGTATACATTCAACCCGCTGCGCGAGTGGAACACTGCCACCTGCGATGCGTTCGCCGGCTTCCGCGCCACATTGTAAACCACTCCGAAAAGCCGCGCCGTCTCGGCATGACCCACCAGCGCGTGTACCGCAATCGGCATGGAAGCCGTGTATGAGCCGAATTGCTCAATGCCATACCAGTCCCCGAAATTGTAGGGCACCGCGTCCTGATCCAGCCACACCCGGAACCACCCCGGCTGGGCACGCAGGAAATCGGCGATATCGCGCTGGCTCTCCACGATCCGCTCATACGAGCCCGGTGCATCGCGCGGCTGCACCGGCGCACGCACGGCCGTCGCCTCCACGAAAAAGAGCGCCAGCGCCGCCGCCGGAGCCGCCTGCCGCCAACCCCGCCCCAAAGCCAGCCACACCAGGGCCAGCCCGGTGGATGCCGTCACCGCAGGCCACAGCGGCTCTGCGTATGTTGGCCGCCCCAGCCACCGGCAGACCAGGTAGTACGAGCACACCGCCGCCGCGAATCCCGCCATCCACCAAGCCGCGCCGACCGCCTTCCGCTGCCGCGCACCCGCAAGCCCGATTTCCAGCCCGAGCGCCGCCAGCGCCGCGATCCCCGCCTGGCAGATGACGATCGCAAAAGCCGGATAGCGAGCCTTCTCCACCATGGGGATGATTTCGTAAGCCACCCGCTCCACCGGCGTGACGCTGCCCAAAGCCAGCAGCAGACTGCCCAGTGCCACCGCACCCAGCATGCGCACTTCCCAGCGCCTCCGGCCGTACCACAGAGCGATGAGCGCCAGCGCCACCGCCACGCTCCCGACCAACGGCTGGGCATGAACCGCCAGGCCCGGCAGCACGAGGCCCGGTATCCCTCGCAGGCCCAGTGAAAAATTCTCGTGCACACTGTAGGGAATGCGGTCGTTCCACTTCAGCGCGTCGGGCGCCCCCGCCCACCGCAGCGATTGCCGCCCATACTCCACGGCCGGCAGAATCTGCACCGCCGCCACCAGCGAGGCCACCACCCCGAACAGCGCCGCCGCCATCCACATCCGCCGCTGCCGCCAGTGCCGCGCCAGCAGCCAGACCCACACGCCGCCCAGCACCACCGAGGTGTAGATCGGAATGTTGTGGTGCCCGCCCAGAAACGCCGCGCCCAGCGCCGCCCCGCTCCAGGCCGCGCTCCCCAACACCCGCTGGCCGCGGCCCACCCGCGCCAGAAACAGCAGCATTAGCGGAATCCACACCGCCCCCATCAGAAACTGCGGTGTATCGGAATGTCCCAGGAAGCCCGCCAGCGCATACACCGAGCCGCCCAGAATGGAGGGCCCAAACCCCGCGCCCAGGTCGCGGCACAGCCAGAACATAAACGCGGCCGCCACCCAGTGGATCAGCACCCAATACCAGTGCAGCGTCCCGGTGGGGATGTGGCCGTCGCGCAGCGGCATGGCGAATAGCGGCCAGTTCAGCGGGTTTACCAGACCCGGCTGCACCTGCCCGATCAACGATTGTCCGCCCCATTCGTACGGCGCCCACAGCGGCAGCCGCCCGGCGTGCAATTCGCGCGCTTCATAATCCAGCCACGGCCGCACCTGCAGCGCCTGGTCGGGGTTTTCCAGCCACGTGTAGCGCCCCGAAATGGTGAGCTGCCAATAGAATCCCGCCGTCAGCACCAGCAGAACCAGCAGGGCGGCAGGCGTGCGCCAGGGCAGCGGCATGCGCCTAATCCAGCTTGGCCGGAGCCAGCCGCGGGGTCAGCAGTTGCACGATCCCCAGCCCCACCAGGTACGCCGACCCGGCAATCAGGAACAATGGCAGATAGCTGTGGGTGGCCTGCACAATCCGCCCCGCGCCAAGCTGCATCAGCACCCCGCCCACCGACCCCACCATTCCGCCGAAGCCCACCACGCTGGCTACGGCCGCCCGCGGGAACATGTCCGAGGGCAGCGTGAACAGGTTCGCCGACCACCCCTGGTGCGCTGCCATGGCCAGCCCCACCAGCGCCACCACCACCCACAGATTATGCGAATAGGGCGCGTAGAGCACCGGCAGCACCGCCAGCGCGCAAATCAGCAGGGCCGTTTTGCGCGCCACGTTGACCGTCACGCCGCGCTTCAGCAGAAACCCCGACAGCCACCCGCCGGCCACGCTCCCGATGCACGAAAGCGCATACGCCACGATCACCGGCAGCCGGTTCTGTTTGATGTCCAGGTGGAAGGTTTCCTGCAAATACGGCGCCAGCCAGAACAGGTAGAACCACCAGATGGGGTCGCTGAAAAATTTGGCCACGGCGAAGGCCCAGGTCTCCCGCAGAGGCAGGATGCGCACCCACGGCACCGCCTCGATCTTCTCCGGCGGATCGCTGCGTATGTAGGCCAGTTCCGCCGCCGAGATGTGCTTGTCGGTTTCGGGCTTATCGTAAAGCAGCAGCCAGGAGGCCAGCCACACGAACCCCAGCGCCCCGGTAGCGATGAACGCCCCCCGCCACCCGAATGTCAGGGCCAGGAACGGCACCACCGCCGGCACCACGATAGCCCCGATGTTGGCTCCCGAATTGAACATCCCCGTGGCCAGCGCGCGTTCTTTCTTGGGGAACCATTCCGCGACCGTCTTGATACAGGCCGGAAAATTGGCCGCCTCGCCCAGCCCCAGGAAAAACATGGCGAAGCCGAACGTGAGAACCGAGGTCGCGAGGCCAGGCAGCATGGCCGCCACGCTCCACAGGGTGATGGCGATGGCGAAGCCCCGCCGCGTCCCCAGCCGGTCCGTAAGGCGCCCCGCGCTCACCAGCCCGATCGCGTAGGCCGCCTGAAACGCCGCGGTCATGTAGCTGTACTGCTCTTTATCGAAGCCGATGATTCTCTCGAGCGTCTGTTCGAGGTAGGCCAGCACCCCGCGATCCACGTAAGCAATCACGGTCGCAAAGAAAAGCAGGCTGCAAACCACCCAGCGAAAGCGCGATAGCGCCGGCCGCGGGGCCAGAGTAGGGTTCATGAGAGCAATCTGATTATAGCCGCTGGCGCACCAGGCCGGTTTCGGAACGGCAGGTTGCGTCGCGTCCCTGGCCCGCATCGCTCAGGAAAGAGTAAGGACTGCCTTCACAATGCTGGCCACCCAAGTCTCAGGCGGCAATGAAGACGGCTCGGCTGGCCGGCATCTCGGGGGTTCCAGGCGGAGCTGGCTCTGCTTCTCATCGCTCAAGTGAAGGCACGTATCCTCCATCAGTCAGATCCTGGCAAGCGCAAAGGCCTCTCCCCAGCTCGTGCGGCCGCCCCCAATCAAAAGATAGCCCCCAAAGATTGCCCCGCCCGCCGCAGCCCGGCGCCCCGCAACCCTGTTACTCTAATAGGAGGCAACAACCTCTATGATTGAAGATCTTCTCCAACCCAGGCACCTGCTGGTGATCCTGGCGATCGCCATTATTATGTTCGGCCCCAAAAAGCTGCCCGAACTTGGCAAAGGCCTCGCCGAAGGCATCAAAGGCTTCAAGGACGCCATCAAGGTCCCCTCGGATTCCGACAAGGCCTAGCGCCTGGCAAATAGCCAGCTTAGCCACCGCCCCTACTGGCCCCGCGCGTGCCGCCGGTACACCAGCATCGCTGACGCGATTACCGCGCCGGTGCCCAGCGCAAGCTTGCCCTCAAACAGCCACACGTTCGTAATCGATGCCGTGGGCACCACCGCGCAGGCAATCGCCAGCGCCGTGATTCCGCCGCCTGCAAGGGCGCTCAGCCGTTTCCCCGCTTTCCACGCCCCTCCGAAGATGTACCCGAAGGGCAGAAAGCCCACAATCACCATCAGCGACACCAGTTCGTCGTAAGCGGCCCGCAGCGTATCCCCAAGCTGGATCGCCACCAGGAGAAACGTCGCCACCCCGCCCAGAGCCAGAATCGAAACGTACGGCGTCCCCCACCGCGGATGAACGTACCCGAAGGCCTTCGGCAGCAGCCGGTCCACCCCCGCCGCAAACGGCAGCCGCGATACCCCTGTCCCAAGCCCGCCGATCTGGCCCACCGCGCTGGTCAGCACCAGCAGCGCAATCGCCGGCGAAAGCCACGCCAGCCCGAGCAGCCGGCCGCCCGCCTCTCCGGCCTCCGCCAGCCCGTTCAGCTCGCTGATTTTCTCCGGCCGCAGCAGCACCAGCAGCGCCATCGTCGACCCCGCGTAGAACACCGTGGCGAAGGCCGCCGAAATCCACCCCGCCCGGGGGAGTGTCCGCAGCGGATCCCGAATCTCTCCGCTCATGAAGCCCGCCAGCTCCATTCCGCTCATGGCGTAGGCAATCGTTGACCAGAAGCTCACCGTCGCCCAATCCCAATGCGGCGCCACGTGCATGGGGGTCGCCGGACCCACCCGGCGCCATGCCACCACCGCCAGGGCGATAAAGGCTCCGCCCAGCAGCCAGGTGGCCGCCGCTCCCACGTTTTCGGTCCATTTGCCGATCCGCACCCCCACCAGGTTGGTGCCGAGCGCAATCCAGATGGCCGCCAGCGCCGCTGCCAGCACCCAAAACCGGTTCTCCGCCAGCGCCTGGTAGCGTGGCCCCAGCGTGTAAAACCCCGCGCTCATGTAGAACAGCGCCGCCGATGGAAACCAGAGCGCGATCCCCATCCAGTACACCCAAAAGGCCAGGAAGCCGTGCCACGGCCCGTAATCCCCGCGCGTCCACAGGTACAGGCCGCCCGCCCCCGGGTACCGGGCCGAAAGCGTGGCCACCGCAATCGCCAGCGGCACCAGGAAGAACACCGCGCCCAGCAGCCACAGCGACACCGCCCCGGGCCCGGCGTGCGCCGCCGCCGCAATCCAGCGCGTCCCCACAATGCAACTGATGGCGAACAGGCTGATGTCGCGCAGCCCCAGCTCACGCTTGAGTTCCAACCGCCGTCTCCCTGTCCCGCTCCCCCTCCAGTTCCACCCCAATCCGCCGCAGCCCTTCGCGCAGAAACTCCGGCTTTCCGCCCAGCCACACCCGCAGAAAGCCCTCCAGCCCCAGGTGCGCTCCCGGCACAATCAGCACGCTCTGCTTTTCGCGGATTCGCTCGCACAGCGCGAAACTGGGTGTTGCCGAGGCGTACCGCATCAGGCACAGCGCCCCCGCCCGCGGCTGGCGAAACGTCAAAAAACCCGCGAAGCCCTCGGCCCACGCGCGGATCATCGGCAGGTTGCCCTGCAAAATGGCCCGCGTGCGGGCATACAGTTTCTCGCGGTTTTGCACCGCCACCCGCGCCACCATGTCGGAAATCTTGTTCGGACCGATGGTCAGGTAGTCGTGCTGCGTCCAGCACTCCGCCACTACCTCTTTAGGCGCCACAATCCATCCGATCCGCACCCCCGGAATCCCATACGCCTTGGAAAGCCCGCTGGTGACAATCACCCGCTCGCTCATGCCCCAGAAGCTGGCCGTCCGCGGCCCCTCGATCTCCGCGCCCTGGTAGACTTCATCCGCCAGCAGGTAAGCCCCCACCTGCTGGCACCGCTCCACCATCCGCCGCATGGCCTCCGCGGAGAGCACCGACCCGCTCGGGTTATTCGGATTCGAGAGATACACCAGCCGGGTCCCCGCGTGCACTGCCTGTTCGAACTCCTCCCAGTCCGGCTCCCAATCCCGGTCGATCTGCAGGCGGAAGGTGTTCACCCGCGCCCCCAGACTCTTCGGCAATCCCCAGTACTGCATGTAATTGGGAACCTGGAAGGCCACCTCGTCGCCCGCGCGGATCAGCGCCAGCGCCAGCAGATAATTGGCCTCCGAGGTGCCGTTGGTCACCTCGATATGGTCGGCGGTCGCCCCGGGGTAAACCGCCGCCAGGCTCTCCCGCAGCGGGATGGTCCCGTTCGATTGGCTGTACCCCAGCGGGGTGTTCAGAATCGTCTCCAGGTCCAGCCCCATTTCCCCCAACTCCCGCAGCGACACGGGCCGCACCCCGCTCTCGCTCAGGTCCATCTCCACGACGTTCTCCCACGTCGATTGCATCCGTTCCATTGCAAACTGGTCGATTTTCATAGCCGCACTTTCGTGATTCCCAGGTTCTCACATCCGGGAGCTTGGCAAATGGCGCTTAATGGGCCGGCAGGTGCCGCAGCCCGCACGAACCGTTCTGTCCGTCGTGGCGCCTGCCGCCCTCAATTCGCCGAAGGCCGCGCCACCTTGTCGATCACCAGGATGCGCACCGGCCCTCTCGTCGACTCCACTTTTAACCCAAGCTGATCGCGCAGGGCTTCGAGCGATGTCGGACCGGCCGTGTCCGGCGGCGCAGACCCAGTGTCCGGTGAACCGTTAGGCGTAAGCGTCCATTCCATGGTGAAGTCATACCGTCCGATCAACCCGGTTTGATCGATCACCGGACGGCCCTGGCCCACGGCTCCGGAAAGCGATCCCGCCACCATCTCCATGGTGGCATTGCGGTAGCCAAGCAGAAGGATACCGCCGGGCTTGCGCATGAATGCCACTGAATCGCAGAACGGCGGAAAAGTCTCGCGAGTCTCGCGACCTTTGGCAGCCCGGCCGCCATACAAATAGGCCCCATACGCATCGTTGGCAGAGTCTGCCGGACTACAAGGAGGACCGCCGGCGTGTAAAACCAGTTTCGGCCCCAGCTTCCCGGGCTTGACCAGAGTCAGGGCAAACACGGGCATCTCCCTAGTCTCGAAGTGGGCCTCCAGCTTGAACCGGTCCGCCAGCAGAGACTGCATCATCAGGCGCATCTGATCCTTAGTTGGGTTGCGGATCGCCGCCCGCGCCTCTATGTGGTACGAATCGGCCGTGACCCACTCCGGTAGGCGCCGGAACATCTCACTTTCCAGCGTCGCGACCGGCGGAAGCTTGTACGCGAACTCAATGTAGGTCCTCAGCGCGAAGTCCGCCCGAAAGTAACCTCCCGTGGGGCGGTATGCCTCACCCACATTCACCGGAAAGCTCGGGGGACCAACCTCTCCCCTGCTCGGCGTGACGGAGGCAACTTCGAACGCCATCTTCCCTCCCGCCTTAGTCTCCCAGTCAGGCAAATCCGGAGCCCGGGTGGCCTGCGCTCCCGATAACCCAATCATCGCCATCGCGAGAGTGGCCGTTCCGGCCGCTTCTCGGACAAGCTTTTGTCCGGAAATAGACAGCCTCCCTTCCTCCCTACGATCAAGACGTACGCGCGCCAAACGCCGTGGAGGGAAATCCCAGGTCCGCGACCGCGAGACCCGCACCCGGTCGCGGCTTCGATGTTGAGCCGCCCATGTTGGCAGGCGGGCGAACCGAATCACGCGGTTGCAGACCCAGGAGCGCGTGCCCACGCTGTTCCTCCTGCAAGAACTCATCCCACGCCCTAGCCACAGCGCGCGAGTGCCCCCTGGCCCGAGCAACTCGTCGTCAAGCCTTGCCCGATGCGCGGACGCAGGGAGCCACTGGCCACGGTTTCGTCCAGACGGTACAACTACCGCGTGGGCCATCCGGCCGCCTATTTCAACTTCGCTCCGCTCAGGTGTGCCACGGCTCCCAAGGTGGTCTGGGTGGCGTTCAGGCCCAGCCGGAAGTCGCCCTCTGAAAAGTGAGTATAGACGTCGGTGGGCTGATGGTGCGTGGGGTCCCAGCCGCCGCCAATCTGCGAGACACGCTCCAGTTCGCGTACGCTGATCGAAGGGACCAGGTCCATGAAAGGCGTCGAGTCGGTATTGGTCATGTGGTTCCCAACCACCGAGGGATAGTCGGTGGCATAGGCTTCGTTGGCCGCCTGCCACGCCCAGGCCATCTCGGCCGCCCCCGCCGCGAACTTGGATTTCGACTGGAACTCGATATTCACGTCCGCCTCCGGCCGCTGGTGCGCGCTCACCGTGCCGTCTTTCGCCGGCATGCCGTGATCGAAGAGCAGCATGTCGTGCTGAACCATGCCCAGCCACTTCGGTTCGGGATACTTGCCGGAGCCGGGCGGGTCCTCTTTGCCCTGCAGGTCTTTGCGCTGCTCCACGTAGGCGCGCGCTCCGTTCAACCCGGTCTCCTCGTTGTTCCACAGCGCGAAGCGGATGGAGCGCTCGGTGGTGACGTCCGGGCTGCTCAGCACTCGCGCAATCTCCATCACCAGGGCGGTGCCCGAGCCATCGTCGTTGGCTGCCTCTCCGTAACCGATGCCATCCATGTGCGCGGCCACGATGTACATCTCTTCCGGATGGGTGGTCCCGATTTTGGTGCAGAACACTTCCTCGCGCGGGCCGGGCGTGGAAGGCTGCGAGTCCAGCTCGCGAATGCGGGCGTCGGGCTGCAGGTCCGGGTCGTTGTTGGCAGCCGTGGGACCGCGGTCACCGCGCACTTTCCCTCCCGCCTGGTTGCCTCTGCCGCGGCCTCCGCCGGCGCCGCGCCCTCCGCCGCCGCGCCCGCCCTCCCCGCCGCCCCTGCGCCCGGCCGGCGGCTGATAGGTGTAGTGGATGCGCTCGGTGTTGGTGCAGCCGTAGCTCTTGAGCTGAGCTTCAATCCAGTCGATGGCGGCGCGGTTGCGGTCGGTGCCCTGCCTTCGGTCGCCGAACTTGGTCAGGCCGCGGATGGTGGCTTTGTAACGCGCGAGATCGAGCCGGCCTACCAGCGTCTGGACCGGGTCGTTTTCGGGGGTAGCTTGTGCGGCCAGATGGCAGCCCAACCAGAGAGGGGCAGAAATCGACAGCAGTAATTTCGAGCGCATGGGTTTCCGTCATTGTAGTAAATTCCGAGCGCGAGATGCCGCGCCAGGCTGCCTCGGAGCGCCGGGAAAGCCTATTTCCGATTGGCCTCCGCTTCGA
The DNA here is from genome assembly GCA_035505095.1 of Bryobacteraceae bacterium. Classification (GTDB taxonomy): domain Bacteria; phylum Acidobacteriota; class Terriglobia; order Bryobacterales; family Bryobacteraceae; genus JOPF133. The sequence continues at coordinate 850 of DATJRE010000537.1, read as the reverse complement.
TGGCTTCCAGTTCCTTACCGGCTTCGGCCCAGTGGCCCTGCGCAGCGTAATCGCGGTATTTGCGGAGATGGTCACGGATGGCGGCGAGGCGGGCATCGCCAGAGGCCGAGGGCGGGAGTGCGGCGGGCTGAGCGCCAGGCGAGGGCGGAGCGGCGGGCGCGCCGGCCTGGGCCTGCTGGATAAGTTGTTGCGCGCCGGACGATAACTGCGCCAGCGCTTCATCGTAAGTATCCGTATAAATCAGGCGCTCGCCGACCACCAACACCACCTTCTTCAATTGCGGCATGCGGGCTTCGGTGGCCTGGATGTAAATGGGGTCTACGTAGAGGAAATTGTCGCCCACGGGCAGCACCAGCGTCTGGCCGCGCAGCACCTGCGAGCCTTGCTGGTTCCACAGGGTCAAATCCTTGGAAATGGTGCTGTCCTGGTTGATGCGCGCGGCAATCTGCATGGGGCCGAAGATCAGCTTCTGCTTGGAAAGCATCAGCACCACGATGTCGCCGAGGTTGTCGCCGTCGCAGCGCGCCACCATCAGGCCAATGAGGTTGTCCTTGGTGCGCGGGGTGAAAGGCGTCAGCAGGAGAAACTCGGCGTTTTGCTGGCCAGGCAGGGCGGCCATCACGTAAGTCGGCTCGACCGGTTCAGCCCCGCCGTTCTGCGCGGTGGTGTGACGCGCCAGGTCCCACAGGTCTTCCTGGTTGTAGAAGGATTGCGGATCGAGCATGTGGTAGGTGCGGTAAATCTCCGCCTGGATGCGGAACAGGGTTTCAGGATAGCGGGCATGCCGGCGCAAATCCGCGGGCATAGCCGACTCAGGCAGAAAAAGATCCGGAAAAAGATTACGGTAGGC